>NZ_CP037922.1:1223750-1529687 GCF_004355185.1 Hymenobacter radiodurans
GGTTTTTGCAGTCGCCAACCACGGCTAAGCTGCTGAAAGGAGTAGCTATATCCGAAATGGCCGCCGACAAACTGCCCGGTATGCCCGACCGCACCGCGCCGCCGATTTTGCTGGGACGTATTTTGGCGGGCGGCTTGGCGGGTGCGGCAGCTTATAAAACCCAGAAAGACAGTGTAGTAAAAGGCGCGCTTATTGGCAGTGCAGTGGCGGTGGCCGCCACCTACGGAGCCTTGTACCTGCGCAAAGCACTAGGTTCTAGTACCGGCGTGCCCGATCCGGTGTGGGCGGTGCTGGAAGATAGCTTGGTTCTCAAAAGCGCCCTTTCCGTAGTGCACGATGCTCGTCGCAGCACCAATAATCAGTTGTACTAGAGCTTTATAGTCGTAAAAAAGCCCCCAGAGGATCTCTGGGGGCTTTTTTGTATCTACTAGTAGCGATTCGCTACTGTAGTTAGTGGTCTGTTATTGCTGCGTAGTTTGTCCACCGCCACTACCTGACGTTGTGCCGCCTGTTGTAGCGCCGTTGCCACTCTGATCGGTGCCTGAGGCTTGCGATGGTGCCTGCTTCGCGTTTTGGCTGTTGCCGTCCTGCGCTTTATCCACCGGAGCTGGCTGACCCGAGGCCGTTTGCGGCGACGTAGCCGTGTTGCCGCCCGGAGCCGAGTTCATCGCGTTATCAACAGACTGCTGCTGATCGGCGGCCGAACCTTTGCCCGCTGGGGGCTGCACGTTCTGTACACGGTTCACGCTGTCGCGGTCAGTCTCGTTGCTGGTCGCGTCTTTGGCCGCTTCCGTGTTGAGGTTCTTGTCGAATTGGGTGTTTTCGCCGGGGCCCTTTTCGTAGTCGCAGGAGGCTAGCGGGGCCGTAGCGACCAGCAGAATAGCCAGCGCGTAACGCTGTTGAAGTTTCATAGAAAGTGTTTTGAGTTGAAAGACTAGGGTTGGAAGCCCTGTATACGACAAGCGGGCGTCAATAGCCGAAGCTACTGCGGCAAGAAAGTTTGGGAAACGCATTTTTGTCAGATGAGCTAATTCCGCATGGCCCGATACCTTTGCCGGATGCCCGTTTCAGCCCTAATGAATTGGAGTGGGGGCAAAGACTCCGCCCTCGCTCTCTACCACGCCCTGCGCGACCCCAGCTACCAGGTGACGCATCTGCTCACCAGCATCAACGCTCACTACCAGCGCGTATCTATGCACGGCGTGCGAGTGGCGCTGCTCGAAGCGCAGGCCCAGCGCATCGGATTGCCGCTGGTGCCGCTGGCACTTCCCGAATCGCCCAGCATGGAGGAATATGAGCGGCTTATGCACGATGCCTTGGCTCCGTTGCAGGCCCAGGGCGTGAGTCAGGCTATTTTCGGGGATATTTATCTGGAAGATCTTCGGGCCTACCGGGAGCAGCAACTGGCGCGTGTGGGGTTGGGGGGCATTTTTCCACTCTGGCAACGCCCTACTGCCGATTTGCTGCGCGAATATATCGACTTAGGCTTTCAGGCTGTAGTGGTGTGCGTGAATGAGCAGCACCTCGACGCCAGCTTCTGCGGCCGCCTCCTCGACGCTGATTTCCTCCGCGATTTGCCCCCCGGCGTTGACCCTTGCGGCGAGAATGGCGAGTACCACAGCTTCGTCTTCGACGCCCCGTATTTTAGCAGCCCGATCCCGTTTGTGCGCGGCGAGTTGGTGCGCCGCACCTATCCGGCCCCTACGCCCGGCGCACCTGAAGCCGGCTTTTGGTACTGCGATTTGCTGCCAGCCTCGTAGCTCATTCCTGCGGTGTGGGCAAGTAGGCGTGAAGAATGATTTTATCAGCATAACTTGAATAACGCATCCATATTCCTCTCCAAATCTGAACGCCGCATGAGCCAGCCGTATACTATCCCCGCCACCACTCGCATTGGCCATGTACACCTGAAAGTGGCTGATTTAGATCGCGCCATCGACTTTTACTGCGGCCTGCTGGGCTTCGAGATAACCCAGCGCTACGGCTCACAGGCCGTGTTTATCTCGGCGGGGGGCTACCATCATCATATCGGGCTGAACACGTGGCATAGCCTGGGCGGACCACCCGCGCCGCGCAACACGGCTGGCCTGTATCACTTAGCCATTCTGTACGCCACGCGGCCAGAGCTGGCCATGGCCCTGAAGCGGCTGCTAGATGCCAACTATCCCGTCACCGGGGCCGCCGATCATGGCGTGTCGGAAGCTATTTATCTCAATGACCCCGACGGCAATGGCGTAGAGCTGTACTATGACCGCCCGCAGGAGGAGTGGCCTCGTTCTGCCACCGGCGAAATCAATATGGTGACCGATCCGTTGGATATTCCAGCATTGCTGGCATTAGCTAAATAAGTGCAAGAACCAAAAAAGCCCCCATAAACATTTCTGGGGGCTTTTTTGGTTATAAGCAATAGTCGTTTGCTTGGGCCCCTTCGCGCAAAACCCAGTTGCCGGGCTTATTGAGCCAGTGCAGCTTTTCACCGGGAGCTACGCCGCGGGCAAAGTTGAGCGAGCATACATCAATGGTTTCAGTCTCAACACGATTCACCGATACGTGCTCCACATATTGAAGCACGAGCTTTTGCTCATCAATGCAGTGCGGATGCAGCGCCAGATTGTGCGAAGGGCTGTTCATGGCCGCCGACGGATACAGGAGGCCATCGAACTTTTCGCCTAACCCCAAGGCTTCGGTAAGGGCAATGGATAAGCGGTAGCGGTGCTCTTCGCCGGGCTTAATGGGCTGAGTGAAGCAGCCTGTCATAAACTCAGTCATGAGTCGCTCCGGCTCCGGTAGCTGCTTTAGTGCCTTCCGTAGTACCTTCTCGCGGTCAGAGTGCGGGTCGTCGGCGCAGAGGTCGGCGTGGCTGAAGCCTGCAATGCGCAACGGCTCCCGGGCCTGCCAGCGGCTGATGATGATTTGGTCGCCTTTTTTTACACCGGCCTCAAAAAATGGTGGGTGCCAGGTGGCGCTGCAGTAAAACATGGGTACGCCCGCCCGGTTGGCGCGCTGATCGTTTTTTACCCGCTCAGCCGGCGCATACGACACATCGGCGAAGCGGTGCGGGAGCTTCTCGCAGGGCGTACCCCGGTACAGCAGCAGGCCGGCATCAAAGTCCAGGCAGCGTAGTGAGTGACCCGCGAGTAGCTCACGCATCAGTGGTACCAGATCGTCAACGGATTGCTCGCGAAGGTCGAGCTTATGAATAGCGGCTATTTTCTCTTTAATTTCCTTCGCAGCCGATTTGTGGGTGTTGGGTTGGGAGGAACGCATGGGTGGGAAAGCTGAATAAGTATAGACGAGCTTGGTGGCTATAGAACCTAATGAGACCTCACCCCAGCCCTTCTGGAAAGGGGCAGAGTGAGGTCTCACTGGGGAATCCAGGGTAGTTTACGGCAAAAATTAGCGGCGGTAGCGCTTCTTGCCCTTTTTGTTCTTCACTACTACCAGCGCCACTGTGGCAGCCAAGCCCAACCCTAGCGCCCACTTAGAGAAGGCGGTGCTCACCGCCGGCGGTACCGAGGTCACGCCGGTTTCGTCAGCGGTAGCGGGCTGGGGCACGTAGCGGCCGTGCTTCGGAATGGCTACTTCATCGAAGTTATCTACGAGCGCCTGAAGCTGCTGCAGGAGTTGCGTGCCGTGCATCGGAATGCCGTGGCCGGTAGCAGCAATTTGGGGCTTCAAATCGGCCAGCAGCGCCACTGATTGGCAGGCCTGGGGCCAGTTGGGCGTGAAATAAGCGGGCGGACCATGTACCTCTTGGCGTTGCTCCCACACCGCCGAGCCCGATTCCTGCTTCACGGTCACGAAGGCGTCGCCGGCAAGCAGTACGCGGTCGTGCTCGCGGAAAAACGCAACGTGGCCGGGTGTATGGCCGGGCGTATGATACCAGCGCCAGCCGGGCAAGTGCGGTACCGAGCCATCGGCTGGCAGCTCCTGCACCCGGCTGCCGAGGTCGATGGGCTGCTTGGGGTAGAGAAAAGACAAAGCCGCCATCGCGCCGCCTCCCACGGTTGGGTCGGGTGGGGGATAAGACGAGCGGCCCGTGAGGTAAGGCAGTTCCAGCTTGTGCGCGTACACGGGCACATCCCACTCGGTGGCCAGCGTAATTAGCGCCCCTACGTGGTCGAAGTGGCCGTGGGTGAGAATGATGGCGGAGGGCCGCGCCTCCGGGCCAAATATCTCGGCCGCATGGCGACGAATAGTGCCAGCCGAGCCCGGCAGGCCCGCATCTACTAATACCCAGTCAGGGGTTGGCGCTTCCGGCTCGCGCACATAGTACAGATTGGTAAATACATTACGCAAACCCCAGATACCCGGCGCAACGGCCTGAAGCTGGGGCGTACTAGCTCGGTTAGCCATATAGAAATGTGTTTTGGTTAGAGATAATGAAGTAGGTAGGAAGTGATACGCCGGGGGGCTTTTTCTGGTTGATTTCAACCAGAAAAAGCCCCCCGTAAAGCCAGCGGCAACGCACTGGTCAAGGAAATGGCAGAGGCTGCTTATTTGGTGGGCAGCGCGGTTTCGCAGCTACAGAGCACTTCCCGAGTGGGCTTAACCACCCGATAGTTGGGCTGCGAAACTTCCTTCATATAAATGACATCCAGCCGCTGTACGGGGGCATTGCTGGAGTCTTCATTCCATACGCGCAACAGATAGTTGCAGTAGTACGGGCGCAGGTAAGCGTTGGAAATGAACAGGTAATTCTCAGAATACTTGCGCCACCGGTCGTTTTTAAACAACGACACCACCGACTTTGGCTTGGCCAACGTAACGGGCTTTCCCTTGCGATTCAAGTCAATATGTTGGCCTTTAGGCGTGGTGGCATCCAGAATGTACCAGCCGTCATCTTTGAAAACAGCCGGCGCAAACATGCCCCAGTGCTGATCGACGCGAAACAGATACCCAAACCACCGCAAGGGCTCCGACATGGTGAGTGAAGGCTTGGCAATCGAGTCGAGGTTCCACCAGCATATGTACGCCAGTAGCAACGTGACCACTCCGTTGCGTAAGCCGTGCAGTATTTGGATGGTCTTGGGGGGTAAATTCAGGCTCGATTCCACGTTTACCCGCACCGGGCTGCGCCAGCTATACAGGCGGGCCAAATGGGGCTGCAGGCGCTGCGTGCGCGTCCGCACGTGCCGATCTATCCAGTCCATGGCTGGTGTCGGCAACAAGCCCAGCACCGAGGCCATATTGATGAGGAAGAATAAGCCCACAAACAACGTCAGGCTGATGCCGAAGTGAAACCCGTACATCACCACCACAAACAGCACCCGCCAGAACGGCACGCCCACCGGGATAAACAGCACAAACGGCAGCAGCAGCTCGGTGTAATAAACTGCGAAGGTGAGAAAGCGCATCACCTCCGGAAACTGGTACAGAATCCGGCCGCCCGGCATCAACACTTGGTCGAGGCTAAGAGCGTAGTAGATGGCGGTGCCTTCCGTGGTCCATTCGGGGGCATTTTTGAGCAACGCCGTACACCAGTACACCAGTGCCAGCTGCACCACATACGCCACCGTGGCTGCGCTGAAGTACGAATACGAAGCTGGCTTAGGCTCCGTTCGGCCCGCATCGGCGGAGTACATACGACCCCAAGGCAGAAAAATGCCCCAGAACAGCAGCATCCGCAGCAAATCGTCGCCGCCCTGCCCGATGATGGGGTTCCTATTTTGCAGCGACACCAGCAGCAGCCACGATACCACCGTTGCTAAGCGGGTTTTGTAGCCCAGCAGCAGTAGTATGGCAAACCCAGCCGCCACCAAAAACAGCAGCGCCTGTATTTGCCACAACCCACTGATGTTGTGCAGACTAACTTGGTAAGCATTCCAGTTGCGCTCGTACAGCACATGCAGCGGCAGAATGCCCATGTTGGCATAGTGCGCCTCCAAATCGGTGCTGCGGATGGCAAGGTCGGTCAGAACAACGGCGGCTGTTGCTATGCGCAGCAAGGCCAGCGCCCGCAGGTCGAGCACGAACGGCCGGCGCAAAAAATCGAGGACACGGGTCATAGGAGCCGCGCTGGGGGGCAAAATGGGAGAAAAAAGAAAGCGAAAAGGTACGCCACCGAGTTGGATGGTTTGCCTTTTCGCCTTCAAAAAGAGCAACCGACTTTTAAGGTCGGAATCAGAAATTAGTTTGTCGTGGTGCCGGTAGTAGAGCCACTGGTGGTGCTACCGCTGGTAGAACCCATTGTGCTACTGCCACTAGTAGTGCCAGTGGTGGTACGACCTGACGTGGTGCCGGTGGTCGTACGGCCTGACGTAGTGCCGGTAGTAGTACTACCTGACGTGGTGCCGGTAGTGGTCCGGCCAGTACCCGTAGTAGTGCTACCCGATGTGGTACGGGTATTTGTGCGGCCCGACGTAGTACCGGTAGTAGAAGTGCGGGTAGACTGTGTAGCCGTGGTACGGCCACTAGTTGTGCCAGCAGTAGTTCCAGCAGTGGTACCGACCGTAGTGCCCGTGGTGCTGCCGGCCGTTGAGCCAGCGGTAATAGTGCCCGCCGTGGTGCTACCGGCTGTCATGGTGCCTGTGGTAGAACCGGTGGTCATGGTACCGGCGGTGCTGCCCGCCGTCATCGTGCCAGCGGTGGTTCCTCGGGTCGTACCGGCTGTGGTAGAGCCTGCAGTTACGCTTCCGGTAGTGGCACCAGCCGTAGTTCCATAGGTAGTGCCCGTAGTGGCACTTGTAGTGGTGCCCGTAGTCGAGCCGGTGCTACCGGTGGTCGAGCCTGCGGTAGTTTGTGCAGTGGCGCTAGCCGAAACAAAGACTGCTGCCAAAAGGGCTGCGAACGAAACAAAAGATGACTTTTTCATAGCTTTTTGAGAATGAGTGATAAGAACATGAACAGTAGCATAACAGAAACCATAAACGGTAACTTGTAAGCTGGTAAGCAACTTAAGAGTAGGCCTACGGTCGAAAAATGACCTCCGAAACCAACTTCTATCTATAAAAAGAGGGATAATTACTAGACAGTAATTATCCCTCTGGTCTTAGGTTATATGTTCAAATGAATGAACATGACCCTAGCGGGTGGTTGTGCCCGTAGTAGTGGAGCCCGTAGTAGTGCTACCTGAAGTAGTACCGGTGGTGGTACCAGTAGTGGTGCCCGTGGTAGTACCCATGGTCGTGCTACCGCTGGTGCTACCCGACGTGCTACCCATAGTAGTGGTGCCAGTAGTACCCGTTGTGGTTGAACCAGTCGTGGTGCCGGTAGTAGTAGTGCCGGTGGTGGTACCGCTGGTGCTGCCGGTATCATAAGTCGTGCTGCCGCTGGTGCTGCCCGAAGTAGAGCCGCTGGTGCTACCAGTTGAAGTGTCGCTGGTGGTACCCGTGGTGCTACCGCTGGTCGTGGCGCTATCAGTGCCAGTAGAGGCGCAAGATGACATCAGCGAAGCTGATACAAACATGCCGGCGAATGCGAGAGTCGAGAGAAGAATCCGTGATTTTTTCATTGGAAGGATTAGTTGGTGAATGGGTTAAACCAGAGCGGGATAGAATTCAAGGAGCCCCTTCTACGTGCAAACCGAAAGAAATAGTTACTGATAGATGCATTTATTTTTATGGACGTTTCAAAATAATAGACAATAAATCAAGGTTTTAATTATAAAAACTCGCCTGTAGGCCCTGATTTTACTACTATTGCAGGGTTAAATAAGAATCAGATATAGATCTGTAATTAGAGAGTAAAACAGTTGTAGGGGGCTTTTTAGCTATCGATTAGCGGGTTGTAGAACTACTATATACTCCAGCACCCGCACCTGCACTAGTAGCATCTGCGCCAGCCATTGAACCAGTTGGGCCTGCCGGTAAACTGTGGTGGTGCATACTGTTATGTCTGTGGTCGTACCAGCAATACCTATTGTTGAGTCAGCAGTAGTACTAGGGGCTGGTGGGCCGGGGAAAGTTTCGTCATCGCGGAGAACAACGCCTGCTGATAAGCCCATAACGCCAGTCGCAGTGGCCGATAGTAACAGCGCAATTAGAATGAAAAGTGATTTACCTGTACTACACGTTTGAGATGGAGGGATAACGAAACACTTATCTTTAATGTATTCAAACTAATCAACCGCATTATGTGTGGCTCGTATGGCTACTAAACGCTACGTTTCAGCGTAGCCGTTTGTGTTTGGAAGTAGTCGTATCCTCTATGAAAAATCAGCCCGCCGTTATCTTGTTCGATGGAGTTTGTAACCTCTGCAACGGCTTCGTGCAGTTCGTTATTAACCACGACTCCGGGAGGCATTTTCGGTTTACTTCGCTGCAATCGGAGGCGGGTCAGAAGCTGCTGACTCAATACGGCACAACCGTAACTCCCACTCCCGAAACAGTAGTATTGATTGAGCAAGGACAGGTATTTACTCACTCCACGGCCGTACTGCGCATCCTGCGTGGCTTAGGCGGAGCCTGGCAATTGCTGTACGTGGGTATTCTGCTGCCGCGCGCGCTGCGCGACGCGCTGTACCGTTTCGTGGCGCGGCACCGCTACCAATGGTTTGGCCAGCAAGAGTCGTGCATGTTACCTACACCTGAACTGGCACAACGCTTTTTATAGACTAGAGCGCTTCTAGAAAGTACCTGTACTCGAAGCGTCCAGCCAGCCTATGTAGCCGCCGCCTCGGTGACGGCGGGCAGCAATGTTTTTAGCTGCTTGAGCACCGCCGCATCGGCACCCATAGAGGCGAAAAACCGACTCTCAAATTCTTCTACGGCCCATGCGGCCTGCACCGCCGCCCGTACACCCGCCGGAGTAAGACTTATGGCTTTGGCGCGGGTATCGGTGGCATGTTCAGCGCGCAGGAGTAGGCCTTTGGCCTGCAGTGTACGGAGCAGCTTACTGGTCATCATCTTATCGATGCGGGCGTGGACTGCTAAGTCCGTCTGCGTAATTGTACCCTGCTGGCCCAGCCAATAGGCTGCCGCCAGCACCACAAACTGAGCATGGGTGAGCCCAAATTGCTCCAGTGCCTTCTTTATTTCCCGCTGCCAATGATTGCTGACCTGCCAAAGCAAAAAGCCAGGGCTGTCATCTGGGCTTTCAAAGGAAAAAAGCGAGTGGGCAACCATCGTGCGTAGTCATGAGAAGTAAGTGAACAGAATCTGCCGCTTCATCATACGGACAGGTGCATAATGGTGCTTAAAAAGCCCCCCAGTAATTTTTTAAGCCATGTTTGATCTCTCAAAGGAATCAGTACATTCGAGCTGCCGCCGTGATAAACTAATCAGATCATAGCGCCTCGCTAGCACAGCATGCATGGCTAGCCAACGAGCTAGATATAGCGCCCTCACCAGAGGAGAGAAAGCTTGATCTGAGTCAATAAGAGCGCATTTTATTAGCAAGGTGAGTAGTAATCGAGATTATAGTAATCATGTTTACTATAACTATGCGTGCGCTTTTTGCTTTCTCTGCGTACTAAATTCTATTCCCTCACTTACGCTACATTCATGCAAGTTTTACAACTCGATGGCATCAACCAGCCACTAGTTATTCAGGAAGTACCTACCCCCACACCAGCCGCTGGCGAAGTGCTGGTAGAACTTCGGGCCGCGGCCTTCAATCACCGCGATGTCTGGATTCAGAAGGGGCAATATGGTGGCCTTAAATTCCCGTGCATTCTGGGTTCCGATGGGGCTGGCGTAATAAGCGCCGTGGGGGAGGGAGGCGATGAGTCGCTGTTAGGCCAAGCGGTAGTTATTAATCCGGGCCATAACTGGGGCGACAACCCGAGGGCTCAAGCGAAAAACTTCAAGATTCTGGGCTTGCCCGATCAGGGTACGTTTGCTGAGTACATCAGCGTTCCCGCCCACTATGTGCGAGCCATGCCGGCCCATTTGAGCTTTGAGCAAGCCGCTGCGCTGCCCCTTGGCGGGCTTACCGCTTACCGCGCAGCCTTCACCCGGGCAGAATTGCAGGCGGGCGAGCGAGTACTCATCACGGGTATCGGTGGGGGAGTAGCAGTGCTGGCGCTGCAGATGGCCGTAGCACGCGGCGCTGAGGTGTGGGTAACGTCCAGTTCGGTTGAAAAGCTGGCTCGGGCCCAAGAGCTAGGTGCGAAAGGTGGAGCCAATTACAACGACGAAAACTGGGTGGCCGACCTCACGAAGGAGGCTGGGGGGCTTTTTGACGTAATTATAGATAGTGCTGCTGGTCCCAGCTTCAATGCCTTGCTTGATGCTGCCGCCCCTGGTGGTCGTATCGTGTTCTTTGGTGGCACGCTGGGGGCTATTCCGCAGGTGCCGCCGGCAAAGGTATTCTGGAAGCAACTCACCATCCTCGGCTCCACGATGGGCACGGAGCAAGATTTTGCCGCTATGGTGAGCTTGGTAGAGGAAAAGCAGATTGTTCCGGTCGTAGATCAGGTATTTCCGCTCGCCGAGGGAGAAGCTGCCATCCGCCGTCTGGCCGACGGCGCACAGTTCGGTAAAGTAGTCCTTAGAGTTAAGGACTAGAGCGCGGATTTCGGGCTTTTAAAGAAGGCTAAAATAGAGTAAGTAGAGGCGGTGTTTTAGATGCCAATCTGCGGAAAAATACAAGCTGATAATAGGCAAATCAGGGAATGAAAATGATGCTAAAGCTGTTGTCTTTTTGACTGCTTTTCTGATGTATACCTTACTGCTCTGGCTATGAAATCACCCGCTGAATACCTTACTGGTCCGGTTTTTCAACTGACTTATCCTACCGGCGAAACTGATGAGTCGGTGCCGGTCGTTACCTACGACGATGCATTGCGGGCGCTGGAAGAAGCGTTGGCTGACGCGGAAGAGTACAAGTATTTGTTGCTGCGTGCTATCCGTCGCAATGCCTCGGACGCAGTTGCTCCTGAAGGCACTATAATTACTCCCGAAATGCCGGTAGTTCCTATGTATGCCGAAGCGGCTTAGAGTATTAATCTAGTGATAATAAAGGGCGCCACATATGGCGCCCTTTTTTGTTGCTGGCAGGTTTGGAAAACGTACGTTTACAGTTGGCTAAGGATGTGTTGAGCCAGTGCAGCTGCCTGCTCCCGTAACTCGGGCACGGCTGTCGATTCGAAATAGGCAGGGCGTCGGCTGGGGCCTAAGGTGAAAAACAGCGAAGAAGCCAGGCCATCAGCATCCAGGAGTGCTCCGTGCTCGTCGGTCTGAATGCCCAAACGCAACGGGTCGGAAAGAAGATGCTGTGCTTCCCGGAGGCCTTTAATAAGTGGATCTTGCACGCGGCTGTAGTCGAGTAAAGGACCAGTGCAGGCAATAACATGACGAGCCAAAAGCTGCGCTTGTTGGCTACCGTGCGTTATTTCAACACTTAAGTCGGAGCCTTGGGGGGCAATTTGGCGCACGCGGCCCAAGTGGGTTTGAAGCTGTCCGCGGCTCCGCAGCTGCTCTACCATTGCTACATTCTGCTCCGGGCTTCGGTGCCGCACCACTGACCACAGAGATGATACATGACGCAGAAAACGCTCCTGCTCCGGCAGCGGCCAATTAGTCCATATCCGCCCCAGATCAGGGCGAAGCGAGTCCAGCACATCGCGCCAGTTGTAGCCAGCAGCCTGGGCCGCGCGGATGTGTTGGCGCACTACGCGCACTACCGCGCCTACATCTGTGAGATGAACTAAATCGGAAGCATAAAAACTGGGGTACTGCGCGTGCTGTCCTGGACCGTGCACCGTTGGCCACCAGCCATGACGCGAGACGGCCACAATGGAGCCCTGGTGCCCATCGGCGTGCAAGGCCATGAGTACATCCACGGAAGTAAGGCCAGTGCCAATAAGCAAAACGGAATCCTGGGGGGCAATTCCGGTTAGTGCGCCGGGCGTCCACGGATTGGGATGATAGTTAGGAGGAAAATTGCCCCCTAATCCCGCACTAGCAAGCCCAAGTGGCGGGAAATTGCCCAATGCCAATACCACGCGGTGGCTGCGCAACACGTGGCCATCCGCAAGCTCTACCAACGCCGTATTATCTGTCTTATCGATGGTAGCGGCTATTGCTGCCTGAGAATGCCATTGGATACGCATGCCATTAGCTGCCTCGCCCAGAACCTGACTGACGCATTCCTGGATGTACTGCCCATACGTCTGGCGCGGATAAAAAACGTCTTCGTCGCCCGGCAGGCCTTTTGCCCGTAGCCATTCCACAAAATGCTGTGGCTTATCAGGAAAGGCGCTGATACGGCCCGCCCGCACATTCAGCAAATACTCCGGCCGCGGCGCCGAATAAGCTAAACCCAGTCCCGGCGCGGGACGCGGGTCAACCAGATGTATGTCGTAAGGATAGTGGCCTTTCGCGTGGGCAAACTGCACAGCCAACATGGAACCCGAAAACCCCGCGCCTATTATCGTAATGGTACATCGCTGGGGCATGCAAGTGCAGTAAAAACGGGTGAACGAGTAAAAGCAGGAGGAAGCTCAGGCTTTAAAACGGACAGCCTGACCAAGAGTTTACCAAGGTCAGGCTGTTTTATATTTATCCGGAAAAAGGAGACCGACTGATTTATAAATAAGCGCCGCTCACTAAATAATTCTGCACGTAGTCTTGAATGCCATCCTCGAGCCGCGTGAATGGCCGATCATAGCCAATGCTGCGCAGCTTCTGCATTTCGGCCTGCGTGAAGTATTGGTAAGTATCGCGAATATCTTCGGGCGTGTCTTTAAAACGAATGTCCGCTGTTTGATTAAGGGCCGCGAATGTGTTCAGCGCCAGATCTAAGAAGGTGCGCGCCTCGCCGCTGCCCAAGTTATAAATGCCCGAATTTTTGCGGTGGTGCATCAGAAAATAGCACACCTCGCACACGTCCTTCACATACACAAAGTCGCGCTTCTGCTCGCCATCGGCGTATTCAGGGTTGTGAGAGCGGAATAGTTCCATGGAGCCCGTACGCCGAATTTGCTCGTAGGCGTGAAATATCACCGAAGCCATGCGGCCCTTGTGGTATTCATTGGGCCCATACACGTTGAAAAACTTTAAGCCGGCCCAAAAAAATGGCTTTTCAGTCTGCGCGACGGCCCAGTTGTCGAAGTCATTTTTTGACTCACCATAGGGGTTAAGCGGGCGTAGCAACGGCAGCAGCGCATCCTCATCGGCGTAGCCCAGCGTGCCCGAGCCATACGTAGCCGCCGACGAAGCGTACACCAGCGGCAGCTGGTATTGGCAGCAGGCCTGCCACACTTTTTTAGAGTACTCCAGATTCAGCAAATCCAGGATTTCACGACTCTTCTCGGTGGTATCGGTGCGGGCGCCGAGGTGGAAGATGAATTCTACCTGCTCGTGGTTTTTGTCGAGCCAGTCAAAAAAATCGGTGCGGTCCACGTACTCGCGCAGACGCTTGCCTTTGAGGTTGGCAAGCTTGCGCTCCACGGTGAAATTATCGACCACCACAATATCATTGAAATTGGCGGCATTCAGGCGGGTGACAAGGCAGCTGGCGATAAAGCCGGCGGCCCCAGTGACGACGATCATAGGGCTAATTTTGCCTTAAAAGTAGGCAAAAGCCATGGAGTAGACTCTCAATCCTCATGAACATACTGACAGATCATGCACAAATAGAACGTCATGCAGAGCAGCGCGACGCATCTCGCGTGATGACGTATGGTTACTAATCCAACTAAACACGCGAGATGCTTCGCTCCGCTCGGCATGACGGGCTAGAGTGACGCTCTATCAAATAGCTGTGAGGCAAGTGAAATCACCATCTTTGTGCTATGCATCGTTTTTTGCTTCAATTCCTGGCATTCCTCCCGTTTGGGCTGGTGCTCACGGCGTGTAATTCAGATCAAAAAGCCCCCCAAGCCACTGCGGTCGCCAGAAATGCCCCCCAGCACCTGCGCGACGACCTCGGGCGACCCGTGGTGGTGCCAGCGCATCCGCGGCGCATCATGGCGCTGGCCCCATCCATGACCGAGATGCTGTATGCCGTGGCCGATACTGCTACTATCATTGGCCGTACTCAGGTGTGTGACTTTCCGAATGCGGTGCTGAGTAAGCCTGTTGTGAATAGCTATCCGCTGGACATGGAGCGCTTAGTTGCTCTCCAGCCCGATATCGTGTTTACAGTAGAAGGCATCACCTCGCTCGATGATGCCACGCGCCTTCAGCAACTCGGCGTGCAAGTGTATTACCAACGCTATACCACCGTGCCTGATGTGCTGCGCGGCATGCGTGATATAGGCCGCATTCTGCACCGCGAGCCTCAAGCGCGCCGCCTCACCGACTCGTTGGCTGCGGAACTCAAGCAGTTGGAGCAGCAAACAACAAATAGCTCACGACCCAAAGTGCTGGCCATTACCTGGCAGGACCCCATTTACGTGTACGGCCAGAATACATTGTTTACGGACAAAATTTGGCGGGCTGGGGGGCAAAATGCGGTAGTTGAGAAGTTTACACAGCCCTATCCAGCGCTCACCCGCGAGTACATTCTGCAGCTTAACCCCGATGTGCTGTTAGGCGGTAGTTTCGGTAAGCTCGATAGCACATTCTTCAAAAGCTATCCGGAGCTACGCCGCATCCGGGCCTACCAGACGCGGCAAGTGCACGGCATCAACGGCAACCTGATGGAGCGCCCCGGTCCGCGCGTAGTAGAATCGGTGCGGGAACTCCAGCAGTTGTTGCGCCAAAGTCCGGCTCAGCTATGAGCCGCCGCGTGGGTCCCTGGCTGTTGGCCAGCCTGCTACTTACCATTTTGCTCTTGATTGTCGGGCTTCGGGTGGGCAGCTTCGAAACTGATTATGCCATCATCTGGCGCGCCCTAAGTCATTACGACCCCACCGATCCGGTGCAGTTGGTATTGGTGCAATTGCGCCTGCCGCGCCTACTTCTGGCCCTACTGGCCGGCGCGGGGCTGGCTTTTAGTGGCTACTTAATGCAAGCGATGGTCAATAATGCCCTAGCCGACCCGTATTTGCTCGGAACGGCTTCCGGTGCATCACTAGGGGCCATTCTGTGCTTTGCTTTTCTGGATACCTTAGTGCTGGGGGGCTTTTATCTGCCGCCCTTAGCCGCCTTGGCCGGCGCGTTACTCACCACGATAGTTGTAGTCACGCTTGGTACTCAGCAGGGCCAACTTCGGCCAGCCCAACTGCTACTGGGCGGAGTGGCCGTAGGCGCGCTCACCGCGGCTATTGGCAGTCTGGTTACATTTCTGGCCGCCACCGACGCCAAGCTAAGTACCGTTATTTTTTGGGCGATGGGAAGCTTCGAGCGAGCCGGCTGGAACCTGTTGCCCTACCCAGCCGTGGCCGTTGGCGGAGCATTATTGCTTTTTACTTTTCTACAAAAGGACCTGAATGTGTTGCTGCTAGGGGAGGAGCGCGCCCAGGCGTTGGGCCTGAATGTGATGCGCCTGCGCTGGATACTCATCCTCACCGCTTCCGGCCTGACGGGCTGTATTGTGGCGCTTTGTGGCCCTATAGGTTTTGTCGGGCTAATGATTCCTCACCTTACACGCTGGTTGCTGGGCGTCACGGGTAGGGCCAATTTATTGTTCTGCGCCTTGCTGGGGGGCAATTTTATGCTGGCCTGCGACTTACTGGCCCGCTTGCTCTACCCGCCCGCTGGGCTTCCGGTAGGCTTGATCACCGCCCTTTTCGGCGTACCGTTCTTCGTATATTTGCTGCGGAAAAAGCGCGTCGCGCTTTGAGAAGCTGATCTGCTGCGCTGTTAGTCATTTCATTCCCGTTTCAGCTTCTTTCGCATCCGCCTATTATTTTACTAGCACCGCCACAAATGATTTACGTCAGCCGCCAGGAGCATTTCAATGCCGCGCACAAGCTGCACAACCCCAACTGGTCCGACGAGCGCAACCGCGAAGTATTTGGCCCCTGCGCCAATACCAACTGGCACGGCCACAATTACGACCTCATCGTAACCGTAAAAGGCCAGCCCGATCCGGAGACCGGCTTCGTAATTGATCTCAAACAACTAAGCAACCTTATTCGCGAGCACATTACCGAACAGGTAGATCACAAAAATCTTAACCTGGATGTGCCCTTCATGCAGGGCAAAATGGCCAGTACCGAAAACTTGGTAGTAGCGTTTTGGGAAATCCTGACGCGTGAATTAGGCTCTATATCCTCCGCTCAACTCCACTGCATCAAACTGTACGAAACGCCCCGGAACTTCGTAGAATATTACGGCGAGTAAAGGGTTATTATGGTGAGCGTCACCCGCGAATAATCTGTCACCTATTCAATTCTGTACCCATTGAAATATTACCTCATTGCCGGCGAGCGTTCCGGAGATTTTCACGCCGCTAACCTGATGTGTGCGCTACGCACAGAAGATGCCGCGGCCGAATTCCGGTGTTGGGGCGGCGATATGATGGAGGCTGCGGGGGGCAAATTAGTGCATCATTACCAGGAAATGGCCATTATGGGTTTCCTAGAAGCGGCCACCAGTATTCTCAAGTTTCGCGGATTCCTGAAAGAATGTCAGCGCGATTTACTAGCGTACAAGCCTGACGTTTTGATTCTGGTTGATTATGCGGGTTTCAACCTGCGGGTTGCCAAGTTTGCCAAGCAGCACGGCATTAAGGTATTCTATTATATCTCCCCTAAAATCTGGGCTTGGAACCAAGGCCGCGTACATACGGTGAAAGCTGTAGTCGATAAGATGTTTGTCATCTTACCTTTCGAGCAGGAATTCTACCAGCGTTTCGGCTACGATGTCGATTACATTGGTAACCCTACCGTTGATGCCGTTGCCGAGCACGAAGCCTCGACTGACTTCCGCGAACGAAACCGAATTCCGGCTAACAAGCCCATCATTGCCGTTCTGCCTGGCTCGCGCAAGCAGGAAATTGAGAGCATGCTCTATGTGATGCTTTCGGTGCTGCCGCCGTTTCTAAATTACCAGTTCGTTATTGCTGCCGTCTCCAATCTGGACCGCAACTACTATCAGAACTTCCAACGTAGCGAAAACATCACCATCGTCTCCGACCAAACCTACGATCTGCTCCGCCACGCCGATGGAGCTATGGTTACGTCTGGTACGGCTACCCTCGAAACCGCGCTCTTCGATGTGCCGCAGGTGGTGTGTTACAGCACCAGCATTGTTTCCTACACCATTGCCAAAGCCTTAATTAAGGTGCCCTATATTTCCCTGGTGAACTTAGTGGCTGGCAAAGAAGTCGTGAAAGAATTGATTCAGGGCGAGTTCAACTCCCGTAATCTGGTGCAAGAGTTGAAAAATATTCTAGAGAATCCCGAATACATCGCTCGCCAAAAAGCCGATTATGCCGAGCTGCGAGAGAAGCTTGGGCGTAGCAATGCCGCGCAGAAAGCTGCTAAGCTGATGATAGGGTATTTACAGTAGCAGATCCAATGCGGTTGTGATAGTTCGATTCTAATAGCATTGCTTAAAAAAGGAAAGCCCGAGGATATATCCTCGGGGCTTTCCTTTTTTAAGCAATGCTTTAATCCACTAAGCTGCTCGCAACTGCTTCAGCGGTGATTTCTCAAATTTGCTTTGCGCGTAATCCAGGTCGATAACGAGTTCCTGAACATCCGTTTCAGAAGGCATATCAAACATGGCATCTGTCATGATGCTTTCGCAGATAGAGCGCAAGCCGCGAGCACCAAGACGATATTCGTCGGCTTTCACAACAATGTACTCCATAGCCGCCTCAGAGAAGGAAAGTTTGATGTTTTCCATCTCAAATAAGCGCTGATATTGCTTTACAATCGAGTTTTTAGGTTCTGTTAGAATCTTACGTAGCGTAGCGTGGTCGAGCGGATTTAGGTGGGTGAGTACCGGCAAGCGGCCGATCAGCTCAGGAATGAGCCCAAACTGTTTCAAATCCACGGCTGTCACGTAGCGCAGGAAATTCTGGGTATCGACCTTCTCATCCAACATCGTTTTGGAGAAGCCCATGGGCTTGGTGTTCAAGCGGCTCTTGATGATGCGCTCAATGCCAACAAAAGCCCCCCGCAGATGAACAGGATGTTTTCGGTGTTCACCGTAATCATCTTTTGCTCAGGGTGTTTGCGGCCACCGTGGGGAGGTACATTCACTGTAGTGCCTTCTAGGAGCTTCAGCATTGCCTGCTGTACACCCTCGCCACTCACGTCGCGCGTGATGCTAGGGTTGTCGCTCTTACGAGCGATTTTGTCAATTTCGTCGATATAAACGATGCCGCGCTCGGCAGCCTCTACATTGTAATCAGCTGATTGGAGCAGGCGAGTCAGAATGCTTTCTACATCTTCTCCCACATAGCCGGCCTCCGTAAGCACAGTAGCATCGGCAATGCAGAACGGTACTTGCAGAATGTTGGCCAGCATACGCGCCAGAAAGGTTTTACCCGTTCCGGTTTCGCCGACCATAATGATGTTTGACTTCTCGATTACTACATCATCCTTGGTGGCGGGTTTCTGCATCAGGCGCTTGTAGTGGTTATACACCGCCACTGACATCACCTTTTTCGCTTCATCCTGACCAACCACGTACTGATCCAGATACTCCTTCATCTCGCGCGGCTTCACGAGGTTGAATTTTGGCGTCTTGCTGTTTGAGCGAATTTTGTTCTCTTCGTTCAATATCTGCTGGGCCTGACCCACACAACGCTCACAGATGTGCGCGTTGATACCGGAAATCATTACCGAGACGTCTTTTTTGCTCTTACCGCAGAAGGAGCACGTAATATCTGCCATTGCCTGGATTATCAGAATAGGATAGGTAATCTCCGCTCACGCCGGAGCGGCATCAAAGGTACAAAAGGCTAACGCCCTGCGTACAAAAAAAAGTTGCCCTTCCTTAGAGCTTCTATTTAAAAGTAAAAATCCCATCCCTGGTTTTTAGGCCAGAAATGGGATTTCAATTTAGATTAGACCGTCGTATTGATCGATCAACAAAGACAGCTTAAGCTACTTTGCGCTCAAGTACTTCATCAATCAGGCCATATTCCTTGGCTTCATCAGCACGCATCCAGTAGTCACGGTCGGAGTTGTCATGAATTTCCTGATATGTCTTGCCTGTGTGCTGCGCCAAAATGTCGTACAGCTCTTTTTTGAGCTTCAGGATCTCGCGAGCGGTGATTTCGATATCAGAAGACTGGCCTTGTGCACCACCAGAAGGTTGGTGAATCATAACGCGAGCGTGGGGGAGGGCTGAACGCTTGTCTTTGGCACCACCAGCCAGCAGTACTGCGCCCATCGACGCAGCTAGGCCAGTGCAGATAGTGGCTACATCAGGACCCACATACTGCATGGTATCATAAATACCCAGACCGGCATACACGGAGCCACCGGGTGAGTTGATGTAGAGCAGAATATCCTTTTTGGCGTCCGCTGATTCTAGAAATAGCAGTTGAGCAGTGATGATATTGGCAATATAATCGTCAACGGCCGTACCCAGGAATACGATGCGGTCCATAATCAGGCGAGAGAATACGTCAATCTCAGCAAAGCGGGTGGGGCGCTCCTCAATGACCGAGCGGGTCATGCCCGTTACGGAATGGCGCATCTGGCCTTCCATGTGGTGCAGGTATTGATCGACACCCAAGCCGCTCAAGCCTTGGCCTTTAACAGCAAACTTGCGGAATTCTTGTTTATTCAGCATGGCAAATAATAATGGGAGAAGAAGTGTAAAAGCGAAGCCGTTGGGCAACAAAAAAGCCCTAACGGCAAGTAAGGGCTTTTTTGTGGGTTAGAAAACCGACAGACTAGCGTTGGCTAGCTGCCTGATTCCGGAAGTCCTCAGCCGAAATCGGCTTATCAGTAACAACAACTTTGCCGCGCAGGTTTTCAAGTACTTTCTCTGCCAGAATGGCCTCATACTCGTCTACGTAGTTTTTGCCATTCTCCTGCTTCAAGTAATTGTCGGCGAAGCTGCGGATAGAATCCTGCAGTTCTGGCGTCATTTCCATGTTGAACTGACCCAAAATCTTCTGCATAGTACGCTCTACGATTTCGTCGTTCGACACCTTCAGACCCTGCTCTTCTACTACTTTATTGCGAATCATCGACCACTTCAATTCGCGCTCGTAGTCGTCGTAGTGCTCTTCTACTTGCTCCTCAGTGAGTTTGCCTTTGTTCGCGCGCACCAGCCACTTCTTGAAGAACTCCTTGGGAACTTCGATGGTCGTATTATTTACCATCTGGTCCACTATCTGACGGTTAAGCAAGCCATCAGACTCACGGTCGTAGTTCTCCTGTACCGTAGTGCGCACTTTCTCATCGAATTCCTCGCGAGAAGTAATGATGTCCTTGCCGAAAACTTTGTCGAACAACTCCTGATCCAACTCGGGCTTGGTCGTGCGGTTGATTTTCTCAACATTCAGCACGTATTCGCCGCTTGCGTTGGCAGCCTCATCTTTCGAAAGGCCGGAGAAGTTGGCAATAGCAGAAGCATCGCCATCGAAAGCGTCCTTCAAATCGAAGGTCACGGAATCATTAGGCTTGACACCGATAAATTTATCGACGTTGTTCTTTACCTTATTAATAGGCAGCAACACCGTGCGGCCTTCGCCTTCCTCATCAGCTTTTTTGAGCTTACCATAGAGGTAATCAGTAGCTTCCGAGGCCTCAGGGTTGGTGCTCTCACCATACTGGCGAGAAATCTGGTCGTAGGTTTCCTGTAATGTAGCCTCGTCAACACCTATTTGATGACGCTCCACATTCAGTGTTTGATCAGCAGGCAGCTCAAAATCAGGAAGTAAGCCCAATTCGAACTTGAAATCGAAATCCTTCTGCGTGTCAAAGTCGATATCACTAGCCACGGGCAGGGGCTCGCCCAGAATGCGCACGTTGTTTTCTTTGATGTAATTATCAACTGCTTTGCCTAGCAAACCGTTGATTTCTTCTACCAGAATGCTCTTTCCGTACATCTTACGAACTAAGCCTACGGGTACTTTACCCGGCCGGAACCCTTTGATTTGCGCTCTCTTGCTGTAGTCCTTGAGCTTGTTATCAACTGTGGCAGCATAGTCAGCCTCAGTCAGGTGTACTGTCAGGATGGCACTAAGCTGGTCGTCGTTTTTATCGAGGGTAATATCCAAAACAGATGGTCGGTTAAAGGGTAACGGAAAAGAAACGGGCCGGCAGCCGGCGAAAAAGAAACCCCCAACGTTTGGGTTGAGGGTTTGGGCATTCTTTAAACTAATATGTGCGGATGGAGGGACTCGAACCCACACGCCTTGCGGCACCAGATCCTAAGTCTGGCACGTCTACCAATTTCGCCACATCCGCCGCAAGGCCAACTGCCTCGGGGCCGCAAAGCTACGCAACGAGTTGGGAAATTCAAACCAACTCCGCAATGAGTAGAGAAGGATTATAGTAAACCCGCGCAGATTTGCCCCCGCGCACTTTATTTAATGAAATTCAGTGCTGCTCGCTTTCATTCGGATAGCAATCTAGTCTTCTTAAGCCTGATTTTGCCCCCCAGCAGTTGAGCCGCACCTTTTTATGCTGCTGGGTTGTTATAAATGCAACTCGCCCGCTAATCATACGCTGAGTTCGTACTTTCGCAGATAACCACGGAGTATTTGCTCCGCCCGCTTACATGGCTACCCTAATTGATCCTGAAGTAGAGCGCAACGAGATTCTGCGGCATTATCGCCGCTTACTTCGTACCGCTAAGCCGTACTTGCACGGCAACGACGCTAAGCTTATTAAGAAAGCTTTTAATACTTCCTTGGAGGCGCATAAGAATATGCGTCGCAAGTCTGGCGAGCCATATATTCTGCACCCGTTGGCGGTAGCGCAGATTGCCGTGGAGGAAATCGGGCTGGGCACCACGAGTATTGTTTCGGCGCTGCTGCATGACGTAGTAGAGGACACGCCGATGGAAATATCGGATGTCGAGCGTGAGTTTGGACCCAAGGTGGCGCGCATCATTGACGGGCTAACCAAAATTTCAGGCGTGTTCGACTACGGTACCAGCGAGCAGGCCGAGAACTTTCGCAAAATGCTGCTTACCCTTTCCGAAGATGTACGCGTCATTTTGATAAAGCTTGCCGACCGGTTGCATAATATGCGCACGCTGGAGTCGATGCCCCGGCATAAGCAACTCAAAATAGCCTCCGAAACTATTTACTTATACGCTCCGCTAGCGCATCGTTTGGGGCTATATGCTATCAAAACCGAGCTGGAGGACCTGTACTTAAAGTACACCGATACGGAAGTCTATAATGACTTGGTGACGAAAGTACGCCAGAGTCGCAGCGCGCGTAATCGCTTTATTAAGGAGTTTGTCGCGCCTATCGACGAGGAATTGAAAGATCAGGGCTTCGATTTTGAGATTAAAGGCCGCCCCAAATCGATTTATTCCATTCTGCGCAAAATGCGTAAGCAGAACGTGACCTTCGATGAGGTGTATGATTTGTTTGCCATTCGCGTCATTCTGGATGTGCCGCAGGAGCAAGAAAAAGCCGCTTGTTGGCAAGTGTATTCGATCGTTACCGACTTTTATCAGCCCAATCCCGACCGCCTGCGCGATTGGGTAAGTACGCCCAAGGCCAACGGTTACGAAAGCCTGCATACTACGGTCATGTCGCGCACAGGGCAGTGGGTAGAGGTGCAGATACGCTCTAAGCGTATGGACGACATCGCCGAGAAGGGCTACGCCGCTCATTGGAAATACAAGGATACCGGCACCGTGCAAGCGGAATCGACGCTGGAGGCTTGGATTGCGAAGGTGCGTGAGATGCTTGAAACCAATAATTCAAGCGCGCTGGAGTTCATGGATGAGTTTAGGCAGAACCTCTTTGTTAAAGAGGTGTATGCTTTCACACCTAAAGGTAAGCTGGTGATTCTACCTGATAAGGCTACGGCATTGGATTTTGCCTTTGATATTCACTCGCAAATTGGCTTACAGTGCTTGGGGGCCAAAGTCAATCAGAAGTTGCAGCCATTAAGCTATCAGCTCCGCAACGGTGATCAGGTAGAAATCCTGACTTCTCACAAGCAGCGCCCCACGGAGGAATGGTTGCAGTATGTAATTACGTCGAAAGCCCGCTCAAAAATTAAAGAATACCTGCGTGATGATAAGCGCTCGAAAGCAGAGGACGGGCGTTATCTGGTAGAGAAGCGGCTGGAACTACTGGGAATCGAGAATAACCAGGAAAACTTAAACCGCCTGCTGGCTCACTTTAATATTTACAACGCACAAGATTTCTTCTATCGCTTGGCAATCGGCCAACTTGACGGGCGTGAAATCAAGGTGGAATTGTTCGATCCAACGATTGAATCGCCTCAGTTGCCTTCTTCCTTGGCGCCAAGATCCTTCGATCAGGAAGTGCAAAAGATTCGGGGTGTGAATGCCAATATGCTCGTTATTGGGGAGCACACAGATAAGTTCGACTATCATATTGCCCCTTGCTGCAATCCGATTCCGGGTGATGATGTGTTTGGTTTTGAGACAGAAACCGAAGGCATTATCATTCACCGAACGTCTTGTCCACAGGCTGTAAAGCTCATGTCGAACTACGGCAGTCGCATTGTGCGTGCCAAGTGGACTGATCAGTTGGAGCTGGCTTTTCTGGCTGGTATCCGCATCAAGGGTTCTGACCGGGTAGGCTTGGTCAATGACGTGACGCGTATTATTTCCAATAGCCTCAAAGTCAATATGCGCTCCATCACCATCGATTCGAACGATGGAATGTTTGAGGGGCAGATTATGGTTTTTGTCAATGATACCGACCACTTGCACAAAATGATTCAGCGCCTCAGTAGGGTAAATGGCGTGCTGCTAGTGGAGCGCTTTGCTACATAAGTTCTTAATAGTCCTAGTGAGCCCTAGTTGGTATAAAGAATAAGCTGGGGGGCTTTTTAGCGGTCAGTAATTGGCTTCATCATTATTCAATGGGCAGAAAAGCCTCCCAGTGCTGGAAAGAATTTGGTGATTTAGACAAACGCCCGAAAGTTGAGACTACTAACTCATCTTACCCCCTTACCTTTGTTACTCCTTATATATAAGGTTACAGAATGCTTGATAGAGATAAATTTGAGGAGGTGAAGAAAATTTTCACCGCTTACTTAGAGAATAAAGGATTGCGCAAGACCTCCGAACGCTATGCCATATTGGAGGAAATATATTCTCGTACCGGTCACTTTGATGTTGAGGAGCTGTATACTGGCATGAAAGCCCAAGGCCTACAAGTGAGCCGAGCTACAGTATATAATACGCTTGACTTGTTGGTAGAACATGGGTTGGTAAGCAAGCATCAATTCGGACGTAACCTCGCTCAATATGAGAAGTCATATGGCTACCGGCAGCACGATCATGTTATCTGTACGGAGTGCCACAAAGTAGTCGAATTCTGCGACCCCCGCATTCATGGCATTCAAACCATGGTCGGTGAGCTTTTGAATTTCCATATCTTGCACCACTCTTTGAATCTGTATGGCGTTTGTGGCGATTGCCGCGCTAAAGCCGCCCGCTTACTTCCTGAATGAAAACTGAATCCGCCGTTCAAGACGGTATCCTCTTCGTTCGCCTCACTGGCGACCTCATCGGCAGCCCCGATTCCCAGCCTCTACTGCAAACTATCAATGACCACCTCGGTGAAGGTATAATTCACTGTGCCATCGATCTGTCTAATGTGCGTTTTATCAATAGCACAGGTATTGGGGTAATGGTATCCATTCTAACAAAATTCCGCAACCAAGGAGGCGAATTAGTACTGATCAATCCTTCCGACCTCGTTCGTAAGCTTTTGGTTATTACCAAGCTCGACGCCATTTTCATTATTGCGGCTGATGACGCATCAGCTGCCGAACAATTGAAAGCTACAATCTAATGCCAGTTGACGTACTTGTTGGATTACAGTGGGGAGATGAAGGGAAAGGCAAAATAGTAGATGTATTAGCCCCCACATATGATGTGGTAGCCCGTTTTCAGGGTGGGCCAAATGCTGGTCATACCCTTACGTTTGATGGCCTAAAGCATGTGCTGCACCAAGTCCCTTCGGGTATTTTCCACTCACACATAATAAATGTAGTTGGTAATGGTGTTGTTCTTGACCCCGTGGTTTTCCGGGGTGAGCTGCAAAAGCTCACTGATCGGGGAGTCAACTGGGCTCCCAACCTATATATCTCTAAAAAAGCACAGCTTATACTTCCCTCTCATCGTGCTCTCGATCGTATTTCAGAAGAAATGCGTGGGGGGGCAAAATTGGGTCTACTCTCAAAGGTATTGGTCCCACTTATCAGGATAAGATTGGCCGTACAGGATTACGAATAGGGGATGTATTGTTGCCCACCTTTCGGCAGCGGTATACAGAAGCCGTAGCCCGGCATGCGCAGTTTGCGTCTTTCCACGGCCGAGATCTTGAGATTGAATCCTTAGAAGAGGATTTTTTCTCTGCAGTCGAATTTCTGCGTACGCTTCAACTCAGTGATACTGAGTACTTGCTGAACGATTTGCTAAGACAGGGAAAACGCATTCTCGCTGAAGGGGCTCAAGGTTCTTTGCTAGACGTTGATTTTGGAACCTACCCATTTGTCACTTCGTCTAGCACCATCGTTGCCGGCGCTTGTACAGGTTTGGGCGTAGCACCCCGTCATATTGACCGAGTATATGGTATTAGCAAAGCCTACTGTACTCGTGTTGGTAGTGGTCCATTCCCTACTGAGCTACATGATGAAGTAGGAGAGCAGATACGTCAGGCAGGTCGTGAATTTGGTTCTACCACTGGTCGACCGCGGCGTTGCGGTTGGATAGATTTGCCTTCCTTACGCTATAGCATTATGCTGAATGGCGTAACGGAACTGCACTTGATGAAGGCAGATGTACTTGATGAGTTTGCTGAAATTCAGGTATGCACTCACTATCGGACGCTAGATGGGCAGGATACAGACCTCCTGCCAGATTACGAAGCAATGCAGACCTTGACTCCGGTATATACTACATTGCCCGGCTGGCGTACTGAGCTACAAAATATTTCAGATGCTGAAGCCCTCCCCATTGAGCTTCAGTCATACTTGCAATTCCTTGAACACCACTTAGAAGTACCCATCCGTATAGTAAGTGTTGGTCCCGATCGGATAAGTACTTTACACTTGAAGTAAGAAAAAAGATACGGCGAGCCTTGACTTATTTAAAACTCGCCGTATCTTTGTCGTCCTATTCAGCAACAGGCTGAAAAGTGGTACTTAATTCTTTTGTTTTTCTCTTGAGATTGGACATATAAAGGTAGTAGCTTTGTAGCCCAATTGATTAGAAAAAGCATACGTTTAGCACTCACTGTGTTTGTATAGTAAGCCCAAAGCTGAGCAAAAATAAATCTTACTTATTTCTTGCTAAAAGGATTTTAAAAATAGTATCTTTGCAGCCCCAACGCAGAGACGCTTCAATCGGAAGCAGCGGCAAAAAATAATTTCTTTGTTTAGTTGCGGGAAAAGAAACAGTTCGTACCTTTGCCACCCCGAACGAAAAGCCACTCGGCGTAAGGCAGCAAAATAAGGCTACACGGGTAGCCACAGGGTTAGTCCAATTGGGACTGGCACACGTTCTTTGAATGATTGGAAAAGACAAATTGGTAAGGCTGCCCTAAGTAGGTAACTACCGCGGGCAGCAAGCGTAACCAGACGAGTTCAACACAAAGAGTTGGATCAAGCCCATGACAGCAGCCTATGTTCGCATAGGTGAAGAGAATTTATACAATGGAGAGTTTGATCCTGGCTCAGGATGAACGCTAGCGGCAGGCCTAATACATGCAAGTCGAACGGGTGTAGCAATACACTAGTGGCGCACGGGTGCGTAACGCGTAACCAACCTACCTGGATCTGGGGGATAGCCCGCCGAAAGGCGGATTAATACCGCATAAGCCGTGTGAGTGGCATCACTTGGACGGTAAAGATTTATTGGATTCAGATGGGGTTGCGTAGCATTAGCTAGATGGCGGGGTAACGGCCCACCATGGCGACGATGCTTAGGGGACCTGAGAGGGTGATCCCCCACACTGGCACTGAGATACGGGCCAGACTCCTACGGGAGGCAGCAGTAGGGAATATTGGGCAATGGGCGAGAGCCTGACCCAGCCATGCCGCGTGCCGGATGAAGGCCTTCTGGGTTGTAAACGGCTTTTCTCAGGGAAGAAAAAGAGGATGCGTCCTAAACTGACGGTACCTGAGGAATAAGCACCGGCTAACTCCGTGCCAGCAGCCGCGGTAATACGGAGGGTGCAAGCGTTGTCCGGATTTATTGGGTTTAAAGGGTGCGTAGGTGGCTTGTTAAGTCCGGGGTGAAAGCCCACAGCTCAACTGTGGAACTGCCCTGGATACTGGCAAGCTTGAGAGTAGTCGAGGGTGGCGGAATGGACGGTGTAGCGGTGAAATGCATAGATACCGTCCAGAACCCCAATTGCGTAGGCAGCTGCCTAGGCTACATCTGACACTGAGGCACGAAAGCGTGGGGAGCGAACAGGATTAGATACCCTGGTAGTCCACGCCGTAAACGATGGATACTCGTTGCCAGCGATAGACTGTTGGTGACTTAGCGAAAGCGTTAAGTATCCCACCTGGGGAGTACGCTCGCAAGAGTGAAACTCAAAGGAATTGACGGGGGCCCGCACAAGTGGTGGAGCATGTGGTTTAATTCGATGATACGCGAGGAACCTTACCTAGGCTAGAATGCGCGTGACCGCCTGAGAGATCAGGCTTTCCTTCGGGACACAAAGCAAGGTGCTGCATGGCCGTCGTCAGCTCGTGCCGTGAGGTGTTGGGTTAAGTCCCGCAACGAGCGCAACCCCTACTTTTAGTTGCCAGCGGGTTAAGCCGGGGACTCTAGAAGGACTGCCTGCGCAAGCAGTGAGGAAGGCGGGGACGACGTCAGGTCATCATGGCCCTTACGCCTAGGGCTACACACGTGCTACAATGGCCGGTACAGAGGGTCGCTACTGCGCGAGCAGACGCCAATCTCACAAAACCGGTCTCAGTTCGGATCGGAGTCTGCAACTCGACTCCGTGAAGCTGGAATCACTAGTAATCGCGTATCAGCAATGACGCGGTGAATACGTTCCCGGGCCTTGTACACACCGCCCGTCAAGCCATGGAAGTCTGGTAGACCTGAAGCTGGTGCTCGTCACAGAAGCCAGTTAGGGTAGAACAGGTAACTGGGGCTAAGTCGTAACAAGGTAGCCGTACCGGAAGGTGCGGCTGGATCACCTCCTTTCTGGAGCGGATCCAACTCTTGACCTTTAGTCGTTACACGACAAACCTACCAATACGTCTTTTCCTCTCATTCAAATGATTTTTCGGATTCGATTCTAAATCGAAACCCGGGCTAGTAGCTCAGGTGGTTAGAGCGCGACACTGATAATGTCGAGGTCCGTGGTTCGAGTCCACGCTGGCCCACAGGGGGAAGGCGGGGAGGAGCAGAGCACACGGGGGATTAGCTCAGCTGGCTAGAGCACCTGCCTTGCACGCAGGGGGTCAACGGTTCGAATCCGTTATTCTCCACTAGAGTTGCCCACAGATGGTGGGTAGGCTAGGAGAGTACTCAATACACACTACTAAGCGAGGTCACTCCTTAGTAGTACTGTGTCTTCAACCGGAAGACAGATGTTCTTTGACGTAGGATAACGAGTAAGAAGAAAAAGAAAGAAGCGAGGATTACTTCAATGTAGTTTCTTGTTATGAGCCCTCCTTTCCTTGTGGAAGGAGATAAGGTAAGTAAACAAGGGCACACGGGGGATGCCTAGGCTCTCAGAGGCGAGGAAGGACGTGATAAGCTGCGAAAAGCCGCGGGGATTGGCACATACGAGGTGATCCGCGGGTATCCGAATGGGGCAACCCACCTGTGTGAAGCACAGGGGCGTCTATCTTTAGTGGTAGACGGGCAAACCCGGGGAACTGAAACATCTAAGTACCCGGAGGAACAGAAAATAACAATGATTCCCTAAGTAGTGGCGAGCGAACGGGGACGAGCCCAAACCGGGTTGGTTACGGCCAGCGCGGGGTTGTAGGACCTCAACATCTGATTGTTTGGTTTTAGCTGAACGACGTGGGAAAGTCGATCATAGAGGGTGAGAATCCCGTAAGCGAGAGAATCAAGCACGGTAGAGGATTCCTGAGTAGGGGGGGACCGGAGAAATCCCCTCTGAATCCAGCGGCACCATCCGCTAAGGCTACATACTCCTGAGAGACCGATAGTGAACCAGTACCGTGAGGGAAAGGTGAAAAGAACCTCGAATAGAGGAGTGAAAAGAACCTGAAACCGTGTGCTTACAAGCGGTCGGAGCCCTTTTGTGGGGTGACGGCGTGCCTTTTGCATAATGAGCCTACGAGTTACTCCTCCCTGGCAAGGTTAAATGACTCAAGTCATGGAGCCGCAGCGAAAGCGAGTCTGAATAGGGCGCAGAGTCAGGGGGGTAGACGCGAAACTTTGTGATCTACCCATGACCAGGGTGAAGGTTGGGTAAAACCAACTGGAGGCCCGAACCAGTTTCCGTTGAAAAGGATTTGGATGAGTTGTGGGTAGGGGTGAAAGGCCAATCAAACTGAGAAATAGCTCGTACTCCCCGAAATGTATTTAGGTACAGCGTCGGCGTTGAGTTACGTGGAGGTAGAGCTACCGATTGGACTAGGGGGTGTCAAAGCCTACCGAATCCAGACGAACTCCGAATGCCACGTAATATAGCCGGCAGTGAGGCGTGGGGTGCTAAGGTCCCATGCCGAGAGGGAAAGAACCCAGACCATCCGCTAAGGTCCCTAAATTCGGACTAAGTTGAACAAAGGAGGTCCACTTGCCTTGACAGCCAGGATGTTGGCTTGGAAGCAGCCATTCATTTAAAGAGTGCGTAACAGCTCACTGGTCGAGCGAGAGGGCATCGATAATACGCGGGCATCAAGTCCGGTACCGAAGCGATGGATTTATGCTATGCATAAGTGGTAGGGGAGCATTCTAGCAGCGGTGAAGGTATGCTGTCAGGCGTGCTGGAGCGGCTAGAAAAGCAAATGTAGGCATGAGTAACGATAAGGCGGGTGAGAAACCCGCCCCCGATAGACTAAGGTTTCCTGCTCAACGCTAATCGGAGCAGGGTTAGTCGGGACCTAAGGCTACGCCGAGAGGCTACGTCGATGGACAGCTGGTTGATATTCCAGCACTTACAATGAGAAGTGATGCAGTGACGCAGAAGTGAAAGTACCGCGGGCGGACGGAAGTGCCCGTTGAAGCGCGTAGGTATAGAGACAGTAGGTAAATCCGCTGACTTTGCTGAAACGTGATAGTACCCTACGGCCTCGGCCACGGGGATAGTGTACCTAATCAGACTGCCAAGAAAACCTGCTAAGCGTTTTAATCTTATTGTAACCCGTACCGCAAACCGACACAGGTAGTCAAGGAGAGTATCCTGAGGGGCTCGAGTGAATCACGGCCAAGGAACTCGGCAAAATGGACCTGTAACTTCGGGAGAAGGGTCGCTTCCTTGTCGCAAGACAAGAAGCCGCAGTGAAAAGGCCCAGGCGACTGTTTAACAAAAACACATGACTTTGCGAACGCGTAAGCGGAAGTATAAGGTCTGACACCTGCCCGGTGCCGGAAGGTTAAGAGGGGAACTTAGTCGCAAGGCGAAGGTTTGAATCGAAGCCCCGGTAAACGGCGGCCGTAACTATAACGGTCCTAAGGTAGCGAAATTCCTTGTCGGGTAAGTTCCGACCTGCACGAATGGTGTAACGATCTGGGCGCTGTCTCAGCCGTGAGCTCGGTGAAATTGTAGTCTCGGTGAAGATGCCGAGTACCCGCCACGGGACGGAAAGACCCCGTGCACCTTTACTATAGCTTGACATTGACGCTGGGTAACACATGTGTAGGATAGGTGGGAGGCTATGAGCCGGAGGCGCCAGCTTTCGGGGAGCCAACGTTGAAATACCACCCTTGTGTTACTCGGTGCCTAATCTCCGAGACGGGGAAACAGTGTCTGGTGGGTAGTTTGACTGGGGTGGTCGCCTCCAAAAGAGTATCGGAGGCTTTCAAAGGTCCGCTCAGTACGCTTGGTAACCGTACGCAGAGCGCAATAGCAGAAGCGGGCTTGACTGTGAGGCCTACAAGCCGAGCAGGGTCGAAAGACGGATATAGTGATCCGGTGGTTCCGCATGGAAGGGCCATCGCTCAAAGGATAAAAGGTACGCCGGGGATAACAGGCTGATCTCCCCCAAGAGCTCATATCGACGGGGAGGTTTGGCACCTCGATGTCGGCTCGTCACGTCCTGGGGCTGGAGAAGGTCCCAAGGGTTCGGCTGTTCGCCGATTAAAGTGGCACGCGAGCTGGGTTCAGAACGTCGTGAGACAGTTCGGTCCCTATCTGTGGTGGGCGTTAGAGATTTGCGAGGACCTGTCCTTAGTACGAGAGGACCGGGATGGACCAGCCGCTAGTGCACCGGTTGTGGCGCCAGCTGCAGCGCCGGGTAGCTACGCTGGGATGAGATAAGCGCTGAAAGCATCTAAGTGCGAAACTCACCTCAAGATGAGATCTCTCATATACGAAGAGTCGTGGTAGACTACCACGTCGATAGGCTACAGGTGGAAGGTCCGAAATGGCTGAGCCGAGTAGTACTAATGACTCGAACACTTACCTAGTACCAGCTCTTTTCTGTGGCTTCTTACTCGTTTTCTACGTCAACGTTTTTGTTGTGGCTGTGCACTAGCCACAACCGCCAGTAATGGTGGCTTTAGCCCGGGTGTTCACCTCTTCCCATTCCGAACAGAGCAGTTAAGCCCCGGAGCGCCTATGGTACTACCTTCACCGGTGGGAGAGTCGGTCGCCGCCAACCTTACTTTCAGTTCAGCCCCCAGCGTCCCTTTATCAGCGGATGCGGGGGGCTGTTCGCGTTTACATACGAACCCCATTTTACCTAGGCGAGAAGCCGTCTTTCTCTCCTATGTGAAATAGGAGTAGACTATCTTTAAATGGTATCTTTAGCAATGGCGTTATTATCTCCGTGGTTTTTAATGGGATTACTTGCTGTAGCTATTCCTATTGTTATTCATTTTTTTGAGTTGCGCAGGCCTCAACTCATTCATTTTACCAATGTTGGCTTTATTAAGGAGGTAAAACTCGTAACTGCTCGTCAAAGGAAATTAAAGCACTTACTAGTTTTACTGGCTCGGATTGGGTTTATTCTGTTCTTGGTCCTGATGTTCTGTCAGCCATTTATCCCGGCCGCAAAGGAAGACATAAGGGAAGGAGACTCTGTTTCTATGCTTGTAGATACTTCACCAAGTATGCAAGCTCAAGGTAGTGATCAATCTTTGTTGGATAGGGCATTGGAAGAGGCTAGAAATCTTGCTGATGTCTATCCAGCCACAACTCGGTTTCATCTTCCTCCAGCTGGTAATACACTTAGTAAAGCTGCATTCCAGAGTGCTACAGAACAGCTTACTATATCAGGGCAAGCCGGAGGTTTAAGCACATTTTTAGTTAAGAGAGAAAGGTTGGCTAGAGATGGAAGTGGGCAAACTTTCATCTTTTCAGATTTTCAGAAAAATGATTTCTCTTCTGAACTATTATCTCAGCTTGATTCCACGAATAAGATTTTTCTGGTGCCTACAGGTCAGCAAGATATCGTCAAGAATGTATATGTAGATAGCGTAGTGCTAGATGATGCATTCGTGCGACGCGGTGCTGATATAATATTGCGAATTCGATTACGCAATGGCGGGCAAGAGGCGGTTGAAAATTGTCAGGTCAAGTTATTCATAGGTGATAAGCAAGCAGCGGTATATCGTACGACCGTTGGGATTGAGAACCCAATAACTACCCCCGTAAGGGTACGCATTGACAGTAATGAGTTGCAACGTTGTAGGGTAGAGATCGAGGATTTTCCAGTAACCTTTGATAATACCTACTACTTTACCCTCCAGCCTTCGCCGCAGATCCGTATCGTTGATTTGGCCACGGGTGAACCAGCTACGCAACGTTTATATGCAAATGAAGTCTTATTCTCATACAGAAAAAGCACTCCACAGACCATAAATTATAGTGAGTTAGCAGGGGCTAATCTTGCTATAGTTCAGCAGCCACGCGTGGATGCTAGCCTGCGCGAAAATATAAAGAGGCTAGTAGATAATGGCGGCTCAGTAGTTATTGTGCCACCTGCACTTGCCGCAGGGCGCGCATCTTACATGCAACTGTTCAAAGAGTTAGGAATAGGCTCGGTGCAATGGGAGCCTGTGCCTACTGGCACGCCAGGGCTCAAGGATGTATCTGTTCCAAGTCCTCAAAATCCTTTCTTTAAAGAAGTATTTGCAGCCCGTAACCGACAGACTGTAATGCCAAAAGTGTCGCCTGTATTACGCTGGTCAAGGTCTGAAACAGACATTCTGCGGCTAGCAGATGGCGACGGCTATCTAGCCAGCTTCAACAGCGGTAGGGGTACTGTATATTTATTTTCTGCCCCATTTGAGACAGAATATTCAGACTTTACTAGTCATGCTTTATTTGTGCCAGTAATGTACCGATTGGCAATGGAAAGCTTTCGAAATGACCAGAATCCAGCTTACCGATTAAATCAACGGACAGTAGTAGTGGCTGTACCAGAAGCAACAGACAATGCCGAGCAAGTATTTAAGCTAACAAAGGATAGTTCAACATTCATTCCTGTGCAGCGACTACAAGCGGGCGCGTTGCGTTTTGATGTTCCACCTGGAATGCAAGATGCCGGCTTTTATCAGCTTACGCGTAACGGTCGTACAGTCAAAACCCTGGCATTTAACCTCGATAAGCGAGAATCAGATTTGGCGCGCTACTCAGCCGATGAACTGCGGAACATGATTGGCAATAACCATCCAAATATTCAGGTTTATGACGCATCTGGGGGGCAAACTGTAGCAGCACAGTATCGGGCTGAGCGAATCGGTACACCCTTATGGCAATACTGCTTGTGGGCTGCACTTGCCTGTTTGCTGGTCGAAGCGCTGTTACTTCGTTTTATGACCAGACCTAAACTAGCGGAACCAATGGCCGTGGCCGCCTAGAAATCTATCCAATAGTCTTTGCGGCAGGTGTCTACTATCTTGCTTTACCACCTTCCAAATCAAGTGAACTCAGCCTCCGAACCTAACAAGCTTACTGTACGCCATGCGCTCCGCTACGGAATTGGAGCTGGATTCATATGTGTTATTTGGGTAATCGTACTTTATCTGACCGACAACAATCCATATGGACCTAAGCGTTTGCTGAGTGTGTTCGTACCACCATTGGCTGTATTACTCTGCCAATGGGCAATTCGGCGTTCCTTTTTGCCAGTGGGGCCAGGCTTGCGACGTGCATTATTAGCTGGTATTCTGACGACCGTTCTGGCTGCTGTGACGTCGGCGGCCGGTATCTATGGCTTTGCACGAATCACTGGGCAAGCACCAATTGATCGACATTTGGCAGAGATGAAAGTGCTTCTTGAGGCTAGTAAGGCAGAATTTGTAAAGCAGCCAGGAGGCCAAGAACAATACGACCGAGCCCGTCAAAGCTTAGCGCACACGCCGCAGGCGTTGGCATCTGATGATTTTGAGAAGAAATTGCTGTTTGGATTGCTTTTAAGCTTTCCGGGGGGCGTTTTCTTTAGAAAATAACTGCGTTATTGCCGCTATTATTCATCTTTCTCTCATTTCATAAATGCCATGGCAAATAATTCTACTCCAGTTTCTACTACCTCTGTTGGCTTACGTTATGGCCTTTTGACGGGTATTGTATCTATTATTTACTCCTTTATTCTGCTGGCTGCTAATCTGCAACAGAATAGTGCTTTAGCATTATTAAGCTTCGTTATTCTGATCGTTGGAATTATTCTAGCGCATAAAACTTATAAAGAGAGTAATAATGGTTTTATGTCCTATGGACAAGGGTTAGGTATTGGAGCGCTTGTAGGCTTAGTTACTGGTCTTTTAGGTGGTGTTTTTAATTATATATATACGACGTTTATTGATCCTAGCGCCGCTCAGCGTGCGATGGAGCAAGCGCGTGCCAAGTTGGAAGAATCAGGCAGTATGAGTGACGCTCAAATTGATCAAACTGTTCAAATGTCTCAGCGTTTCTCAAGTGGCCCAGTGGGGATAGTGGTCGCACTTATATCATTTGCGATTGCAGGGTTTCTACTTAGCCTTATTATAGCTGCTATTACCAAGCATAATCGTCCCGAATTTGAGTAAGCGTTTGCCTCAACATTTTCCTGTTGAAATATCAGTCGTAATCCCACTGCTCAACGAAGCAGAATCGTTGCCAGAATTGACACGTTGGATTCATCGGGTACTGGCTCAGCACGGACTCACGTACGAAGTCATTTTGATTGATGACGGTAGTACCGATGATTCTTGGGAGGTAATCGAGGAATTGGCGCAGGCCGATACTCATCTACGCGGCATCCGCTTCAATCGTAATTATGGTAAGTCGGCCGCTCTCAATGTGGGCTTTCGGGCAGCAGTGGGGCGTGTGGTGTGCACCATGGATGCCGACTTGCAGGATTCCCCGGAGGAGTTGCCCGAACTCTATCGTATGATTACGGAAGAGCACTATGACTTGGTGAGTGGCTGGAAGAAAAAGCGTTTCGACCCACTGAGCAAGACCATTCCAACCAAGCTTTTTAACGGCGTTACACGTTGGATATCAGGTATTCAGCTGCATGATTTCAACTGCGGTCTTAAAGCCTACGACCAACGCGTGGTAAAAGGCATTGAGGTGTACGGGGAGATGCATCGCTACATCCCGGTAATTGCCAAATGGAACGGCTTTGCCCGCATCGGGGAGAAGCCGGTACAGCATCAGGAGCGGAAGTACGGGGTGACGAAGTTTGGCCTAGAACGCTTTGTATACGGCTTTCTGGACTTGCTGAGCATCACCTTCGTAAGTCGTTTTCGGCGGCGTCCCATGCACTTTTTTGGCACGATGGGCACGTTGTCATTTCTGCTCGGAATGATCATCACCCTATGGATTGGGGGGCAAAAAGTCTATCTGGCTCTAAACAACTTAAAAGCGCGCGACGTAACCGCACAGCCTTTATTCTTTCTGGCTTTGGTAGCGGTAATTGTAGGTGTTCAATTGTTTTTAGCGGGATTTCTGGCCGAGATGATTTCTTTGAGCGGCGCCCGTCGGAATGACTACTTAGTAAGGGAGAAACTGAATATTAAATAGCGGAGTAGCCCGTAATCAGCAAGCGTTAAAACATGCTGATTACGGGCTGTTTCTTGTTTCATTTATGCCAAGCTGAAACTATGCGCGTCGTCATTATTGGGCCTGCGTATCCGTTACGGGGTGGACTAGCCACCTACAATGAGCGGTTAGCGCGGGCTTTCCGCGACGCCGGTGACGATGTGCGGCTCGTAACATTTAGCTTACAATATCCTAGCTTTCTATTTCCGGGGCAAACCCAGTTTAGTACCGAAAAAGCCCCCCACGACTTACAAATTGAGGTTAGTATTAATTCGGTGAGTCCGGTATCGTGGTGGCGCGTAGGGAATCGGTTGCGTCGCGAAAAGCCGGATTTGGTTGTTTTCCGCTTTTGGCTGCCGTTTATGGGCCCGGCGTTGGGCACCATTGCCCGCCTTATTGCCCGCAATCGCCACACGCGTGTAGTCGCCATCACCGACAATGTAATTCCGCACGAAAAACGCCCCGGCGACCGGCCCCTGACGCGCTATTTCCTGTCGGCTTGTCATGGGTTCGTGACGATGTCGCGCTCCGTGCTGGCTGATCTGCGCCGCTTGCATTTCAACCAGCCCGCTCGCTACCAGCCACACCCGCTTTACGATAATTTCGGCCCTTTAAAGCCCAAAAAGCAAGCTCTGCAGGCGCTAAATCTTAGCCCGGATTTTCAATACATTCTGTTTTTTGGCTTCATTCGAGCTTATAAAGGCTTGGATCTTTTGCTTGAAGCCTTCGCTGATACGCGACTTAGCGCCTTGCCAGTTAAGCTTCTTATTGCCGGCGAATTTTATGAGCCTGCTGCACCTTACGATGCTTTGATTCAGCAGTATAAATTGGAAGAACGGTTGGTGCGGGCCACCGACTTTATTCCCAATGAGCGCGTCGCTGACTACTTCTGCGCCGCCGATCTGGTCGTTCAACCGTACAAAAACGCGACTCAAAGCGGCGTATCACAGATCGCCTATCACTTTGAGCGCCCTATGCTGGTCACTGATGTTGGCGGCTTATCGGAGCTGATACCCGACGGCGAGGTGGGCTACGTTACCAAAGCACAGCCAAAAGCTATTGCCGACGCATTGGTTGATTTTTATCAAAATAAGCGGGAGCAGCAGTTTACGGCAGGGGTGCGAGAGCAAAAAAAACAGTTTTCCTGGAGTGAGATTGTAACAGCGCTCAAAGCCGTGGCAAACTAACTTTGTAGGATCGAAGTGGGCAATGAAGCCTGCACGGCTGCAAAAACCTTAGCGGGGGGCAAATCTTCCATACAGCTCGTCCCTACCTTACAGGTACCACGGTAAAAGCAAACACACTGCCGGTCAGGCTGCACGATCTGACCGCGGCCGTACAGATCGAATTCATGGGGATTGAAGATATTGTTCATCAGCACGGTTGGCTTGCCAAGCGCAATGCTAATGTGCATGGCCATCGTAACCTGAGTCACAACCAGATCCATCTGCTGCATCATGTTGATAAACTGCTCCAACGGAAACGTGCCCAGATAAGCAGCTCCGGTAGCTAGGCGCAGGCGCTGGTTACGTTCGTCTTCCGCAGTACCACCAAGTAGCACGGGCGTATAGCCAGCTTGTTGAAGTTGAGTGATTAGCTCTATCCAGTGCGTGTCGGACCATAAGCGGGTGGTCCAACGGTCGCCACAGCCAGTATTAAGACCAATGCGCGGGCGGCTCGTCGGTAAGGCGTCCCATTGGTATCCTTTATCGTCGTGGTTATCGAAAACGTACTCCTCGCCCCGAAACTCGTAGCCACACAGCTCAAAGATCTCCTGCACATACGGCTTCTGATTTTCTAAGCTCAACTCATCAAATACACCCGTAAGGAACTTGTGATTAGCCAAGGTATTGCCAGGCCATGGTATGCCATTCGGGAGCAGTGTATAACCAAACTTCTGCACCGCCCGAATAGTATCGTGCAGGGCGCAGGCTTCTTTGTCTTTATCTAAGTTGAATAGCAGCTCAAACTCGCGGGCCTGCAAGTGCAACACCGTGGCTAAGTCCAGCTTCAGAATCTCATCTACGGCGCTGGGGGGCAAAATAGCGGGCGTATGCGTGAGCCAAGTGATTTTAGCCGCCGGATATTCCTGACGAAGCCGGCGCAGCAGGGGGGTAGTCCGAATTACGTCGCCAATGGCACCGAGCTTAATGATGAGAATCCGTTGCTGCGTAGGTGCATATACTGGGCAGCCGGCGCATTGGTAGCCATGCTCTTTATTAGGCTGGCAAGGAACGTCACCGCGGAAATGGCGGCAGTCAGGGTGGACGAGGATGCCGTTGAGTTCGGGCATTGAGGGCTGGAATTATCTTTTGTTTAATCTGCAAGCTGGCGGATGGAGTTGTCACTCTAAGTACATTCGCCGGCAATCAACGGCTGTTAAATACCCACATAATTCATGGGAGAAATGGCTCGCAGCTCAGCCTTCACTTCTTCGCTTACCGTCAGGGTATCGATGAACTCCCGAATTGTTTGCTCAGTAATCGGGCCGTGGGTGCGAGTGAGCGCCTTGAGCGCGTTGTAAGGATCGGGGTAATTCTCGCGGCGCAAAATGGTTTGGATGGCCTCCGCTACCACGGGCCAGTTAGCGTCAAGGTCGCGGCGGAGGGCTTGTTCATCGAGGGCTAACTTGCTTAAGCCACGTTGTAAAGAGTTCAACGCCAATAGTGTGTGGCCAAGTGGCACGCCCAGATTACGCAGTACTGTGGAGTCGGTGAGGTCGCGCTGAAGGCGGGAGATAGGCAGCTTGGCAGCCAAATGCTCCAGCAAAGCGTTGGCTACTCCCAAGTTACCTTCTGCATTCTCAAAATCAATAGGGTTGACCTTGTGCGGCATAGCCGACGAGCCCACTTCGCCGGCCTTGATGGTCTGACGGAAATACCCCAGCGAAATGTATTGCCACACGTCGCGGGCGAAGTCAATCAGAATGGTATTCAGCCTCTTTAAGCCGTCGCAGGTAGCAGCCAAGTGGTCGTAATGCTCAATCTGAGTGGTCGGGTGGCTTCGATGCAAGCCTAAGGTGTTATTTACAAATTGGTTAGCAAACTCCTTCCAATCTACCAAGGGGTAGGCGACATGATGCGCATTAAAGTTGCCAGTGGCTCCTCCGAACTTAGCGCCGAACGGGACCTGAGCTAGCAGCTCCAACTGTGCTGCTAGCCGAGCAGCGAATACCTCTATTTCTTTACCCAGGCGGGTTGGGGAAGCCGGCTGCCCATGCGTGCGGGCAAGCATCGGAATTGCCCCCAGGTTTGGGAAAATGCCTGCAAATGCTGTTGCAAGCCAACATATTGTGGCAATATTATTTCCGTCAGTGCCTCGCGCAAGCTGAGAGGAATAGCCGTGTTATTGATGTCTTGAGAAGTGAGGCCAAAATGAATAAACTCCAGATAATCGCCTAACCCTAGTGAGGAGAACTGGTCGCGCAGGAAATACTCAACAGCCTTTACGTCGTGGTTCGTCACGCGCTCATGAGCTTTCACCGCTTCCGCATCCTTAATGGAGAACTTTTTGTAAACTTCTCTTAATGAGGCAAATGTATTAGAATCAACGCTGGATAATTGGGGTAGAGGTAGCTCACAGAGCGCAATAAAGTATTCTACTTCCACCCGCACCCGGTAACGAATCAGCGCCAGCTCGGAGAAATAAGGGGCTAATGGAGCCGTCTGGCGGTGGTAGCGGCCATCGAGGGGAGAGAGGGCCGTGAGCGGAGAAAGTGTAGTGTCAGGGGCAGACATGAGAGGCAGAAAAAGTCAGAAGGACCAAAGGTAGCGAATGCGCTCACGCTACCATAAACGCCGCGTTCGGCTTTTCGCTACCTTTGTGGCTCGTGCGGCCGTGGGTTCGGCGCGAATTTCGCAGAGCCTGGTCGCGATATCCTCTCCCTGATTATTCGCGTGACTCCTGCTACTAAGAAAAAAATCGCCCTTGGCTTCGGCATCCTCGTGCTGCTGTTGGCTGGCGCCGTTGGCGTATTCTTCCTGAAGCGCCAACAACTTCTGGACTATGCTCTCGCTCAGGTCAAAACGCGGGTAGAGCGAAAGTATCCTGTGCAGCTGACCCTTGGACCGGCTAAGTTTACTGACTTCAACACGGTGCGTGTTGAGGGCGTTTCTCTGGTGCCTACGGGCAAGGATACATTACTGCGGGCCCGTAGCATCAATGCTTCTTTGAGTGCCCGCTCCTTGTTCGCGGGGCGGCCGGTATTCAGCAATTTGCAGATCGATAATGCCCGACTAACGGCCCTTAAAACGGCTGCTACCGATAATTTTTCTTTCCTCTACAAAAAGAAAAGCCGGCCGACTGCCGTGGTGCGTGATACTACACAGGGCACCAATTATGGCCTGCTACTGAATCAACTCATCGAGGCCGGATTCGATAATATTCCCGCTGAGGCTGATTTTAAGAACTTTCTCGTCACCTACCGCAGCCCAGGCCATGCGGCGACCATTGATATGCCCAGCCTGACCATTGAAGATGGTAATATTGCGGGGCAACTAACAGCAACTATCGATTCCGTTGAAAATCGAGTAGGCATTCAGGGGCGGGTTGAACCCCGCGACTACGTGGTGCAGGCCAAGGTATATGGCTTAAATAAGCGCCCGGTAGTATTCCCTTACTTACAGCAGCGCTATAAAGCGCGCGTACAGTTTGATACGCTACGCTTTAGCCTGACCGATAAGGAACTAGATGACGATGAGCTGACACTACGCGGTACAGCAGCAGCCAGCAACTTTGCTGTTTATCAGGCCAAGCTTGCTGATCGGGATATTGTAGTGCGCAGTGGAGTTATGGATTTTGTGGCTACGCTGGGCCAGGGGGCTTTTTCGCTGGATGAGGGCACAAAGGTGACGCTGAATAAGATGGTGTTTTACCCCGCCATCAGTTTGCGCAAGCTGCCGGTTCAGCAGCGGCGCATCGGTAAAAAGCTGAACGGCCTAACCTCCCGCAATGACTTACTGGCCGGCTTGCAGTTTAAAGCGGATATCAAGTCGACGGAAACGACAGCCAATGACTTTTTCGCTTCGTTGCCGGAAGGCATGTTTGAAACCCTGGAAGGAACGAAGGGCGAGGGCACGCTTACGTACAGCCTGAAGGCAGCGTTGGACATGAACCAGCTCGATAGCCTGACGTTCAATTCAACACTGCGCAGCAAAAACTTCCGCGTTACGCGCTGGGGCAATGAAGATCTGAGTAAGCTGAATCAAGCCTTTGCTTATACCGCTTATAACGACAAGGGCGACTCTATTCGCACCTTCAAAGTAGGGACTCCTAACCGGGATTTTACGCCTTTCAACCGAATTTCCAATCACCTCAAAAACGCCATCCTGACGGCCGAAGACCCGCGCTTCTTCACGCATAAAGGATTCATGGAAAAGGCGTTTGTGAAGTCAGCCATTCAGAATATTAAAGAGAAGCGCTTCGCACGTGGTGGCAGCACTATCTCGATGCAGTTGGTCAAAAACGTATTTCTGACGCGTAAGAAAACTCTGGCTCGGAAAGCAGAAGAGACGCTGATTGTGTGGATTATTGAAAATACGCGTGTTGCGTCGAAGGAACGCATGTTTGAAGTGTATCTCAACATTATTGAGTGGGGACCCAAAGTGTATGGAGTAACAGATGCAGCCCGCTTCTATTTTGATAAATCACCCAGCGAGTTGAATTTATCCGAAAGCCTGTACCTAGCCAGCATTGTGCCCAAGCCTAAGTTCTACCGTTACTCCTTCGATAGCTACGGTAACCTGCGCGGCAGTGCGCGATATTTCTACCGACTTATTGCTGGTATTATGGCCAAGCGGGGTATGATCTCCCAAAGTGCCTATGATGATCTGTCGTTGGGTGTGGCGCTCAATGGTCCGGCGCGTAAGTACATTGTGACGGCCGTGGATACCGTACGCGCCTTCGCGCCTGCCGACTCTGCGCAGTTTGAGCCTCTGAATTTGATTGATTTGCTTGGGGGCAATACAACCCCTGATGCGGGCGTAAATACCACTCCGCCTGATCAAGATGATAACAACAACCCTACTCCAAATCCGCAACAGCCATAAGTACATTGTTGCCCGTGATTCAGGAAAATACAGTTACAAAAAAGCCCCCAGAATACTTCTGGGGAGCTTTTTTGTGGTCAATCAATTACTTGTGCAGTGGCAGAGTGTCTTCCTTTTCCTTCTTGGGCAACACCAGAGATAGGATAACCGATATCACCAGAATGAAGCCTACCACTCCCAAAGAAATGGCCATAGGAATATGGAGGTAATCAGTAATTAAGAGTTTGAAACCGATAAATATCAGGATCAGGGATAAGCCGTAGTGCAGGTAGTGGAAAAGTCGCATAAGCCCTTCCAAAGCAAAGTACAAAGCTCGCAGACCAAGCAGTGCAAACACATTGGAAGTGTACACGATAAACGTGTCGCGGGAAACGGCGAGAATGGCGGGGATAGAATCGGCGGCAAACACGACGTCTGTAGTTTCGACCATTACTAGTACTACAAACAGGGGAGTAGCGAACAGCAGGTTTTCTTTGCGCACAAAGAAGCGCCCATCTTCTATCTTGCTGGTAATGGGCATATAGCGACTCAAGAACTTGACCACGGGATTATTATCAGGGTCAATTTCGGGCTCACTACCGCTGGTGGCCATTTTGATGCCCGTATAAATCAGGAACGCGCCTAGTACATACAGCAAGAAGTGAAACTTGGCCAGTAAAGCCGCTCCTACCAGGATAAAGACTGCCCGCAGCACCAAGGCTCCAATAATTCCCCAAAAAAGGATTTTGTGCTGGTATTGCTGGGGAACCTTGAAGTAACTGAAAATGAGCAGGAACACGAATAAATTGTCCACACTCAGAGACTTCTCAATCAGGTAGCCGGTCAGAAATTCCAGTCCGGCCTGCTTGCCCATCGTGCGATACACGAGGTAATTGAACGTGAGGGAAAGGGCAATCCAGAATGCGCTCCAACCCAGGGCTTCGCGCATTTTTACCACATGGGCCTTGCGGTTGAACACCAGCAAATCCAGCATTAGCATTGCTAATACAAAGACGTTGAAGCCAACCCAAAAGGCGGGGGTATTTTCCATTCGTTGTTAGTAGGTAGATACTGGACCACGGCCCGGCAGCAACTCCGCCGTAGGTGCCTTACCTGGTTTGGCGGGCCGGGGTTACGGTCGGAACCGAAATAGCATTGGAACTAGCTGCTGAATTCCGGTCGAAGCGACGAAACCAACTGGCTACTTTCATCTGCACGACTCCGAAAAAAGCTTCTTTAAAAATACCCTTCGACATCTTGGAGGTGCCACGGGTGCGGTCGGTGAAGATGATCGGAACTTCTTTTATGCGGAAACCATACTTGTAAGCTAGCCATTTCATTTCAATCTGGAAGGCGTAGCCCACGAAGCGAATACGGTCGAGCTCAATAGTGCGCAGTACCTCCGCCGAATAGCATTTAAAGCCCGCCGTAGCATCGGCGATAGGCATACCCGTAATGAAGCGAACGTAGGCAGAGGCAAACCACGACATCAATACCCTATCCATGGGCCAGTTGACGACGTTTACCCCCTGACAGTAGCGGCTACCGATGGCCATGTCATAGCCTTCCACGGTGCAGGCTTCATATAAGCGCTGGAGGTCGTCGGGGTTATGCGAGAAGTCGGCGTCCATCTCAAAAATGTAGCTGTAGCCGTGTTGCAGAGCCCACCCGAAGCCATGAATATAGGCCGTGCCTAAGCCGAGCTTACCGCGCCGTTCTTCCAAAAACAAGCGACCCGGAAACTCATTTTGCAGTTCACGTACAACCTGAGCGGTACCGTCAGGCGAGCCATCGTCGATGACAAGCACGTCGAAAGCTTTAGGTAGCGAGAATACTTTACGGATAATCAATTCCGCGTTTTCGCGCTCGTTGTACGTCGGAATTAGGACCAGCCCATCATTCATTGGATCAAAGATAGAAATATAGGCACTCAAGCTGCACTATCAGCGATTTTTTCTGCCATTTGGCGCGCATAGCGTACGCAATCGGGTACACCAACTCCAGCCCGCCAATTAGCCACAGACTCTATTCCCTGCGCCGCCAGTTCATCGGCAGCAGCGTGTGCCGCTATAATGCGTGTATCAAATTGCGGAATAGCCTTCGCCCAGTAATATTGGTGCTGCCACAGTGGAGCACTCTTAATTCCGTAGAAACGACTTAACTCCTCATGCACAGCCGCCTTTTGCTCCTCGGCAGCCTGATCAGCTTGTGCTGCATATTGACTGCCGCCCACGAAGGTGGTGAACAGCACTTGATCGGTGGGCGCGCGGTCGGGAAAGATGGAGGTGGTCCAGATACTGCCGGCTGCGTAGGACTGCTCTACTTTTGGGTGGAGAGCCCCAAAGCCATCCAGCGGGTGAGTAACATCAGTACGGCGGTAGGCGGTGAATACGGCGGCCATGGGCGGATAATTCACAGCTGCTAGGGCAGAAGCTGCTTCCGGAAAAAGCGGTTTAAGTAGTGGGGCAGCGGCGTAGGCAGGTAGGGCCAGGGCGACGACATCATAGGACGCATCTGAAAAAGCCCCTCGAGCCGTCTGAACCTGGTAGTTGCCCGCCGTATCACGTGTCAGGCCCGTGACTAGCTGGCCGGTGTGGCGGTGGGTAAGCTGATTGGTAAGGGCTGTGGCCAGCGTTTGGAGGCCACCACGCAGGGAGAAAATTTTGCGCCGTCCACCCGCGCCGCCCGATTTGGCTAGGCCACGCAGCACGGAGCCATACGTTTGCTCCAGCGCGGCTAGTTTCGGGAAGGTCTTGTGCAGAAGGAGCTGTTCCGGGTCGCCAGCATAAATGCCCGAGATAAATGGATTGAGCGCGTAATCGACGATTTCGGAGCCAAAGCGTCGCCGAAAAAAGCCCCCCAGTGTCTCCTGCGCATCCGGCAGCACAGCAGGACGGGCCAATTCGCGCAGTATATTCAGCTTGGCTTTGAAGCTAAAAAAACCACTGGTAAGCAACGCTGGCGGCGAGGCAGGCAAGCGATGGTAGCGGCCATTGCGCAGGATGTAACGGTTGGCGCTGACGGCGGCCGTTTCCTGAATTTCGCTAGTAAGGTTCAAGTCGGCGAGTAGGTCGCCCAACTCGTCGCTGAGCTGAAGGGAGTTGGGGCCGGTTTCGAGCAGATAGCCATCGCGGCGCTCGGTGCGCAAATTGCCCCCCAGCGTATCATTAGCCTCAAATAGATCGTAAGCGACGCCAGCTTTTTGCAGATAAAAAGCGAGTGTGAGCCCCGAAATGCCTCCTCCCAGAATAGCGACTTTCATAGTCAGCGAAAAGTAAGTGCCGCTAAGTTGTGTGGGATGAACAGCGGCCCACAAGTGACACTCTTACCAACACAACCTACGGCTAATAAATGCCTTTTATCAGCAGTGGCATCAAAGTTAAGGCCGCTAATTTGCCCCCCAGCCAGAATCAGTAGCTTTATGCCAATGAATAACCCACAAACTGAGCATTCCTCTCATGCTAAAGCCATCTTTCTGGACCGTGATGGCGTTTTGAATAAAGAAATTGGCGAATACGTGTGGCGCCCAGCCGACTTTGAGATACTGGAAGGCGTGCCCGCAAGCCTAGCTCGTCTGAAAGCAGCCGGTTATTATCTGATTGTAGTGACCAACCAGGCCGGCATTGCCAAAGGCCTGTACACGGCTGCTGAGGTAAAGGCCTGCCACGCTAAGCTACAGGCAGCCTGCGGTGATGCACTGGACGCGCTTTACTTCGCGCCGGGTCATCCTTCGGTAAGTGAGTCGCTGTTGCGCAAACCGGATTCGTTGATGATAGAGAAAGGTATTGCCCGCTTTCAACTCGATCCGGCTCAGTGCTGGATAATCGGCGACCGGCTTCGCGACATGGAGGCCGGCGCACGCGCCGGCGTACGTGGCATTCTGATTGGCGATACAACTATTCACCCCAACCTTATGCAAGCCAATGATTTAGTGGGTGCTACCGACTTGATTCTGGGTAATAACTAAATAACTGCTTACCTCTCTACACGCACCAAAGCCGGCCTCCCCTGAAGGAAAGCCGGCTTTGGTGCGTGTAGCAAAACCTTTGGCAACCTACTGCCGCGCGGCCGAAGTTTGTTCTGCGCTAGCCGTAATGGAAGACGAAACCTGGGTAGCAGGCTTGGTAGTGGAATAAGCCGGGCACTTAGTGCGGCACGAGCCCAGGCCGGCCAGTCCGACAACGGCTACTAGAAGCAGTTTTTTCATGATAAAATACAAGTTGAGAGGAAATTCGGACGCTTACACTCTATTCCTCAAATGTTATGCCCGATAACGCTTAGTCGCGATTTAAATTATCTGTGAAGCTGCGAATAATCCAGAGCTTATGCGAAACCAATGCATCAGCTTATGTTTTAGTCTCTAATATACTTGGGTCTTCCCTAGTGTTCAAGTGTTCGTAGCGTTACGAATAATTTTCTCAGCATAGTGGCAGCTGAGACCTGTTCTTGACAACTAAAAGTATTTCTCTTAAGCAAAAAAGCCCCCCACATGGAATTTGGGAGGCTTTTTTGCTTATGTTAAAGGACCTTTTAACGGCAGCAGCATTAAAAAACTGCTGGTCTACTGCTGATAGCCCAGAATCCGCATCATACTGTCGCTGTTCTGCTCTGGGGCAAACTCCCAATCAAGGAGGGTTCCGTCTTCAGCGCGGTCGAGGATGACGTGCTTAGGGGCTGGAATCAAGCAGTGTTTAACGCCGCCATAGCCAGAAAGGCTTTCCTGATACGCGCCGGTATGGAAAAATCCAACGTACTGCGGCTCCACCGTTTCTTGATTCTTGGTGCGCAACTCGGGCAGGAAGACCTGATAAATGTGCTTCTCGGCGTTGTAGTAGTCTTGCGAGTCGCAGGTAAGGCCGCCCAGTTGAATCTTGTTGTAGCGCTTCTCCCAGCCATTCAATGCCAACATGATAAAGCGCTGATTCAGGGCCCAAGTGTCGGGAAGATTGGTAATAAACGAGCCGTCAATCATGTACCACAACTCCTTGTCGTTCTGTAGCTTCTCGCCCAGAATAGAGTACAGCGTCATGCCACTCTCGCCGACGGTAAAAATGCCAAACTCGGTGAAAATATGGGGTTCTGGTACACCTTCTTCCGCACAGATACGCTGAATAGTGCGCAGAATTTCTTCTACCATGTACTGATAATCGTACTCCGGCTGGATGCTGGTTTGAATAGGCAATCCGCCGCCGATATCGATGGTAGTAAGGGTAGGACACACCTTTCGTAGCTCACAATACTTGTGCACAAAACGGCTTAGCTCCGACCAATAGTAGCTGGTGTCTTTTATGCCCGTATTGATGAAGTAGTGCAGCATTTTGAGCTCGAAGCGCGGGTCATCCTTGATCTTCTGCTCATACAGCGGAATCGCATCGGCGTAGCGAACACCCAGGCGGGAGGTGTAGAACTGGAAACGTGGCTCTTCATCGGAGGCCAAGCGCATGCCGACGCTGCATTTCTCGCGGACGTGGTCGTGGTAATAATCGATTTCGCCCAGGTTATCGAGGATGGGCATACAGTTCACGAAGCCGTCGTTGATCAGATCGGAAATATCGCGCTTGTATTCTTCGCGCTTGTAGCCATTGCAAATCACGTACGTGTCTTTTGTGAGCTTGCCTTTCGCGTACATAGCCCGCACAATATTGATATCGAACCAAGATGAAGTCTCGATATGAATGTCGTTTTTGAGGGCCTCCTCAACAATGAAGCTGAAGTGCGACGATTTCGTGCAGTAGCTATAAGTGTACGTGCCGTTATAGCCTATTTTCTCGATTGCATCAGCAAACCATGTCTTGGCACGCTGAATCTGCGAGCTGATTTTGGGCAAGTACGTGAGGCGCAGCGGCGTGCCATGCTTGCGCACGATTTCCATGAGCGGAATATCATGGAAGCGTAGCTCGTTATTCTGAACAGTAAAATCGGCCGTGGGAAAATCGAAGGTTTGGGAAATCAGGTCGTGGTAGGTATCCATTAGGGGAAATGAAAGGGCTGAATGGGTAGAATTTTGGGGCGAAAAGGGTAATAAAGTGAGTGGGCGGTAATCCACTCATCATCATTTCCGCCAGTTAACAACAGATTGGCCTTTTGCGGGCTTTTCCGCACCTTTGTAGGCCGACAAAGATAGGCGGTAGGTGGGTACTCCGATGCGGGGCGCCCAGGGCGAGAGCGGTGAGACGTGGTCCTGCTCTCTGGTATTCGGCCAAGGCCCTTAGCCGTCCGTTCCTGTCGGCGCATCGTTCTTTTATGAAACGTATTAAGCTCATCGAAGTCCGCTCCGAGCTAGGAGCCGGGACTCGCGGGCCAGTCTGGGCGTAGATGCGCTACGGATTGCCTGTTTAAACAAAGGTTCTGATTATTTCCGCCGGTTCAATTCCGTAGCTGTGCCGGACCTGAATCATGTGCTGTTCGATAAAAACCACTTCCCTTACGCCAAGCACATCGACTCAGTTTATACGGTACAAAAAAACATTGCTAACACGGTTGAACAAACAGTACGCCTCGGAGAATTTCCACTAGTTCTGGCCGGCGACCATTCCAACGCTGCCGCCACTATAGCGGGCATTAAAACTGCTTATCCGCACAAAACGCTGGGCGTGGTGTGGATAGATGCCCACGCCGATATTCATTCACCTTACACCACACCCTCGGGCAATATTCACGGCATGCCCATCGCCATGGCGCTGAACGAGGACAACTTGGAGTGCCAGCGGAATGTGCCGGAGCCGGAAACCGAGTTTTTCTGGCATCGCTTAAAAAACTTGGGCGAACCCGGTCCTAAGATTAAGCCCGAACACCTGGTGTATGTGGTGGTGCGCGATACGGAGCACGAAGAAAACGAAGTAATTAAGCGCCATAACATCAAGAACTTCAGCTTGGCTGAGTTCAAAGAGAAAGGCCCGAAGCAGGTAGCCCGCGAGATTTATGAGCGCTTACGTTTCTGCGACTTAGTGTATATATCGTTCGACGTAGATTCTCTGGACTCACGCTTCAGCAAAGGCACCGGTACACCTGTGAAGGAAGGATTGAACGTAGATGAAGCAATTGCTTTATGCCAAGCCCTTTTGGATAACGACCGGATAGTATGCTTCGAAATGGTGGAAATAAACCCGACGCTCGACTCCGAAAATACGATGGCCAGAAATGCCTTCGACATTCTGGAAGCGGCCACGGATACCATTCAGAATCATCTGCACCTCGCCGACGCTACCTCGCGTCAGAGTCGCGCCACCACATAGCTCTATTGCGCCCAAAAAAGCCCCCCAGCGCTTGTTTGTGGGGATGAGTGTCAACTAAACAACTGCTGCCATTGAAGTCGGGGTATTAAAGCTGCGGCGGCTTGCCTATATTCAATTCCAGTTCAGGCTAAAACCTAGTAATATGAAGCTCAGGAACGTGCGGTTGGGAGTAATAGCTTTGGCACTTAGTGCCTGCTCCGTAACGCCCCAGAAGCGCGGCCCTGAAGGCGATGTGCCTGGCCAGACCGTAAGCGCCGCTGTTACGGGCACAGTGAGCTACCGCGAGCGAATAGCGCTGCCGCCCACGGCCATCGTAAAGCTGCAACTCCTAGACGTAAGCTTCGCCGATGTAGCCGCCACCGTGCTCGACTCCTTGACCTTGCGCCCTTCGGAGGGCAAGCAGGTGCCGTACGAGTTTTTACTGCGCTACGACCCCGCCCAAATCAAGGCGCAGAGTACTTACGCCGTGCAAGCTCGCATTCTGGCAGATGGCAAATTGCTATTCACGACCACCCAAGCCTACCCCGTTATTACCCACGGCAACCCCCTCGACGTGAACATTGTGCTCCAACAGGTGAGTGCTAAATAAGGGTCTGGGGGCTTTTTCGTAACCTAAGCCGTAGCTTGCACTACTTTTGTGCCGCTTAACTTCCTAATTCTCCGCACCCCGTGCAACAACTCGAACAAGACATCAAAGCGGCGCTGAGCGCCGCTATTCAGCAGATATTTGGCGCTACGGTCGCAACGGAGCAGCTTGTTATTCAGCCTACTCGCAAAGAATTCGCCGGCACATTTACGCTCGTGACGTTTTCCTTGACCAAAAGCCTAGGCAAAGGCCCTGAGCAGATAGGGCAGGCCCTAGGTGAATGGTTAACCACGCATGAGCCCCGAGTGAGCGGGTTTAACGTGGTCAAAGGCTTCCTGAACTTAGAAGTGGCCGACCGTGAATGGCTGCGCCAGTTTCAAGACTTGGTGCAGCAGCCCGAGAATGCGCCGGTACTCACTAACGGCCCTCAGAATGTGGTGGTGGAGTATTCCTCGCCGAATACCAACAAGCCTTTGCACCTAGGACATTTGCGCAATAATTTTCTGGGCTACTCTGTAGCTGAGATTCTGAAAGCCACTGGTGCTACCGTGTCAAAGGTAAACCTAGTCAATGACCGGGGCATTCACATCTGTAAATCGATGCTGGGCTACCAGCGGTTTGGCCACGCCGAGACACCCGAAAGTGACAGCATCAAGGGCGACCATTTGGTAGGTAAATACTACGTGCTGTTTGAGAAGCATTACCGGGAGCAAGTTGCTCAATTGGTAGCCGAAGGCGTGGCCGAAGACAAGGCTAAGGCGTCGGCGCCGCTGATGCTGGAAGCCCGCGACATGCTGCAAAAGTGGGAGGCCGGCGACGAGGAAGTGGTCAGCCTATGGCGGCAGATGAACGGCTGGGTCTACGAAGGTCACAATGCTACCTACGCGGCCATCGGTGTCGATTTCGACAAGTTCTACTACGAGTCGGGTACTTACCTACTGGGTAAGGAGCGGGTGCAGGAGGGGCTGGATCGGGGATTATTCTACCGCAAGGAAGATGGCTCCACTTGGGTAGACTTAGCTCAGGAAGGCCTCGATCAGAAGATTCTACTCCGCTCAGATGGCACCAGCGTTTATCTGACCCAAGACCTAGGTACGGCCGAGCTGAAGTATGCCGACTTTCACTACGACTCGAGCATCTACGTTATTGCCGACGAGCAGAACTACCATATGCAGGTGTTGCAGGCCACGCTTCAGAAGCTTGAAAAGCCCTACGCCGCCGCCATTCACCACCTCAGCTATGGCATGGTAGATTTGCCCACGGGTAAAATGAAAACCCGTGAAGGCACGGTTGTAGACGCCGACGAGCTGGTGCGCGAAGTAGTGGAAGCCGCCAAAGTCGCGACCCTTGAAAAAGGCAAAATCGAAGGCCTAACTGAGGACGAGCAAACCGAGCTGTTCCACATCTTGGGCCTCGGCGCCCTGAAATACTATCTGCTAAAAGTTGACCCTAAGAAGCGGATGCTGTTCAATCCGGAGGAATCGGTGCAGTTGGAAGGGCACACGGGGCCGTTTATTCAGTATTCCCACGCTCGGATTGCTCAGTTGCGCCGCAAAGCCGAGCAAATGGGCGTCAGCGAAAAAAACGATTTTCTGAGTCTTGGCGACTTGCAGAAGGCCGAGCGAGAAATGATTGAGGAACTGGCCCGGTATGCCAACGTGGTAAAGGAAGCAGCCCGCACTTTCTCACCGGCTATTGTAGCCCAGTATGCCTATGATTTGGCCAAAACCTACAACCGCTTCTACGCCGAAGTGCAGGTACTGGCCGAGCCCGACGAAGCCAAGCGGGCCTTCCGCGTGGCGCTGTCGGCCCAAACGGGCTGCGCCATCAAGGCTAGCATGAAGCTACTTGGTATTGCGGTGCCGGAGCGTATGTAAACCCTTTGAAACTCCTCTCCCTAAGCAAGAGGGGAGTTTTGCTTTAAGCCTATTGAATTACCAAACTTCCCAGATGAAAAGTGTAGCAGTATACTGCGGTTCCAGCGCCGGACACAATGATATCTACCGCCAGCAAGCAGACGCGATGGGGCAAGCCCTAGCTGAGCGCAACATGACGCTGGTGTACGGTGGCGGCCGGGTAGGCCTGATGGGGGCCGTGGCCGACAGCGTTATGCGCCACGGCGGCCGTGTCATTGGTGTTATCCCTGATTTTCTGGCGGATAAAGAACTGGCTCATTTAGGCCTTACGGAGCTGCACATCGTGAAGTCTATGCACGAGCGGAAGCTGCTGATGGCTGATTTGGCAGAAGGCTTCGTGGCCATGCCCGGCGGTTACGGCACTCTGGAAGAGCTTTTCGAGGTCCTAACTTGGGCTCAACTTGGGCTGCACCGCAAGCCGGTAGCGGTGCTCAATGTGGATGGCTACTACGACCAACTCCTGGCCCTGCTCGATACGATGGCGGGGGAGGGGCTGCTACGGCTGGAGAATCGTGGGCAGCTTTTGCAGGACGAATCGCCGGTGCTACTGCTGGATAAAATGCTGCGTTTTGAGCCAATAGCAGTCGAGAAGTGGCTTAGCCCACCCACTACATAAGTCGGCAGTAGGCTAATTAAGATAGAGTCGAGCGGGTTGTATCATCATTTTTGTGAGCTCCAAAACATTGGGTTCTTACTTGTGGTTTGGCCGATGCCAGGACGTAGTATCTTCATGCTCACCCATTGAAAAAGCCCCCCATGCAAGCTTTCAGTATTCTTCTGCTCGTTGCGCTCGCCTCCTGCGGATTTTCCTCCTCTCAACCCACAACTGCCCTTACTATGAATACCGCTTCCGAAACTGCTGCCGGCACCGTATACGACTATACCGTAAAAACTATTGAGGGTAAAGATGTGAAGCTAAGCCAGTTTGCAGGCAAGAAGCTGCTCATTGTGAATGTGGCCTCGGAATGCGGCTATACCCCGCAGTACAAGGAATTGGAAGAGCTACACAAAAAGCACGGCGACAAAGTAACGGTACTGGGCTTTCCAGCCAACAATTTCGGCGGTCAGGAACCTGGCACCAACGAGGAAATTGCCACCTTCTGCGAGAAGAACTTCGGCGTTACCTTCCCTATGTTTGAGAAAGTATCGGTAAAAGGCGACGACACGGCGCCTCTATTTCAGTTTCTGGCCGACAAGACGAAGAACGGGGCCATCAGCGACGCGCCTACCTGGAATTTCTGCAAATACCTGGTGGATGAGCAAGGCCACGTCGTTGGTTACTATCCTTCCAAAGTAAAGCCCATGAGTGATGAACTGGTGGCCGCTATTCTGAAATAGAAGGATTGTACCTTTGTTCCTTCCGCAAAACGTCATGCTTCGATAGTCTTAGCATGACGTTTTGGTTTTCGCTTCCGGCGTATGACTACTTCCTCGGCTTCTTCCACATCTCCAAACTCAAACCCAAGCTCCGTCAGCGCTTGGGTTTCGGCTTTTCGGCCACGCACGCTGCCCTTAGCATTGGCCAGTATTCTCACGGGGGCTTTTTAGCCGCTGCCGGGGGGCAATTCAATGGCGCCGTTGTGGGGCTGGCCGCGCTTACTACCATCTTACTCCAGATTCTGAGTAACCTCGCCAACGACTACGGCGATTCGCAGAACGGGGCCGACAGCGTGCACCGCGAAGGTCCGCTGCGGGCGGTACAGGCTGGCTATATCACACCGGCCCGTATGAAGCAGGCCATGGGCGTATTTGGCGTAGCGGCCTTTATCTCGGGGCTGGCGCTGCTATGGGTAGCACTGGGCGCGGCAGGCATGTGGATTCTGCTGATTTTTCTGCTGCTCGGCCTGGCCGCTATTTGGGCCGCTATCAACTACACAGCGGGCAGCAATCCGTATGGCTACGCCGGCTTGGGCGATGCCTCGGTATTCATCTTTTTTGGGCTGGTTGGCGTGGGCGGTACCTACTTTCTGCAAACCCAGACCCTGCCACTGGCTATTCTGCTGCCTGCCATTACCTTAGGCTGCTTCGCTACGGCCGTGCTCAACGTCAACAACATCCGCGACATTCGCTCCGACGAGCTAGCCGGTAAAATCACGATTCCCGTGCGGCTGGGGGGCAAATCGGCGCGGCGCTACCACTGGCTACTGCTGATCTTCGGCTTGGGCAGCGCTGCCATCTATGTAGCCCTCACGTACCATTCGCCCTGGCAGTGGCTATTCCTGCTTTCTATTCCACTGTTCTGGTTCAATGGTCGTCAGGTATGGGCCCGACAGGAATCAAAGCAGCTTGACCCGCTGCTGAAGCAAATGGCTATGAGCACGCTGGTGTTTGTGCTCTTATTCGGAATAGGGCAGGTGCTATAGCAACGACATTTGCACGCTCGAATGGAATGCTAGTGAGCGGTTTCTGGGGGGCAAATGTGTACATTAGCCTGCACTATGCGCGCACTAAACCTGCCCTCGTTCTTGTCTGGTCGACTTCTGTTACTGTGGAGCTGCTTACTTACTCTATGTGCCGCCATGTCGGCTCAGGCGGCAGCGGAGGATACATTGGTAATGCGGCCATCCGGCGCCGACTTTTTTATTGACGGCACTTATTACAGTGTGTTAGAGGACCCTACGGGTCAATTAACGCTACATGATGTGCGCCGTCCAGACAAGGCCAGGCAATTTGCCCCCTACACTGGCGCACCCAATATGAGCAATACGAATTCGGCGTATTGGCTGCGTTTTACCGTGCGCAACGATGACCATTCGGGTACGCACTGGTACCTCGATTTATTCGATTCTCACATCAACGACGTCCGGTTTTTTCAGCCTATCGCTAGCGGCGGCTACAAGCAGTTTCATACCGGTGCCGATCTGCCTTTTGCTACCCGGCCCCATCCCTACAAAGACTTTCTGTTTGATCTGCCCCAGCCGCTGGGCCAGACCCAAACGTATTACCTACGCTTAGCGTCTAATTCCAAAACGAGCTTCCGCGCCATGATGCGCAATGAGCCTGTGCTGCTCACCCATTTTCAGGCCCAATACGGCTTGCTGGGGGCCTTTTATGGAGTGCTTTTCATCATGGTGGTGTACAATCTGTGCATCTACCTTTTTATCGGGGAAGAAACCTACCTGCGCTATGTGCTATATGTGCTGAGCTGTAGTCTCCTTTTTTTATCGGAGGATGGGCTGGGGTTTGAGTATGTGTGGTCCGATTTGCCGTGGCTTAATCACCTGATCAATGCCGGGGCTCCCGTATTGCTGCTCTTTACCTTCATGCACTATGCGCGCGGCTTCCTCGATACATCCCTGCGCGTGCCCCAACTCGATTGGTGGATCCGGCTGATTGGTGCCCTGAGTGTTGTTCTGCTAGTAGCAGATATCATGGTAGTGCAATCAGGCTTCAGCTTCTGGCTATATCTGCTGCCTTACTGCCTTATTTATTATGCTGCCTTGCTGGTGTATCGGCAAGGATTGCGGGCGGCGCGCTATTTTCTGCTGGCGCATGCGTTGGTTGCTATCAGTCTGGTTTTCCTGATTACCCGCAAGCTTGGCATCGAATTTTTGAATAATCACTTCACCGTGTATAGCATGAACGTGGCGTTTGTGGTAGAAGTGACCATCTTATCCTACGCGCTGGGCGAAAAGATTAAGGGAATCAAGGATGCCCGGCTGGCCGTGCAGGCTCGCCTGGTTAAGCAGCTTCGCAAAAAACATCTTGCCCAAGACCGCTTAGTAGAGCAACTCCAGCAAAATCAACAGCTTAAGGATCAGCTGAATTCGGAGCTGGAGGCACAGGTAGCCCGCCGCACCCAGGAACTACGCCAGCAAAGCGAAACCATAGCCGCCCAAAACCGCGAGCTGGTGCAGGCCAATAGCCTCTTGGCTCTGCAATCGGCTGCTATTGAGAAGCTTAACGCCAACCTTCAGCACGATTTGCAGCAAGCACAAACCGCTCGCGTCTTGGCAAAGGAGGTGGACTTTGGCGAGTTCAGCCAGATATACCCCGATAAGGATGCCTGCCTGAGCTACCTAGCCGACCTGAAATGGGCACACGGCTACCAGTGCCGCAAGTGTGGCTACGAGAAGTATTGCGCTGGCCGTGAGCCACATGCAAGGCGCTGTACGCGTTGTCGCTACGTAGAGTCGGCCACAGCTTACACGATGTTGCAGAAGTGTAAGTTCTCTATTGTCAAGGCTTTGTATGCTGTCTTTCTAATTAATGCCCACCAAGGGAATTACTCTTCCCAAGAGATGTCCCGGCTTCTGGACCTGCGTCAGGCCACGTGTTGGAGTTTCAGCCAGAAGGTAATGGACGCCATGCGTCGCCGTCGCCAGTCGCCCGACTACGAAGTGAGTGAAAGCTGGACCCATATCCTGCTCGATGCTACCAGCGAAACAGAAGAAGCATCTGAGTCTGACTGCTCCACCACATTATCTCAAAAGGTGTAACCCTTACTCAAAGAAGCGCACCGGCTTGGGCAACGCATTGGAGTTAAGATAATAGTGGATCTAGATATTGCCTTGAACCAGTAACTATTTCGATTACGGAACAGCATTTCTGGTTTTGGAGAGTAAATAGCTTAGAATGTGGGACGGAGGCAGCTTTTGGCAAAAAAAATTAGCGGATGCCCACTTTTTTTCATTGTTTTTTAGCCGCTTCTGCGCGTCTCTAGCGAAAGTCAGCTAAAGCGCGTTAGCCCGCAATTAGCTCTATTTTACGTGTGTAGTAAGTGTATAAGTAAGATTTGATATACCTATAAAATCTTCGTTTTGAGGCTGTGGGGGGCTTTTTTGCCTTGCGTTTTCAAAACAAGGACGGATATATTTGGTGAAACTTCCCTGTCCTCATGAGCATACCTACTTCCTTTTTACGGGTATCTTTTCTTTTCACAAATACGGGAGTATCATCGGCGCGCCGTCTTCGTCAGCTTGGCTCACAAGGGCTCATGCTCGTCGCATTACTTAGTGCTGGTCAGAGTTGCCAGCGGGCAAGTACTTCTGCTGCCATAGCTCCAGCAACCACAGTCACGGCGGCGGCGCAATTCACAACCGGCTTTAAGTCCGTGCCCGTAAGTGAGCGGGTGCGGACCTTGCTTGCGCAAACGACGTTGGAGGAGAAAATCGGGCAGATGACCCAGCTCGCCAATACCACCATTAATAACACCGGACAGCAAAAGGATATAACACTGGATTCAGCCAAGCTAATACCGCTGATCAAGCAGTTTCATATCGGCTCCTTTCTAAATGGAGAGGCCGTGGCTCCGGCGCAGTGGGCTGCTTATTCAGCGGCTTTGCAGCGCATTGCGATGCGCGAATCGCGGTTGCACATTCCCATTATCTACGGCATCGACCATATGCACGGGGCCAGCTACGTATCCGGCGCAGCTATTTTCCCCCATAATCTGAACCTAGGAGCCACTTTCAATCCAGAGTTTTCGCGGCAGGCTGCTCGGGCTACCGTGCTTGAGTCGGCTGATCTGGGGCATCATTGGGTGTTCGCTCCGGTTCTGGACTTGGGCGTGAATGCGCAGTGGCCACGCTTGTATGAAACCTACGGCGAAGATCCGTTGGTAGCGTCGGTGATGGGTGCCGCTTATGTTCGGGAACTACAAGAGAATAAAGAAATTGCCCCCTACAAGGTGGCGGCCTGCGGTAAGCACTTTCTCGGTTATTCTGATCCACGTACTGACTGGGACCGCACAGTGGCGGAAATCTCCGATCAGCGCATCGAAGAATTTTTTCGCCCTTCTTTTCAGGCCGCAATCGATTCAGGCCTTAAGAGTATCATGATAAACAGCGGCCAGATCAATGGAGAGCCGGTGCACGCCTCGCGCCGCATTCTCACCGATTTGCTCCGCACCAAAATGGGCTTCCAGGGCGTGGCTGTTACCGATTGGGAAGATATTATACGCTTAGTGCGCATCCAAAAAGTAGCCGCCAACGAGAAAGAGGCAACGTTCATGGCCATCGACGCGGGCGTAGATATGGCTATGACACCCTACACCACTACATTTTGCAAGCTAGTTAAGGAACTGGTGAAGGAAGGACGCCTGACGGAAGAGCGCATCAACTTGTCGGCGGGTCGCATACTGCAATTGAAGGATGACTTGGGCTTGTTCGACAACCCCATGCCCCGCACCGACCGCCTTAGCCGAATTGGCGACCCTGCTCTGAAGCAACAGACGGTAGAAGCTGCCCGCGAGTCTATCGTACTGCTCAAAAACACGAATAATATACTCCCACTCTCGGCGTCCAAAGTGAAACGTCTGTTGGTAGTGGGCCCCTCCACCGACTCACGGGCAAACTTAGCCGGCGGCTGGACGCTGGCGTGGCAGGGCCGGCCTGAAGATGCGTATCCTAAGGAAGTTCTGACCATTTACGCCGCCTTAAAGAAGGAATATTCGAATACCCAGGTTGAAACCGTTGCTTACCGTGACGCAAAAGGTGCGTTGGCTTTGGCCGGCGTAACAGCTGCCGCTCGCCGTGCCGATGCCGTAATTATGGCTCTCGGCGAACGTCCCTACACGGAAGGGCTAGGTAATACCAGCGACCTGACGCTGCCCGAGGACCAACTGCAATTGGCTCGGGCAGTGCAGGCCGTGGGTAAGCCTTCGGTAATAGTAGTGATAGGAGGGAGGCCCAGTATTATTCGGGGTATAGCAGAGGGCTGGGGGGGCATTTTGTGGGGCGGATTGCCGGGCTTTGGTGGCGGACAGGCCATCGCGGAAATCATCAGCGGCAAGGTAAATCCTAGTAGTAAGCTACCCTTTACCTATCCACAGTTTGCCGGACACTTCTCGCCATATCACCACGACAATAATGAAAATAGCCTAGAGTTGAGTGACTTCGGAGCTGGTTTCGAGAACTGGGGGGCAAAATACAAGCCTTCTATGCTCACTGAGTTTGGCCAAGGCCTGAGCTATACCACCTTCCGCTACTCCGATTTAAGCCTTGCCGATACAGTGCTCAGCGGTAATACCACGCTACAGGCTACCGTGCGTGTAACCAACGTAGGCGCCCGCGCCGGAAAAGAGGCTGTGCTATGGTTTTTGACTGATGAAGTAGGCCGTATCACCCGCCCCGTGCGCCTACTTAAGCACTTCGAAAAAAGTGACTTCAAAGCCGGCGAAAGCCGTGAGTTAGTTTTTGAGATTCAACCCCAGCGCGACCTTACTTATCCCGACAGTGATGGTCGGCGGCTACTCGAAGATGGCTACTTTACACTTCGTGTTGGCGATCAACTAAAACGTTTTCGCTACAATGGTGCCACTGCACAAGTACCCACTTCATTGGGAGGTGCAACAGGTGCTATAAAGGGCTCGGCTCCTTAACCTTTACCTGGCTGTGCTATCCCACAAGCCGCACTACCAGGGAGTATTTCTGCATATGCTTTCAGCTTACTTATTCCTACCCAAATGACCCTAAATTCTTACTCATCCTTCTTGCGAAGAGCTATTCTGCTGACAGCCTGTGGGTTGCCAGTGGTAGCGGCTCCCGCCTTGGCCGGGCGAAATTTGCCCCCCAACCCCGTTGTTGCTACACTGGCAACAGCCGATGTGCCCGTCACGGGGCGCGTAACCCAGTCGAATGGTGATGGCCTGCCCGGTGTCACGGTGCTGGTAAAAGGCACTTCTCAGGGTACTTCCACCAACAGCGACGGCACGTTCTCGATTACTGTACCCGAGGGCAGCACATTGGTATTCAGCTCAATTGGTTTTACCAGCCGGGAATTGTCGGTTACTAGCTCGACTTCCATCCTCAACGTGACGCTGGAAGCCGATACCAAAGCCCTGAGCGAGGTAGTCGTGGTAGGCTACGGCACCCAGGAGCGCGGGAGCGTAACGGGCGCAATATCATCGGTTAACAATGCCGAGATAGTACGCCAGCCCGTGGCCGACCCCACGCAGGCAATTCAAGGCAAGGTTTCTGGTGTAACTATTATCTCTAACGGTGGCGCTCCTGGTGGCGCAGCCGGTACCTCAGTGCGGATTCGCGGTATAACTTCCGCTGGCAATAACAGCCCGCTGTATGTGGTAGATGGTTTTCCGCTACCTTCAAACGACCGGGAAAATCAGCTCAATGCTATTAGTCCTAACGACATCGAAAGCATTGATATTCTGAAGGATGCATCGGCTACGGCTATTTACGGGGTACGCGCGGCTAACGGGGTAGTGATTATCACGACCAAGCGGGGCAAAGCGGGTAAGACCAACGTGAACTTCGATGTGTACCGCGGTATACAGAACGTAGCTCGCAAGCTAGACTTGCTGAACGCGGAAGAATATGCAGTTGTCAACAATGAGAACCGCATCGCGGCAGGTTTGCCTATCGTGGTTGATAAGCTGCGCAATCCAGCCGCTCTCGGTGAAGGCACTGATTGGCAGGACTTAGTGTTCCGTCAGGCTCAGATTCAAAACTACGCTCTGTCGGCTACAGGTGGCACCGAAAGCGCCCGCTATGCCCTCTCGGGTACTTATTTTCAGCAAGATGGTACCATCGTAGGGACCAACTTCGAGCGCTTTACTCTGCGGGCCAACGGTGACGTGAAGGTTGGCCGCATGCTCAAACTAGGCAATAGCCTTCAGCTCACTCACTTGGAAGACCGCCAGGTAACGACCAACGACGGCGAATACGGTGTTGTACAGCACATGCTGCGTATTCCGGCCACGGTACAGCCCTACCGCCCCGATGGCTACTGGTATGAGCCTAGCGGCGGCGTCGACAATTTTATTGAGGAGAACCCCTTGGCCAGCGCTCAGCGGACCAACCAAAAATTCCAGCGCAACCGGGCTCTCATCTCTTTATATGCTGAGCTAGAGCCCGTGAAAGGCTTACGCTTCCGCACTAACGTAGGTGGTGACTTCGTCTTCGACAACTTCAACTCATTTGCTCCGTCTGCCCCAGTCCTGGCTGGCTATACCTCGCGGTACACGGTAGCCGGCGCTTCGGCGACATCTAGCTACTCACCTACTTATCTGATTGAGAATACGGCCACATATGATCACCTCTTCGGGGATAAGCACCAGGTGACTTTCCTGCTTGGGCAATCGGCGCAGGAGTTCAACTACAGCAACGTGGAAGCCTACCGCACTAACTATCTGCGTAATAGCCTGCAGGTAATCAACGCGGGCCCCATTAACACGCAGTTGGCTAACGCGGGTACCATAAATGCCCCCCAGCGCCTAGCCAGCTACTTCGGTCGTCTCAACTATGAGTTTGCTGGTAAGTACCTGTTCTCGGCCGTAGCCCGCTACGATGGCTCGTCGGTGTTTCCTCCCGGCGATAAGTTTGGCTTCTTCCCTGGTGTATCGGCCGGCTGGCGCATTTCGGAAGAAGAGTTCATGAAAGACAACAGCACCATCAGCAACCTGAAGCTGCGGGCTGGCTACGGTAAAGTAGGTAACCCCCTCAATGCTGGTCGCTTTGCTTATCTCTACTCTGTCAACTTCGGTATCACCTATCCATTTGGTCCGGATGGAACCATCAATACGGGCGGTGCTCCCACCCGTTTGGCCAATCCCGAACTGCGTTGGGAAACTAATAACCAGACAAACATTGGCTTGGACATGGGCTTCCTAGAAAACCGGTTCGAGGCCAGCATTGACCTCTACAACCGTAGCTCGCCCAACCTGATTGCCCCAGTGCCAGTGTCGCTTGTGTCGGGTACGTATGAAAGCGTAAATACCAACGCAGCTTCTGCTTACAACCGTGGCGTCGACTTCTCCTTCACTTCGCGCAACGTACAGGGCGCAGGTCAAGGCTTTAACTGGACGACGAATTTGAACTTTTCAGCCTTTAAAACAGAGTTGGAGTCATTGGGCCAAGGCTTGCCTTACAATGGCTTAGGTACTCTGAGCGGTACCGTTGTCCGCTATGACGAGGGTCAACCTTTCGGTTCGTTCTTCGGCTATGTAGCTGACGGAATCTTCCAGACGGCTGATGAAGTAGCTGCCCACGCCAAGCAACAAACTGGCACCTCTCCCGGCGACATTCGCTTCAAAGACCTGAACGGAGACGGCACTATCAATGCAGATGACCGCAAGTATATTGGTAATCCTAACCCAGATTTCGTATACGGTGTTACCAATACAATGACCTTCAAGGGTTTTGATCTGAGCTTCTTTATTCAGGGCTCACAGGGCAACGATGTCTACAACCAAAACCGCTACATCACGGAAGGCGCGTTATATGGTACTACCAACGGCACCACCCGCATACTGAATCGCTGGACTGGTCCCGGCACCAGCAATGATGTGCCCCGCGCCGTTAGCGGCGACCCGAACCAGAACCTGCGGGTATCGACCTACTTCCTCGAGGATGGCTCTTACGCCCGCCTCAAAAACCTGACCCTCGGCTATACGCTGCCCGCAAGCTTGATGAGCCGGATTTCGGCCACCCAACTGCGCGTATATGTTACTGCCCAAAACCTGGCAACGCTAACCAAGTACAGCGGCTTCGACCCCGAAGTGAGCTCCAGAGGTGTTGACCTCGGCATTTACCCACAGGCGCGTGTGTTCATGGCTGGCTTAAACATTGGGTTCTAAACCTTATAAACTCCCACACAACAATGAATATCTCAAAATATACGTGCGGCGCTTTCCTGCTCACGCTCGGTCTGCTGACCGGCTGCGGCGAGAAGTTTCTGGAAGAAGCCCCCACCGACCAGATAACGGACGCTAACTTCTACAAGACCCAAACGGACGCCATTCAAGCCGTGACGGCCGCTTACAGCGAGCTGACTAAAGAAGGCCAGTACAATGCCGCTCTGTGGGCCATGGATATTATGGCCGACGTATCGACTACCGGTGGTGGTGGCGGCGGGGATGGTATCGAGTATCAGCAGCTCGATAACTACAACATCCCGAATACCAATATTATCGCCTCTCGCCTCTGGGGCGGAAGCTTTATTGGTATTCAGCGCGCCAATATTGTGATACAGAAAGTGCCGCTGATTACCGACATCGATCCGGCTATTCAGAAGCGCTGCCTGGGCGAAGCGCAGTTTCTGCGCGCCAAATACTACTTCGATCTGGTGCGCGCTTACGGCGATGTACCACTATTTACGGCGCCTCCCGCCAGCGTAGCGGAGGTCTCTATTCCGCGTACGCCTGCCGTGCAGGTATATGCGCAGATTGAGCAGGATTTGATCGATGCTATTGGCAACCTGCCTGCTTCTTATAGTGGAGAAGATATAGGCCGGGCCACGAAGTGGGCAGCTACAGGTCTGTTGGCCAAGGTATACCTGACGGAAAATAAGAAACCGGAAGCCGCCCAGCGGGCTCGCGAGGTGATTGCCGGTTCAGGTAAAACCCTGTACGCCAACTACGCCGACATCTTCAAGGTCGAAAATGACAATGGGCAAGAATCACTGTTTGAGGTACAGTTTCAAAACGGCCGCAATCAGTATGACCGCAACAACGTAGGTTCGGCCGCCAATCAGTTTTTTGCCCCCCGCGGTGGTGGTCTCACGCCCGTTGGCGACGGATACGGCTTCAACATTCCGGAACCTGACTTTGTGAATGGCTACGAAGCCGGCGATACGCGCAAAGCTGTTTCCATCTTTGCTCCCGGCGACGCCTGGCCCGGTGGAGGCACCAATCCCAACAGCCTGCCTGGCTCACCCTTTGGCTTTAGCTCCAAGAAGTGGTTTATCGGCAAAGTGAACACCAACATCTGGGATTCACCCCTGAATATGAAAGTGCTTCGCCTGGCCGAAATGTATCTGATTCTGGCCGAGGCTGTTGGACCGACGCCTGAGGGAGTGGAGGCCATCAACAAAGTGCGCCGTCGTGCCTTTGGGTTGCCCATCAATACGCCATCGGCGGCCCGCGACCTCACAACCGCTACGCCCAACTTCACCGATGCCGTACTGCGGGAGCGCCTCTACGAGCTGGCTTTCGAGATGGACCGCTGGTTTGACCTCAAGCGCACGGGTAAGTTCATTTCGCGCATGACAGAGCACGCTGCTTTTCTGCGCACGGTGGGCGTACAGCGTGGCGTACCTACTGAAGCGAATCTGGTGCTGCCTATTCCGCAGTCGGAGCTTGACACCAACCCCGCTTTAGTTCAGAACCCCGGCTACTAAGCCACTTCCCACCGACGATTTTAGCTGACTTTATATGAAAAATACTTGGAACAAAGCGGTGTGCGTGCTGCTGGGCGGCTCCGTATTTCTGGCATCTTGCGAGAAGGAAGACACGGGCGAGCTGGAAGGCGTGGCACCCACGGCCGATTTTACGGCGGCCATCAATACAACGGAGTTTCCTACAGTTGTCACTTTCACCAATACCAGCCAGAATGGCTTTCTCTACCAATGGGAGTTTGGCGACAACTCTACGGGCACCGGCGAAACCGTAACGCATACGTACCCACGGGGCGGCACCTACAAGGTGCGCCTCACGGCCGCCGGGCGGGGGGGCACGGGCACTTCGCCCGAGAAGGACGTTGTAGTGCCTTCACCCTGCGCTAATGCCTCTTTCGCGGGACTGACTGATTGTGCCGGCGGTGGCGTCACCGTTTGGACCTATTCACAGGCAGCAGGCGCCATTGAGGTGCTAGCCGCCGATGATCGCACGGTGGTATCAAGTTCGGCTGCGAACAGCCTACCTGCCTGCCAGGCCGATGACCAGTTCAGCTTTAGCGGCGGTTACCAGTATATCTACAAGAGTGGGGGGCAAACTTCCGTGAACGGCGCCTGTGCTACGGCAGCTGACGTTACTACTAACTTCCGGTTCCGGCCCAACGGTAGCGGCCCCGCTCAGATTATTCTGCAAGCCGACAACGCATTCATTGGGACATCGAGCCCCGCCGCGGCCCGCACCTACGACATCGTAGAGGCTACCGCTCAGCGTTTGCGCCTGAAAAGCACAAATGCCAATGGCACCAAAACGGTGGTAACGCTTGTGCCTTTCAATGCTACCGATCCAATTCGCCAGCTGCTCACCGGCGGCTCGTCCAAAACCTGGATGCTGGATAATGCTACTGATGCGCCCATCATTGTAGGCACAGAAGGCAACCCACTCCAGTACTTCGCGGGCGTAAAGGCTGGTGAGCTGCCTACTTGTCAGTCGGACGACGAGTACACGTTCTCCTCCACCAATACGCTGACCTACAATGCCAAGGCCGAAACATTCTCGGCAGCGGCTGGCTTCACTTGTCAGCCCGCACAGTCCGGTACGTCGGCATTCACATTTGGGCCGGCTAGCGGCACTGGATTGGCTCAGTTCGTTCTGGCCCGGACCAATGCCTTTATCGGCACTACTGATGCTTCCCCTACAGAGCGCGTGTATCGCATCATTTCTATTGATGATAAAAAGATGACCCTGCGTGCTGGCAGTGGCTCGAATGGAGGTACCGTATTCACCATGAAGTTTGTCGCTAAGTAGTGCAGTGCTGCGGGGCAAAGATGTTGTTGATTAAATCACTAGGAAGCTTATGAAAAAGAATAGCTTACAATACCGCAGGGCACTGGGGGGCTTTTTGGGCGCTGCCATGCTGTGCTGCCTGACGGCCACGGCTTGCACTGAGGAGAAGGAAAAATCGGTTCCGACTCCAACTCCTACGCCTCCCGCCGCGACCGAAGTAAATGCCGAAGCTCGCGACTTCAGCCAATACACGGAGTTGGTGTGGAGCGACAACTTCGACGGGAGCGCCCTAGATCAGAGCAAGTGGACCTATGAAGTCAGCGACAACTGGTACAACAATGAACTGCAAGCCACTACCAATAGCAGCGAAAACTTGTATCTGAACGGCGGCAACCTGGTCATTCAGGCGAAGCGGGAGCAACTGCGCAACCGACAGTATACCTCGGCCCGCATCGTTACCAAGGGCAAGCAGGATTTTGCCTTCGGCCGTGTTGATATCCGGGCCAAACTCCCGAAGGGCAAAGGCATCTGGCCGGCAATCTGGATGCTCGGTTCCAACGACTCTCAGGCCCCTTGGCCGGCTTGTGGCGAGATTGACATTATGGAGCTGCGCGGTAGCCAACCAGCTGTGAATATTAGTACCATTCACTTTGGCAATACTACCGCCGACCGAAAGCAAAAAGGCACAGAAGTACGCCTACCCACCGGCGACTTCGCGGATGATTATCACATCTTCAGCTTGGTGCGTAGCAAAGGTCAGCTACGGTGGTACTTAGATGGCCAGCAATACTTCTCGGTCACGTCCAGCGAGGTTTCGCCTTATCCCTTCGACAACAAGTTCTACATGATTCTGAACATAGCCGTGGGGGGCGATTTTGACGGTAATCCTGATGCCAGCACCACTTTTCCCAAGCAGATGCAGGTAGATTATGTGCGCTACTATCAGTACAAATAATTGTATGGCGCTTGGGGGGCTTTTTTAAGCCTGCATTCTTGAGTAATTAATCTTACTCACACCGGTCTGCTCAATCCAGACTAGTGAGGGCCGGGGCCGGAGCTGTTGCGTTTGAGGTGCAGCCCGGCCTCTTGGCTTTCAGGCAAATGTTATCTGTTTAAAAGGCCGCTTTCTCTGGAATTTCACCAGGGGAAGCGGCCTTCGTATTTATTACAATGCGGCTGTTACTTTAGTTTATTGCGTTGCTAGGAGGGAGCCAGAGAAGGAGCATCTCATGGGGTGATACTTGTTTTGATACCCTTTATATAAGTGTATTGTCGCTAGCATCTGGTATAATATCAAGTACGTAAACGTCTAAGATATAATTTAATGCGAAAAATCACATATAGATAAAATATAACTTTAGCAACAATGTTTGCTAGTTTAAACGATTGTTATATAATAATTCTATGATCTATTTGTTCAGGTGAAATAAAGGCTATTTCTTGTCGGCGTCAGTCAAATATGTCTAACGCTTTAAAACCGACAAATGAGAAAAGTTTTACTACTGTGCATGCTTATGGTGTGTACTATTCTGGCCTATCGGGCAGAGGCACAGGTGCGTACCATCTCCGGAAAGGTGGTAGCATCTGATGGCAATACGCTGCCTGGCGTAACCGTGGTGGTGAAAGGCACTACCCAAGGCGCCTCTACCGATGCCAACGGTACTTACACCTTAGCTTCGGTGCCCACCACGGCCACCGTCTTAGTGTATTCTTTTATCGGCTACGACACGAAAGAGGTAGCAATAGGCGATAAGACGACCATTGATGTGAGCTTGGTGCCGAATACTACCGGCCTCGATGAAGTAGTAGTAATCGGCTACGGTACCCAGCTTCGCCGTGAGCTGACAGGCTCGGTGGCTACCATCAGCGGAGCTGATATAGCCCAGAAGCCTGTGCAAAGCTTCGAGCAGTCGCTGCAAGGGCGCGCTCCCGGCGTAAACGTCACGACTCCTAACGGCGTGCTGAATACGCCTCCCGTGGTTCGAATTCGGGGGGTGAACTCCATCAACCTCAGCTCTTCGCCACTATATGTTATTGACGGCATTCCGGCATTCAGCGGCAACAACTCGGCACTTTCCAGTGTGCCCAATAACCCGCTCAGCAACGTGAACCCCAATGATATCGAAAGCATTGAAGTACTGAAGGATGCTGCCGCTGCCGCTATCTATGGCTCGCGGGCAGCAGGCGGCGTTATTCTGGTAACTACCAAGAATGGTAAAAAAGGGCAGAGCCGTATCTCCCTCGATTCGTGGGTTGGCTGGAGCAAGCCTGTTCGCCTGTATGAGGTGCTGGGTGCCGAGGACTACATGCTGATCAAGAATGAGGCTGTTCGCAATCTGAATGCAAACCGTGCCTCCGTAGGGGCAGCGGCCAACAACCGAGAAGGTTTCCTGCCTTCGTATGATGCTGATGGAAACGTGGTTAATACGCGTTGGTATGACTATATCTACCGTACTGGCTTCTCTCATTCCAATGCCCTGAACTTCTCCGGCGGTACCGAAAAGACGAGCTATTATGCCTCGGTTGGCTACACGGGCCAGAATGGCATGTTGAAGAATAACGAATTCAAGCGCCTGTCGGGTCGAATAAACATTGACCACAAGGTGTATAAGAACTTCACCGTTGGCGCCCGCATTGGTTATTCTAATAACTACAACTCTTCGCCTAACTCCGGCTCAATAGGAGATGCGGCTTTCAGCATAGCAGGCTTGGGCCGGGCCCCACTGGTTTTGCCCCCCAACGTAGCTGCCCGCAATCCGGATGGCACTCCTAACATCAATACAGCAGGCAATGGCGTGGGTCCGGGAGCTAATACCAACCCAGCTCCCAACTACGCCCCCTTGGTTACTGGCTACTACAATCCCTTGGTTGACCTCGAGAACAACTACTTCACGTCGGAAGGCAACGAGATTCAGGGTAGCCTTTATGCCAACTGGGAAATCCTAAAAGGTCTGAACGTGCGAACCACATATGGTTTGAACAACAGCTCTTTTGAGGATCAATTGTTCTACACGGCGCTATCAGGTGATGGCTATGCTACGGGTGGACAGGCCGCCAACTACTTCCGCACCAATAAGCGCTGGAACTGGCAGAACACCGCTCAGTACGACCGCAGCTTTGGCAACCACAACGCATCTATTCTGCTAGGTGGCGAACAACAGCGCACACAGGTAGACCGCTGGGGTGCCAGCCGCACGCAGGTAGCTGATGACTTCTTTAACACGTATCAGGGCAACTACACCAATATTGCCGTATCCGGTAACTCACAGGGTGAGAACTACTTGGTGTCTTACTTTGGCCGTCTGACCTACGACTTCAACAAGAAGTATCTGGCCTCCATCAATGTGCGTCGCGATGGCTACTCAGCCTGGGGCAACGAAAAGTGGGGTAACTTCTACGGAGCATCTCTGGGCTACATTGTATCGGAAGAACAATTCTGGAAGGATGCTGCCTTTTCCAATGTCTTCAACTTTCTGAAGTTTACGGGTAGCTACGGCGAGGTAGGCAATAGTCAGGGCATCAATGACTTCGCTTCGCTGTCTACGTATGGTTCGGGCCTATATGGCTCTAGCGCCACGCTGGGTTACTCTACAGCTGGCAACCCTGATTTGACCTGGGAAACCAGCAAAAAGACCGATGTTGGCTTCTCTTTCGGCTTATTTCAGGATCGGGTACAGGGTGACTTCTCTTACTATCGCAACCTTGTTGATGGGTTGATTCTGGATGTACCTCAGGCACCTTCCAGAGGCGTTCCGAATAATACCATTGCCGCCAACGTAGGCTCGATGCGCAACACGGGTATTGAGTTAAACATGAACCTCCGCGCTATCCAGGGTAAAGACTTTAGCTGGACAGTAAACGGTAACTATACCACCCTGAAAAACCGCGTAGAGACACTTGTAACGGAAGGCCAGCGCATTGCGACCGCTACTTCTGGTCTTGAGATTGTCAACTTCACGGAAGTAGGCCGGTCAGTCGGCGAAATTCTGGCTGTTCCATCGTTAGGGGTTAACCCACTCACCGGGCAGCGCATGGTGCGCAAAATTGACGGTACTGTGGTGCAGTACAACCACTTAGGTACCACTGGCCCAGGCTCTACGGGCTGGACAACGCTCGATGGTGTAAACACTACGGCTCCTACGCAGCTGGCCGACGGTATTTACTATGGCCCAACACTGCCCAAGTGGTATGGTGGCTTCGACAACACGTTCCGCTACAAGAATTTTGACCTAGGCGTATTCATTCAGTTCTCGGGGGCAATTATATCTATAATGGCACCAAATCGGGCTTGCATGACCAGCGCTTCTGGAACAATGAAAAAGATATCATGAACCGCTGGACCTCGGAAAATACCAATGCTGAATGGCCCCGCGTCGTGTACGGCGATAACGTGTCCAACGGCTCAGCGCTGATCATGTCGAGCAACGTAGAGAAGGGTGATTTTGCTCGTCTGCGCAATGTGGCGCTGGGCTATTCGGTGCCTTCTACATTGGCTACTCGCCTGGGTCTGGCTACTGCCCGCGTGTATGTGCAGGTGCAGAATGCTGCCTTGCTAACGAAGTATTCCGGTATTGACCCTGAAATCTCGACGAACGGCAACACCAACACGGGTGCTGGCGTCGACCGCAACTCCATCGGTCAGGCCCGCACATTCACGGCTGGCTTCAACATTGGTTTCTAATACTAGCTCTCTCTGACACTGATGAATACGATACTAAAGAATAAGGCAAAGGTGGCTGTTTTCACTGCCTTACTAAGCATGGGAGCCTTCTCCTGCCAGACTGATTTGCTGGAGCCGGTTCCAGAAACTGTATTTTCTGACTTGGTAGTGTTTGACACCCCCACGCGTGTTGCACTGCAGGTTAATTCACTATACACCTATGTAAAGGCTGGCGCCTTTTATGGCGGCCGCTACCAGGTGTACGGCGATATTCGGGCCGACGATTTTATCGTGCAAACGAGTAATAACGTGACCGGCTACAGTGTATGGAATCATACGCTCACCGAGTCATCGCAAAACGACGTTACTAACCTCTGGAACGCAGCGTATGCCGCTATCAACCAGGTGAATGTGTTCCTGGCTGGACTTGACGCCAACACGGCGAAGTTTGTAGCTCCGGCTTTTCCCGCCGACTTTGCGACTACTACGGCCAACGCTTACCGGGGTGAGGCTCGGCTGCTCCGGGCGCTGAGCTACCACGCGCTTTTGCAGCTGTATGCCCGGCCTTATGCCGATGCTCAGGGTAGCAAGCCCGGCTTGCCCTTACGCATTCTGGCAGAAACAGGATCGACCAACAATGACCTGGCACGTAGCACAGTAGCCGAAGTGTATGACCAGATTTTGGCTGATCTGATCTTCGCTGAGCAAAACTTGCCCCTGACGTATAGTAGTGCTGCCTTAAGCACAACCAGAGCACATCGTAATACCGCTATTGCGCTAAAAACGCGGGTGCTTCTGACTATGGGCCGCTATGCTGAAGTTATTACGGAAGCCAATAAGATTGTGCCCGCCACTGCGCCTTTCACAGCAACCACCGGCGTAGCACATGCTTTGAATCCGTCGATAGCTGCCGTATTTACTTTTCCCCAGGAAACCACGGAGAACATTCTGGGCTTCCCGTTCACAGCTCAGAACGCACCTGGCACCCAGAATCAGCTTGGGTATTATTTCCTGCCCGGTTCGCGGGGAGGCAATGGCGAATATGCCCTGAACTCCGATGGTATTCTGGGCAATGCGGCTTGGTCGGCGACGGATACGCGCAGAACGAGTTTTGTATTCCGGGTCGGAACTACTCCTTATCTGACGAAGTATTCCAATGGCTCTACCTCCACAAATCCTTATCTGGATAAAGCGCCGGTTATTCGCTACGCCGAGGTGCTCCTGAATCTGGCAGAGGCTCGGGCTCGGGTAAATGGCCCTGCCGATGCTCAGGCAGTGGCCCTACTCAACGCTGTGCGTACGCGCTCGGCCGGCACGCCCTATACGCAAGCCACGGTGAACAATATTCTACTGGAGCGCCGTATCGAGTTTTTGGGCGAAGGAATTCGCAACATGGACATCATGCGTTTGAACGCAACAATTCCCGCCAAAAGCTCCGTTGGTGCCGTAGCCCCATCCGACCCACTCTATGTGTGGCCAATTCCGTCTGGCGAACTGCAAGCCAATGCGCTGATGACCCGCAACTAGACTATTCATCACAAGCCCAAAAAAGCCCCCCAAGTTGGGGGGCTTTTTTGGGCTTGTGATGAATGCTACTGAATCTTCATAGATGAAAATTTAGCGAACTGCAAATGGGAGAAATAAACTTTCATTCTCAGGCTCACAAGCAGCTATAGTTTCAATAAAAAGCCCCAGCTATCATTCAGGTAGCTGGGGCTTTTTATTGAAATTCTACGGCCAGATTAGTGGGCGTGAATGCGCTTGCGCTTTTGGATACGACGTTGTTGGGCCTGCTTAACCCGACGATACAACGCCTCTAGAGGCGTTTCGGCTTGGCGCGTGGTGGGAGCTGCATCTTTCAGCTCTTCAACCTTTTTTGATTTGGTAGGCTTCATAAGGGGAGTGTGTAAGTATCTCTCAACGGTAGAGTTCCCCGGAAAGATACGCCGCCTCGTTGGATTAGCCGACGTAAGGGTTGTTGATAAAAACATTTATGTATTCAGATTATGCAATAGGCATTACGTCGGCATCGTTGGAAATATGCACCCTATTTCCCCGGTAGCGACTCCGGTTCCGCGTCGCACTCGTATGAAGTACTGTAGTGTTTTCCTGTTGCTGATGGCACTGAGCGTGACCGCTTGCAGTGCCCAATCGGATGAGACGGTAGTGGCCCGCGGCGAGTTCGGCCAAGCGACGAATGGCCTTATCTACTCGCCGCAGACCATGCGCCAGCTCCGCCACATCGTGGACTCGCTGAACCTGCGGCATAAGGTGTGCGATGCGCGCCCGGTATACCGCAGCCAGTGCCAAGGGCGGGCGCACTATGTACGGTTGGATGAGGGCAACTTTAAGCAGGCTCGTCAAGCACTCGAACAAGGTATTACGCCCGAAGCATTTGCGGTGCGTTTTCCGAAAGCGACCATTGCGAAAAACTTGCTGGTAGTCTGCTACGAAGACGAGGAAGCAACAAGCGATGCCGACACAGGCGATGACCGAAAGAGAGTAAACGTCACGGTGTACCGCAGCATTCCTTTCAACGGAGAGGGTGATTACACGCTAAGAATTAGCGGTGCCAAGCGAAACCAGACCACAGAAGGTGGCCGCTGGGTCATGGATCACCAGTCGCAAACATCATATTCTGACCAGTATGTGGAAGGCTTTTGTTTTACCACGGAGCTAACGCAATCTACGCTACCAGTGCAGTATGCATCGATGGTGCAATATGCTGATTGCTTGATTGATACCACAACCCAGATTTACTTTGACTCCGCCAAGCGTACGGGCCGCAGGTATCAGCCAGAGCCGGCGAAAGCGCAGGAGGTTTTTATGAGCTATGTTCATCAGCAAATCCAGCGCCCGTCGACAGACTATAAGGAGAAGTTGACTGAGGCTCAGCAAGAGGCTCGGTGGCGGGCCTATTATGAATGGGATTCACTACGGCTAGAAAAGGTAGACGCGCTGGCCAAGGCGCCCAAGTTTCGGGCGTTGTTAACCCAAGCCGTTACGGATACAAACAGCCGGGGTACGACCACCGACGAATTTGAAGAATATGTAGCCCGGTACTATTCGCCTAAAAAAGCACTGGAGTTCAAGCGCAGCCGCATTGTGGTGGGCGGGTGCAGCCAGGATAATAGTCCGCGCTATCATGCGCTTAACATAGCCCAGCTTTCGGCGGAAACCGTGAATTGGGAGACGTTTCTGCGGGCCCACCTCGACATTATGAACGACCGGTTTGAGCGCGCATCGGATGGTAGCTACGCATGGGCTGCGCGCAAAACCTACTTGCGTGAGCTCGAAGAGCTGGATATTGATGTACCCAATCTGATGCTTGGCATCACGTTGCGCATCGACAAACCGAGCCGTAACCATTACTTCGGCAGTCTGGGGCGCTTAGGCCGTGCCCTGGCCGAAACCCAGCAACCCCGGGAACTAGAGCAACGCCTATTAGACATTGTCGCCGATCCTGCTCTGGACACCTACAACCGTGTGCTGGCTTACTACCTGTTCTTAAATTATAACAACTACTTGGAAAATGAGCAGCTTAAAAAGCAGAACGTAGTGAGGCTAAATGAAGCCGTACAGAAACTGCCGTCCTACTTAGTGGCCCGCGCGACTGTAAAGGAGAGTAGATAGAACCTAAAAAAGCCCCCCGGTATGAACTGGGGGCTTTTTTTAATTGATTTGCGAAACCAGGAGTTATTCTCCGGTAGACACGGGAGGTGCGGTCTGCGTGGTTTCTGCGCCACTAGCTTCGGGTCGCGGGCCACGGTTATTGCGGTTGCGGCCGCCACGCTTGCGGCGTTTCTGAGCTTCACCAGCTTCGCCTTCGGCCCGAGGCTCGCGTGGTGTCCTTGGTTGGCTGCTGCCATTCGTTGGTTCTCCCTCAGCTCTGGGCGCACGCGGCTCCCGCACTTCGCCTTCCGGGCGCGGGGCGCGGGGCGGGCGCTGGTAAGGCTGCGCTGGTGCACCACCGGCGTCGAGAGCAGCTAGGGCAGCATTGGCCTTCGCAATACGCTCTTTCTGCGCTGGGTCGTTGGCATCAGCATCGCGGCGGGGTGGGCGGCTGCCATCACGGGGGCCTTCGCGGCGTGGACCACGGCCGCCACCATCACGCGAGCTGCCACCGCCAGAATGACCATTGCGAGCCGGACGACCCCCAATTTTGCCCCCCAGACCACTAAAGCGCTTCGGATCGAACTCCGGAGCGGGGCCCAAACCTAGCTCTTCAGTAATATTCTTCTTTTCCAGCTCCCGCTCAATAAGCTTTTCAATCTTAAGCACGCGGTCCTGGTCCTGATCGGCAATGAAGGTAATGGCCGTACCGGTGGTAGCAGCGCGAGCCGTGCGGCCGATGCGGTGAACGTAATCTTCCGCGGCCCGCGGAATATCGTAGTTCACCACGTGCGAAAGGCTGTCAATGTCGATGCCGCGGCTAAGCACGTCGGTAGCTACCAGAATCGGGAACTGCTTGTTTTTGAAGTCGCGCATAATCTTCTCGCGCTCTTCCTGAGTGCGGTCGGAACTGATGCCCTGGGCCACGTAACCTAGCTTATTGATAGACCGCACAATGTTGCCCACGGCCGCTTTTTGGGAGGTAAATAGCACCATACTCTGCACATTCTGGGTTTTGAGAATGTGTTCCAGAATATAGATTTTCTGGCGGTCGAAAGCCATGTACAGCTGCTGATCGATGCCAGCAGCAGGCTTGGATACAGCCAACCGAATTTCCTCGGGCTCGTTTAGAATCTGCTTCGAGAAATCGCGGATTTTATTGGGCATGGTAGCCGAGAACAGCAGCGTCTGGCGCTTCTTCGGTAGCTGGCGCACGATGTTGAGGATGTCATCGGAGAAGCCCATGTCCATCATCTTATCGGCCTCATCCAGCACCAGATACTTGATCTGGTCGAACTTCACGTAGCCCATTTGCAAGTGGGCAATCAGGCGGCCCGGCGTAGCAATAATAATGTCGGCGCCGCTGGTGAGGGCGCGTTTCTGCTGCTCCCAACCTTCGCTTTTGCCGCCGCCATAAATTGCAATGCTGCTGGCTTCTACGAAGTAGCCAAAGCCCGTTACCTGCTCATCAATCTGCGTGGCCAGTTCACGGGTTGGCACCAGAATAAGGGTGGAGGTATGGCCGTGCTTGGCGTGCGAAATGCGGTCGAGGAGGGGGAGGAGGTAGGCCGCCGTTTTGCCGGTACCCGTCTGGGCGCAGGCAATCAGGTCTTTACCTTCAATAATTTTGGGAATCGCCTGCTCCTGTATGGGCGTGGCATTCAGATAATTCATGGCGTCCACACCGGCCAGGAGGTCGTCGTGGAGATTAAACTCGCTAAATTTCAAGGTACAGCTAAGTGAAGTGAAGAAATAGCTGACCTTGTTTTTCTGGTCAGCGAACCGCTTGATTTAAGGCAAAGATACGCCATTTTGAAGCGCTGCCGTTGAGGCTACATTTGCCTGCATTACTGAGGAGTGCGGCGTATATAGAATAAGACAATTACACCCGTACTGCGGTTCAAAAGCGACTACTGCCAGCTTCGAGAAGTGCCGCTTGCCGGATTTATCTTGTCGGACTTTTGATAGCTAAAAATGACTGTATCAATTCCGAATTCTACTACCTCCGTCGTTGAAAAAGCCCCCAGCCTTTCGCGGGCCTGCTTATTTTGGAGCTGGCCTCCGTGCTGGCGGGGCCGCAGGTCGGGCAGTTCTTCGCCGAGCTTGGGGCGACGGTACTAAAAATAGAAGCTCCCAGCGGCGACGTAACCCGCACCTGGAAGACCTCATCCGAAACTTCTGAAACGGATATCTCCGCCTATTTCGCCGCTTCCAACTGGGGCAAAAAGTCTATCGTGTTAGACCTGACCACGGATCACGGTCAAGAAGCTATTCGTGCCTTTGCCGCTCGTGCTGATATTGTGCTAACCAGCTACAAACCAGGCGATTCCGAAAAGCTGGGTGCTAATTACGCCACCTTTTCAGCTATCAATCCGCGCCTCATCTACGGGCATCTTACTGGTTACGGCCCTGCCACCAACCGTGCGGGCTACGATGCCGTGCTACAGGCCGAAGCAGGATTTATGTACCTGAACGGCCCGCCCGGCAGCGAACCACTGAAAATGCCCGTGGCCATGATCGATCTGCTCGCAGCTCATCAGCTAAAAGAAGGCCTGCTCACCGCGCTCTACCAGCGCACACACACAAACCGGGGTGCCTACGTGCAGGTGTCGTTGCTCGACAGCGCATTGGCTTCCCTGGCCAACCAGGCCGCAACCTGGCTTGTTACTGGCCACGATCCCAAGCCTTTAGGATCTGGGCATCCGGGCATTGTGCCTTACGGCACCGTGTATCGCGCCGCCGATGGCCGGCAGCTTGTGCTGGCCGTGGGCAGCGACCGACAGTTTGGATTGCTGTGTGAATTCTTGGCCCGACCAGAGTGGGCCGTGGATGCCCGCTTTCAAACGAATGTGCTGCGCGTGGCTAACCGGACTGTATTGGAAGAGCTATTGCGGCAACGCATAGGGCAGGTAAATGGCGACGAACTGCTCCAAACGCTGGAAAAGCAGGCGGTACCGGCAGGTGCTGTGCGCACGGTAGGAGAAGCGCTGCAACACGCGTCAGCGGCGCAAATGATTTTGCCCCCCACAGCTGATTTTCCGCATCCGGGTCTGCGAACGGTCGCTTTTCAGAGTAATACTTGGCAATGCGCGGCCGCACTCACGAGCCCGCCGCATCTTGCTCAGCATCAAGTAGAAACTGAGTCGTTGAACCCTGGATCTGGCCAGCACGATTTAGGCTAGACAGGCTTGGCACAGCTTTGGTTTACTAACTTATCAAGCTCAGCCGCGTAACTTCTTACGACTGCTCATGGCTTTCAGGGCCGATTGTAGCCTTTCTTTTCTTTGCGATTATGGCCAAAAGAACCTCTAAAAAATCAGTTGCCACCTCTGTAGGAGACGCTGAAACTGCTCAGACTCATGAGAAGGCAATGGCTGCCGCCGAAGAGGTTACGGCGGAAGTAGCCATTGAGCGTTTAGCGCTTATTTCTGAAGGCCTGAAGCAAAAAGCCACAGCCAAGCAAGCTATCTTCCGCAATACCAGCGCCGCCTTCGAACTGTTGCGTCAGGTATCGATGGAGCTGACGCTGGAGCTAAGCCGGCGCATCACAGCCATTGATTCTACAGTGGTAATTGAGTACCGACCCATCAACGAAATGGAGTTTCACATCCGTTTCTCCGGCGACCTGCTCATGTTCGTGATGCACTCCAACATTGTGACTTTCCCCGACGACTACGGTCCCATGCCGACCAAGTACGTGGAAGAGGATTTTCGGCGGCGCTTTTTCGGCCATATCATGGCCTACAATTTTATGGCCGACAGCATCAAATATCAGCGCCTCAATGACCCCGGTTATTTGGTTGGTCGATTGCTTATCAACATCGAGAATCACTACTTCATCGAGGGGGTAAAAGAGCTGGAATTGCCTGACATAAATATGGCGGATAACATGCTCACCCACGATGCCCTGAAGTTGTTCGTGGAAAGCGCCATGATTGCCGCCGTAAACAACGATTTAATTGCCCCTCCGCTCCAGGAAATTCAGAAAATTACGGTAAAACAAAAAATTGAGAATCAACAGGTAAGCCGCGGCAGTAAACTAGGGTTTAGCTTTTACAACGGGCAGCACCACCCCGAATAGCCATACTGCTGGCGCTTCAATTTACATGCCTTTTTTCAGCAAGAAAGCCCCCCAGAAGTACTTCTGGGGGCTTTCTTGCTGAAAAAATTTGCTACAGTTATACTGTTTTATTTATCAGGTTCAAGTAGATGTTTCTAGATCGAATACCCAACTTTTTCGCGCACTCTATTAAGAATCTCACGGCCATAAGTCTGCGCTTTGCGGGCACCTTCGGCCAAGCGTGCGTCAAGTTCAGGCAGGTTTTGCATGAAGAAATTAAACTGCTCCCGCTCAGTAGCAAAACGCTGCATAATCAGGTCGAATAACGCCTGTTTGGCGTGGCCATAACCGTAGCCGCCAGCCAGATATTTCTTGCGCATTATCTGAGTGTCGGCGGGGGAGGCGAGCAGGGAATACAGCTTGAAAATAGTATCGTTTTCCGGGTCTTTCGGGTCGTCAAGTCCGCGGCTATCCGTCACGATAGTTTTGATGGTTTTGAGCAGCTCTTTTTCGGGAGCAAATATGTCGATAATGTTGCCGTAGCTCTTGCTCATTTTCTGTCCATCGGTACCCGGAATCGTCATCAGTTGCTCATCGACACGGGCCTTCGGAAGCACAAACGTTTCGCCGTAGCGGCTGTTGAATGTAGCGGCAATATCACGCGTGATTTCCAGGTGCTGAATCTGGTCTTTCCCCACGGGCACGATGTCGGCATCATAGAGCAGAATATCAGCGGCCATAAGCACCGGATACGTAAACAGGCCCGCATTTACGTCTGCCAGACGATCCGATTTATCCTTGAATGAGTGCGCATTTGCCAGCATCGGATACGGCGTAAAGCAGCTCAGATACCACGTCAGCTCCGTTACTTGGGGCACATCGGACTGGCGGTAAAACAGGTTCTTCTCGGTATCAAATCCGCAGGCCAGCCAGGCTGCTGCTACGGCGTAGGTATTTTGCCGCAGTACCTGCGCGTCGCGCACCGTAGTTAGGGAGTGCAGATCAGCAATGAAATACAGCGAGTCGTTCTGGGCGCTTTTCGACAGCTCAATAGCGGGCAAAATGGCCCCCAGTAAGTTGCCGAGGTGCGGGCGGCCGGTGCTTTGGATGCCGGTGAGAATTCGGGACATGTTTAGTTGTGCGTAGTTCGTGGTTTTAAGCTCAGACTCAAGTCACTTTTGCTGCTAGTGCCGATAATCGACTTACTTGTCAAGCAGTCTTTTAATTTAAAAGATGTGTAATCAAAATCTGAATTACACACTTACATCGGCAGCGGCTTCCTGTTGCAATTCCACCGTTTCTTCTTGGCCTAAATATCTGTCTATGAGAAAATGGGCCAAATAAATAACCGGCGTCAGCAGAATTGCCGCCGCGAATTTATACCAGTAATTGGTGTTGGCTACGCTCAGCACTTGCTCAAACGACCAATTGCCGAATAAGTAAAACGCCACATACAGCACCACAAAGCTATCCACAAGCTGCGACACGAGAGTGGAACCCGTAGCGCGCAGCCACACGTAGCGCCCGCCCGTCAGCCGCCGAATAGCTTGAAATACCGTAGCATCGAGTACTTGCCCAATCAGAAAGGCTGTGATGGAGCCCGCAATAATGCCCAAGCCTTGGCGGAAGATGCTCTGGTAAGCGAAGTCAATATTGAAGGGGCGGCCAGCGGCATCGGTCTTGTTTACATCGAGCCAAAAGGCGGCGGGGGCAAATGTGTGGTGGCCAGAATAACCACGAAGGAATACAGGATCAGGCCCACCGTAAGGTAGCTGATGCGTAGCACGCCCGCCCGCCCAAAGTACTCGTTAATGATATCGGTAGTGACAAATACGACGGGCCAGATTAGTACGCCGGCCGTCAGGTTGCCGGGCAGTCCCATGAGGGCATCTACCGAAAAAATCTTGACTCCAATGATTTCTGCCAGCAGTGCATTCACCACAAAAATCCCGCTGAGCACGAGATAAAGCTGCTGTTTTTTGCGTGCGAAAGGAGTCATAAGTCTAAGAATGCGCCACGGCGCATTCAATCATTAGTAGGTTGAAAAAAGCCCCCCGCACCTCACTAAGCAGCGTATAGAGCGAACGCTCCGTGGCACATTCTTACAGCGTCACAATTTTGCCTTCGGTCGCCAACTCTACCCACTCAAACACTGCTTTTGCCTCATCTAATAAAGGCTCTAACTCGCGGTAACGGGAGGAGAAGTGACCAATGAGCAGGCGGTGAGCATTGGCCCGGCGCGCCAGATGTGCTGCTTGCCGCGCCGTAGAATGATGGGTGAGCGTGGCCCGCTCGCGCATATCATCCAAAAAAGTAGCTTCGTGATACAGCAGATCTACGTCGCGCACTAGGTCCGCTAGGGCAGGCGTGTAGAGCGTATCGGAGCAGTAGGCGTAGCTGCGTGAAGGCGAAGGATCAGTGGTTACGTCGGCGTTGGCCACTACTATATTGCCGGCTTCGTCGAAGATGTCTTCGCCTTGGGCCAAGCGGCTGAGCTGAGTGGGAGTGAGGTCGGCCGGGAGGCGGGTTTTATCGAGGTGGCGGCGCTTGGGGTGTTCCCGAAACAAGTAGCCACAACACGGAATCCGGTGCCGCATCGGCAGGGTATGCACCGTCAAATACTTGTCCTCATACACCAGCGCGTGCTGCGTGGTATCGACGGGCGTAAAGTTCAGCTCAAAAGAAAGCTGGGTATGCGAATAGCGAAACTGCGTACTAAGAATATCGTCGAGGCCAGCCGGGCCGAAGAGCAGCAGCGGCTCGGTGCGGCCGTGCAGATGCATGGTGGAAAGCAGCCCAAACAGTCCGAAGAAGTGGTCGCCGTGGAGGTGAGAAATAAAAATGGCCCCCAGTCGCTGGTGGCGCACCTTGTATTCCATCAGGCGTCGCTGCGTGCCTTCGCCGCAATCAATGAGGTAAGAGTTCGCGTCGACGGAGAGCACCTGGGCTGTGTGGTGCCGATTGAGAAAAGGCGTGGCCGAAGCACTACCCAGGATTTTTAGCTCAAACTCCATGTGAGAAAGATGAATGGCTGAATGGAGAAGTGAGGAAAGCGTCAGTCAGATAAATGACAGTCATTCCTTCATTCGGCCATTCACTCATCTAGCTATAAAAAAAAGTTGGTCGTCTACTATCAGCTTCGTTAAACTGACAACAGACAACCAACAGCAGATTACTAAAGAAACCTATTCCTTGCTGGTCAAGTCGCGCTCGATAGCGTGCAGAAATACGCGGTCAATACCTTCTTCAACAGTAGGCAGAATATGCAGTACTGATTCAAGCTTGCTGATGGTGATAAGCTTCATCACGTGATCTTGCAAGCCCGTGAGCACCAGCAAACCGCCGGTAGAGTTACATAAGCGGTTGGCAATCAGAATGGAGCTAAGGCCAGAAGAATCAGTGTACTTCACGTTGCCCAGATCCAAGATGAGGTTATTGATGCCTTCCGCGTTCAGCTTGACAAACTCCGATTTTAGGTCCGGGGCCACCGTGGTGTCCAGCTTCTTCTCATCAATAGTGATGATGGTGTAAGTTTCCTTTTTATCGATGGAGTACTTCATACGGACGTTAGGGACGGGTTAATGGGAATTGCGAAGGTAACAAAAAATCAGTTTGCGTGAAATGAGCGAGTCTCGGATAAAGAATACTCGTGCAGCGACAAAAATACGATAAGAGAATGCACTAATGGAGTTCATGTTAGCCGAATAAGTACCCAATTAGTCGTTATTCTCTGGCGAAAATCAAGTCTAAGCTAGGAAAAATACTGATTAAAATTCAGTACTAATACCCGGCATCTATACCCCCTTTTGGGGGGCAAATCCAAATGTAAGGGTAGTCCAGGTGCTTTGCCAATCGGCGGTTATGCGGTCTTTGGTAGGTACTATATGTACCGCACTGACCATATAGCTGCCCGGCGCCGACAAGTGAAACAGTACTCGCCCGTTTTGGTTGGTGTATAATTTGGTCCGACGCGTAATTGTTTGATTTGGGGCGCCACGCTGCCAGATCTGCACCATCGTTCCCGGCAATGGTTTTCCCTCATACAGCACGCGTACCGTGAGGGCGGCTCCTATTTTGAGCGCGTAAGGATTTTGCTCCGGAACTAGCTCCAAGGCCTGTCCGGTGACACAAGCAAATGTACTGTCGTGGGGAATGAGTGAGCCAGCGAGCAGCAGCGTTTTAGCGCAACGCCGGTACACTTCCCGACCGGGCTTAGTGGTTTCGTTACGCTGGCGGCGTAAGGCTAAGGCATTTTCAAGCCCAGCCTCTTGCAGATAAGCTGTGAACTGATCGGCTGTTAGCTCAGCAAAGGCATTCGTGGTTGAGAGCGTCACTAAGTGTAAGCCAGGTTTGTGAAAAGCAAGGTTGGCTTGCAGCGTATCCAAGCGAGTAGCCGCTGAAGTGAGGTTCAGAGAGTCGGTGGCAGTGTACTGCATAAGCCGGGCAACACGACTGCTTTTGCCCATCCAGCGCTTACCCAGAAAGTCTTCTCCTATAAATATATAAAGATTTTGCTTGCTCCCAGATACCACAAAAAAGCGCAATGGAAGTAGCCAGAATTCGCTGGCCTGAGCTATAATAGATGATGCTAATAACAGCACGTAAATCAAAGTCTTCAAGTATAAACGCACGGGATAAAAACGAGATTAAAATTGTAATATAGCTGATTTAAAGCTTTTTAATTAAAAATTAATATAAACAAATTCTACGTTAAGCAGTATTGATGTTTGAAATTTTGTTTAACATTTTACTTATAAAAACTAAACAAATGAAAATCAACAATTTCTTTCAACCGCTTCCTATGTATCGCGCCTTGCGGTTGCTTACTGTTGGGTTGTTTATTGGACTAAGTGCTACCAGCTGTGATGACGATGAAGTCATCATTCCGCCGGTTACTCAGCAGAACATTGTGCAAGTAGCGCAAAGCAATGCCGACTTCAGTGTACTGGTAGCGGCCGTCACCAAAGCTGATCTGGCCACCACGCTAAGCGGCGCGGGGCCGTTCACGGTGTTTGCTCCCAACAATGCTGCATTTGCCAAACTAGCCGGCGGACCTTTAGATGCCTTCAGCTCAGTAGCCAAAATTAATGCCGTAACAGATGCCAGCCAGATTGCTGCGTTGCGTGGAGTATTGCTCTACCACGTATTGCCAAGCAATGTGATGGCCAGCAATATTGCCACTGGGGCCAGCACTAGCACTACGGCGCGGCCCGCCAGCGCTTCCGGCGTCAACGACAACTCTATTTACCTGACCAAAACGGGTAGCAACGTCTTTATCAATGGCGCTACCAGTGTCGTAACAGCTGATATATCGGCCAGCAATGGCACCATTCACGCCATCGACAATGTATTGCTTCCCCCAAGTCAGACTATTGCCGGTATCGTACAGAGTAGTGCAGCCGCGTCGCCAGCTCAATTCACGCAGTTGCTGCGGGCTTTGCAGCGACCCGCTGCGCAAGCTTTGTTAGCGGCAGCAGCCAGCAACTCATCCAATATCACCGTATTTGCGCCCACCGATGCTGCCTTCCAAGCTGCTCTCACGGCGCTGAACTTGCAAAACGTAGATCAAATTCCTGATGCTACCCTCGTGGGTATTTTACAAAAGCATATCGTCAGTTCAGGTCGAGTATTCTCGTCTGATTTAGTGCCCGGCAACGTCGCTACGCTCAATGGTAACGTGACTATTGCCGCATCCGGTACAGGCTTCACGGTGCGCGGCGGCTCCGGCACTGCGGCCAATATTACTCCCGCCAATATTCTGGCTACCAACGGAGTGGTTCACGTAATCAATCAAGTTCTGCTGCCCTAGCGCGTATTCAATTAGTAAAAAGCAATAGCACACAGACGCCCGCTTGCCTAGGCAAGCGGGCGTCTGTTTTTTATAATGTCTGGGGGGCTTTTTTGCGGTTGTTACGAGCGTTCTAACGCCAAAGAGTAAGCTCTATCGTAATGCTCGCGCAGGTTTTTCCAGTCGAATAGCTCGGAAGAACTTTCTACTTTATTGCGCTGCATAATTCGCTCGCGCCGGTTAAGCAGCACAAAATTCCAGAGCATATTGGTGAGTTCTTCAGCGGCTTCGTCGAAGGTTTTCTCCTGACGCTGCACTACAAAAATGCCTTTGTCTTCGTGGTCCGGCACGTTCTGCATGACATAATCACCGAAGCCCGATAAGTCGCTGGTAATGGCTGGTACGCCGCGGGCCACGCACTCCAGTGGCGTATAGCCCCAAGGCTCATAATAGGAGGGGAAAATGCCCAAATGACAACCCCGCACAAACTGCCCGTATTCCATGCCAAACAAGGGCGACGTAGGCGAAACAAAATCAGGATGGTACACGATTTTGACGCGGTCGTGCTGGTGATTGATCATGTTTGAACGACGCAGGAAATTTAGAATATCATCCTTCGCGTCGTCAACTAGGTTGTGCGTAATAACTGAGGGTAGCGCATTGGTTTTCCAGCTTTGCAACGTGCGGCGGTAGCGCAGACGCCAGTAGTCGTCTACCATATCCGAGAGATTAGGCAGGCGATGATCGGTGCTGGCGGCGGCGGCATATACGAGGCGCTCGCCCACCTGCCGCTCAATAGCCGCGCAAGTTTCGCGCACTTCATCCAGCACCGCTCGGCTTTGAAGTACTAGTGGGTTTATGCTGGTAAACGGCCGCTTCGTAATGAAAAACATAACTACCTGACCTTCCATGCCGCTTTGCTGCAAGCGGTAGTTTAGGCGCGCCAACGCTTCCAGGGTTATGTCGAAGCCTTTGTTGTGATACTCATAGCGGCCCGAGGTGAACATGTACAGCGTATTATCCAGATCGAAGGCGTAGCTCTGGAAAAAGTGCGCCATCACAAAGTCATGAATCTTGGCTTTGTACTGCTGGTGCAGATTCTGGAATTCGTGCAGAGCCACAAAGCGCTCAATGTTGAGACCGTTGGGCAGTACCGCATCCGGAATCCGATCCAGTAAATAAATACACTCGCGCACCGTTAGCTCACTCACGGTAGTAAACACGTGGGAGCCGTGGGCCGCCGCACGCTCAATCCGCACCGCTGTTTCGATATTGAAATGGCGACATTCTGCTTCCCAATTGACCTGCATGAGATGGTCGTAGAAGTTGGGATCATTCATGGCCAAGTAGCGGCCCAGCAGCGTGGCATGCGTGGTAAACACAATGTGCGCAGGCACCTGCTCACGACGCAATACGGGAATAGCCACGCCCGTCATCCACTCGTGGAAATGCGCCACTACGCGCTGAGGCGGTACTACTTCAGCGGTCAGAATTTGCAGGAAAATAGTGGCCAGATGTCCGAAGGCTTCTACCTGATGCAGTAGGTCGTCGTGGTCGGGCGTGGGAATGCCGTGGTGCTGCCAGAGGTCGGCTTTAATGCTGCCCAAGCGGTCGTACACCTGAAAAGGATTGATGAGCACCACGCGCGGCCGACCCGTTACCAGCCAAGTACCATACTGCACGTCGTAGCCCATCAGGCGCATCTGACGCACGGCTCCGGCAAAGGGATCCGTCAGCAGAGTTAGCTCATGATCTTCGATGGGCTCAAACTCGCCTTGGGCCTGCTGCGGAAAATAAGGTCCAAGTAGGCAATAACGGTCGCCCCAGCCCTGCACGGTAGCCGGTACTTTGGAGCGAATAACGGTATAAATGCCCCCCACCTGGTTGCAGACTTCCCAAGCGACTTCAACAAGCAGAGCATCGGGAGCAATGATTTCGGGGGCTGATGGAGGTGGCTGCATGTGGGGAGAGTTTTAGTAGGTCGTAGGGCTGGCAAGATAGACGGGCTTACGGATTTTCCGCAGGCTGGCACATAGGAAAACGCAGAAGAGCGCAGAACTCGCTATTTGCTCTGCGCTCTTCTGTAAGCTTCGATTTACGACTTTTACTGCGAGATAATCAAGACTGAGTACGGCGCCAGTCCAAAACAGGCGTGAAATGGCAATTCATCGTACTCGCCTTCTTCGGCTTCAGCGCCAAAGCTTTCGAAGTTACTGAACTCTTGATCGTAGCCTTCCCAGTCGCTATTAAAGCGTACCTGCCACTGGCCCGCCGCGGGTAGCCCAATACAGTAGCCTTCGCGCGTGGTATCAGCAAAGTTCGCCAGAACGATGGTTTCATCACCGGGGCCGCCCTGGTCCCAGCGGCGGAAGGCAATAATCTTATCCTCGTTGTTGACGTGAAAGACCTCCGTATGCTGGCCCGAAAGCCCGCGCGTGGTGCCAGCGAAATTGCGGCGCAAGGCTATCAGGTCGCGGTAGAGATGAATCAGACCGCTATGTTTTTCGGCCCGGCTCCAGTCGAGGGGCTGATCGTCGGAGAAAAAGCCGTCGGCCAGCATCGCCTGACCTTGAAACAGCATCGGAATGCCAGGGGCCGTGAGTACCAATGCGGCCCCTAGCGTCGCGCGCTTTTTCGGGTACCAATGGTGGGCCGCGCCGGGCATAATTTCCTCCGGTACCCGCGACTTTCCATTGGCCACCTCGTCGTGCGACTCAGTGTAGATAACCCGCTGAAAAGCGTCGCCATTATACGTTTGGGCGATGGCGCCGGCTACGGCTTGCATGTCGCGGTCGGCGTCGTGCTGCGTTGTCAGGGCTTCGCGAATGGGATGCAAAAAGGCCATATCCCATTGAGTCGAAAATCCCTGCCCGTCCTGATCGGTGGGGCGGGTGATGTACTCATTGCCCAATAAGTCTTCCGCAATCGTGATTTTCCAGGGTGTACGGGCCTGAATTTCCTCGTTAATCCAGCGCATTAGGTCCCAGCCTTCCGGTAAGTCGGTGGAGGGGTCACTGCTGCCGTTCACGTTGCGAATGTGCGAAATAGAATCGGCGCGCAGGCCATCGACCCGAAACTCCTCTAGCCACATCAGAGCGTTGTCGCGGATATATTGGCGCACCTGGGGTCGGCCGTAGTCGGGGCGGTTGTGGCCCCAGGGCGTTTCGGCCCGCCAGTCGTTGTAGAAGTAGATGCCGCCCCCGTCATTTTCGTGCCAGCCGTCGAACTGCCACAGGTCGAGGTCGCCGGGACCAAAGTGGTTATACACCACATCCAGAATAACAGCAATGCCGTGACGATGAGCTTCTTTTATGAGCTGCTTAAGCGCTTTAGCCCCGCCATAATCAGTTTCGATAGCGAAAGGATGCGATGGATTGTATCCCCAACTGCGGCTGCCTGGAAACTCCGTGGGGGGCATTATTTCGAGGGCATTGATGCCTAGCTCCCGCAGATAATCCAGCTTCTCAATAACGTTGTAAAACGTGCCGGGCTTGTCAGGATCGGGGGCGTTGAAGGTGCCTACGTGGATCTCGTAAATAACGAGTGTGTTCCAAGGAGGCATTTCGAAGTGGTCGTCTTCCCAATCAAAGTCGTGATCAGGTACCACGGAGTTGCCAGCCGAGTGCGTGACTTCGCGGGCATAAGGGTCGTTTTTGCTTAGCTCCTGCCCGTTATTGCAGATCAGAAACCGATATTCATCACCGGGCTTCACGCCGGCCACATCGGTTGCCCAATAGCCATCGGCCTCGGGCTGGAGCGGGTGGCTTTTGTTGGACCAGTCGTTAAAAGTGCCTGTTACGTTAACTTCTTCAGCGTGAGGCGCCCATACGCGAAAGGTGGTGCCAGTAGAATGTGGAATAGCGCCCATACCCAGCTGTAGGGTAGAGGCAATGAGGGTAGGGTGAGTTGGCATGTAGGAGTAGTAATACACGGAGCCGTCGCAATAAAAACTAGACGGTAGAGCACGTTAAACTGCCGAGGTTCATATTTGGTTGTCTGGGGGGCAATTTGGGCCCTTAGGGCACTACCGCAGCCATTTGCCATCGCATTGCACAAGCCCGGAAATTTGCCGTGCTTAGTTGCTATGAATCCTGCTGCTCCATCCAATCACACCTTACTCTACGACAAGCGCCATGCGCTCCGCCAGCGGGCAAAGGGCCTTTCTCACCTGATGCCCGCGTTTGTGCTCCTGACCGGCATTTTGGCTGTAATAGGTGGCAAGGAGCCATTGACTACCATGGTCATCATTGAGCTGGTTGTAGGGGCCGCCTACATTATTCTGCTTGTGCAGGAACTGCGCCACCTGAGCCGGGGGCATCTGCATCCTGGCAAAGTGGCGTGGCTGGAAATTGCGGCTGGTGGCGTGCTGGCTCTGGAAGGGTACCACATCATGCACCGCCATCAGGTGGCCGAAGCGGCGGGCGCTCCACAGCGGTTTCATGTATTGCCCTGGCTGTATTTTGCGGTGGCAGTGGTATATGTAGGACTGGCGTTTTGGCTGCCGCGCGTATTAGGGCGGCGCCATTTGTATTTGCACGAGGCCGGTTTTGGCGGGCGTCTGCACCCGCTACGTCCAGGGTTTTCCTTTGCCTGGGAGCAAGTAGCGTCGGTGGAGGCCGTGGGAGCCGCCGACGTGCTGGTGCACCTGAAGGATGGTAGTGAAAAGCAGATTTCCTTCGCCAAGATGCACGACGGTGCTGCCCACCGCGACCGGCTGCTAGCTCATGCCAAGCAGAAGTTGAGGAACTAGCGCCCTGTTGCAGGCCCGTAAAAAAGTGACGAAAGCCAAGGGAGTAGCCAGTATTGCGGAATAAATTGCCGGCGTTTTGTGTTCTAAAATTTGCCCCCCAGCTATGCCCAACCTATTGGTGGGCGGCTGGTTGTTGAATTTTCGTATCTATTTCGCTTTCATGGCTCGACCTAAACCTGTTCGTTACGGCTTATACCCCTGGACTCCCGATTATGGCCTGCGCTACATCCATCCGGCCAACCGCCGCACCTTCGAGTGGCTGGAGCCGATGGGTAAGCTATTTGAGAAAATTGATGAAACCGATGACTGGATTTTGATTCGCTACGACGAGCAGCAGTTCAAAGTCAGCGGCGAATTGTTCACGGAACTGAGCGAGAAACCCGTATTCAGCTTCGGAGACTTGGTAGAAGAAGTTAATCCTGAGCCTGGCCGCGAACCGCACCGTGGCCTCATCTCCGACGTGTACTGGGACGAAAGCCGCGACCGGCCACGGTTTCAAATTGTAGAGAAAAAGCGCAAGATAAAGCGCGTGTTTGAGCCCGAAGAGTTGCGTAGCGTGTAGTGGCAATAGTAGTTATTTCACGAAAAAAGTCCCCCAGATACCTTTCTGGGGGCTTTTTTTGATGGATTATTGTAAACCGACTGTAATACCGACTACTACCGCCAGCGCGCCCAAGACTAGCAGCCCCAGATAGAGCGGCAGCACAAACTTCCACCACGCGTCAAACCGCACGCCGCAGGCCGCTACAATGGCCATCAGGGCGCCGTTGGTGGGCGTAATCAGTTCGCAGAGGCCAGCGCCGTATTGGTACGCCAGCACCGTCACCTGGCGCGACAACCCCAGCAAATCGGAGAGGGGCGTGAGAATAGGCATCGTGAGCACCGCCTGGCCGCTTACGCTAGGCACAGGCAAGTGCAGCGCCGTATGCACCGCCATCATGCCTAAGGCCGACAGCGTAACCGGTAGCCCAGCCAGTGGCGCCGACATAGCCTGCACAATGGTATCCACGATTTGGCCTTGTTCCAATACCACGAAAATGGCACGGGCAAAACCAATCAGCAAAGCCGAAAAAGCTAGGTCGCGGAAGCCGGCAATAAAGCTTTCAGCCGTGCCCGTCAGGCCCAATCCACCCACTAAGCCAGCGACTACGCCCAGCACGAAAAACAACGCGCCCATCTGCTCAAACTCCCACCCCAGATGTAGTACGCCGTACGTAAATGCGGCAAACGTGAGCAGGAGCAATAGCAGCACCAGCCCATGACGGCCTGCGCCGCCCGCCGTTTGCGTTTCGGGTTCTGCTAGCTCAGGTGCTACCCGATTGCGGGCAGCGTAGCGCATGGTTCCGCCAATCCAAAGAGCCAAGGCAGCGGCCAAAAAAATCAGCCGAAAGCCCGCTCCGGAAAGCAGCGGCAATTGCGCCAGTTTTTGAGCAATGCCTACCTGAAATGGATTGATTGGGCTAAAGGCTGCTCCTACTGCGGCCGCGCCTAAGCTCACTGCTGCGGCCGTCAGGACAGGATAGCCCAAACGACGCATAAGTACCAGCAATACGGGCACCAGCGGAATGATTTCCTCCTGCATATTCTCCAGTGCGCCCATCGTGGCGAAAAGCAGGGAAATAAGCGGAATAACGAGCGCCTCACGCCCTCGAAAGCGCGTCAAAAGCCAGTCGACGCCGCGCCGCAACGCGCCCGTTTGGTCTACCACGGTAAAAGCTCCACCCGTCAGGAAAACGAAGAAGATAACGCTGGCTGCTTCCTGCAAACCGCGCGGAATACTAACCACCGCCTCCAGCGGACTGACCGGCGAAGGCGCTACCCGGTGATAGGAGCCCGGAATTACTACTTCACGGCCGGTGGCGGCATCGGCGCGGCGCTCAAATACGCCAGCGGGTAGCACGTAGCTCAGCACGGTGGCCAGCACAATAAACCCAACCAGAAGAACTAGCGGGTGCGGAAAGCGAAAGGTGTTCATGAAGTGGAATAAGGAATGCTGAACAGTCAGCAAACATCCACGAAAAAACGCACTCTCTGCTCTCTTGCTCAGAAACTAAGTTGATCTGCGGCTAATTAATGGGCTGCTGACCATGCCGGCGCTATTCAGCGCTTGGCTGTAGCTCCCGATCAGGCGGAGATGCTGGCGTAGTGGTCATCAATAGCTTTATCCATCGATTCGCGAAAAGTCACCAGTAGCTTATTGCGCTCGGTATCGGGCATACTTTGCAATGCCTGCTCAAACGTAGTACGGTACACATGCACCATAAACTCCGCGCCATGACTAGCCAGAAAGCCGTCGTGAATGCTTTTGAACACTACCTTCTCAGCGGAGGAAATAGAAAGTGAAAGGGATAGCCACTCCTTCGCGTTATTGGCTAAGCTGAGGCGTAAGTCTTCGTTCATAAGCGTACTGGTAGAAGAAAAAGGTAATGATTGGAGGTTCGTGAAAAGAGTAACAATTCCGCTTACTACATGGCCCCTGACACTTACAAAGAACTAGGCGCAGGAGGCTCCGCTGACCAGTTTACCTGCCGCAGCAGCACGCGAAACTCTGCTTCGGAAGCCAGACGGCCTTGAAAGCTGTAGAGCATCTGACCATCAACTACTTCCAGCAAGGTGAGCTCATCGTCCTCATAGAGCACAACGGTTTCCTGACCGCAGGCGCTGGGGCGGCTGTACCGCATTTGGCGGGGTGGCGAGCGAAATTGTACGAAGCCCAAGGCTTGCAGCAACTCTGCGGATGGTTGATAAAAAACAGACATGTGGAACGGCCCCTGATGAGAGCGCCAAGCAACTACGCCGAGCGGTAAGCTATAACGCGTAATGAGCTAAAAGACTGGCCAATAGCCCGCTGCATGGGATGAAGAGCGGGCGTCGTATTGGCAGGTTTCGGCTTTCTCGTCTGTTGCAATAATCAGAATTGAAAGCGCGCCACCTATTCAAGCCTCCTTGTGCTTAACATATGATACACAAGGAACGGTCCAGCTTAGCCCAAGTTCAAGCAGTATCGGTTGGTAATTCCATATTTTATAGATGGTGATTCGTAAATATCTGTTTAATAAGTAGTTGTGTTAAAAATAAATAATCTCATCAGCTATATAACGCGTCATTATAAAGGCAAGGAGAAGAGGCAGAAAATACTCTTGTGCCCAGCGGCTCACAATTCGAGTCCCTTTCATATTTGCCCCCAGGAAGGTAGTCGTGGTCACTTAGGGGCGCCCGGCAGCGGAGGTAGGCTCGGTGGGCGGCATTGCGGCAGCGGAGGTAGGCTCGGTGGGCGGCATTGCGGCAGCAGCGGCATCGAGGGGGCGGTGGGAGCCAAAGAAAAGCCGATAGAAACCCAGCAGCTTGCGTTTTTCCAGCAAAAAGAATAGCACTGTACAAAAAATGGTCGTGAAAATAATGACGGCGAAAGTGATGGTTTGAATGGTGGAGCCGCTAGGCAGACCCCGCTGGGCGGGCAGCGTAGCCAGCACGGCCGCCCCAAACCCTTGGGAATCATAATGCTCATAAAAGACATATCGAACAGCGGGGCTTTGGTGTCGGCAGAAGCCAGCACAACCGGAATGCGCACCAGAAAAAGTAGAACGGTAATAGCAGCTCCCAGCCCTATGAGGTAGGCATTGTTGAGTACAATGGACATGCCTACATACACGAAGAAAAACGTGCGCAGCAGAAACACCATTTCGGAGAAAAAGTCTTTCTCCACGGAAGTAAGCTCGATGTGGTGAGTAGGCAGAAATGAGGAAAGCAGGCGCGGGCGCAGCAGCGTCACGTTGCCCAGCGTGATACTGAAAAACAGCACCGCAATCGGGCCGCTGAAATTCAGCAGTTCTACCAGCCCGTACACAATGAAGACAAAGGCTGGCGTGGAAAAGCGGGTTTTGAGCAATGTGGGTACTTTCGTCAGCAGTATTGACCACAGGTAGCCCGTGCCGACGCCCGCCACCACCGCCAGCACCAGTGAGGTGAAGATGTGCCCAAACATGGAGCCCAGACTAAACGAGGCGCCCGTGTAGAGGCTGATCAGAGAGATGGGAATGGCCAGGGTGTACACGTCGCTGAAGGCCGATTCCATGACTAGGGTGGTGGAGGTTTGCTCCTGTATATCCACCTTACGAGCCAAAGTGGTAACTACTGCGGAGGACGTGCCCCCAGAATAGTGCCCAGAATAACGGAGCTAAGGAAATCGAGGTCGGCGAACATCTGGGCCATGGCCGCCACCAGCATGGTGGTCACAATGAAGTTGAGCGTAGTGAGGGCAGCAGTGCCCCGCAGCGCCAGTTTCAGCTGCTCAAAACGTACCTCCAGACCACTTTCAAACAGAATAAATACCAGCACAATGTTGGTAAAAACTCGGCCCGCCTGCCCAAACGAAGCCGGATCGATGAGGTGAAATACGGGGCCCAGCAGTATTCCCACCAGCAGTAAGCCCACTACATCGGGAATACGGGTCCGGTCGAACATCTCGGCCAGATAATGGCCAAAGAAGATCAGGAAACCGATAAAAATAATGAGGACGGGAGTTATCATACTGAAGTTAGTTACCCCCAAATCCGGGTCAGGTTCCCCAGAAACGGCCCGGGCGCAGTAGCCGGTCGGTGTGGGCAGTACGTGCGAAGCAGGACGCGTAGTTGTCTGCGGCAACGTACTAATTTTGGGAGCTGGGGGGCAAATTCAGCGCTGCATCGCTGGAAGCAGCCCGCCAGCGTATCCCCTTGGAACCCGCCTGGCGGCATCGCCCGTTGTGGAATTATACCTTTATGCAACTCACCGCCTTCAAACAGCTACCTATGGGCCATCAGGCCGTCCTGCTACGGCAAGGGGGCATTTTCTGGCTGAACGCCAGCAAGATAGCTTCAGCCTGCAACTCTATGCGTTTGGTGATTTTTACGCCGAGGTGTGGCGCGTGCAGGGTGAGGAGCGTATTCTGTTCATCCATTTGTTTCAGCACCCGGCAGGGCTGGCCGCTTACCTGGAGAAAATTCGATTGCCCGAGGTATAAAAAAGCCCCCCACGACTTACAAACAAAAAAAGCGCAGCCCATGGCTGCGCTTTTTTTGTTTGTAAGTCGTGGCCGAGCTATTGGATCACCAGCTTCTGCGAAGATGAACGGCCGGCCACCTCAAACTTGGTGATGTACATGCCCTTGGGCAGCGAGCCCAGGTTCTGGGTCAGCGACAGGCGCTGCGTGCCTTTGGTGCGGAATACCTCGCGCCCGCTCAAATCAGATACCACCACGCTGATGGGCTGATTATCCGCGGCTACTACGTTGAAAGTAACCTCGCCTGTGGAAGGGTTGGGGTACACGCTGGCTTCGGTACCGATAGGTAGGCTGCCGCTGCCTTTGATGGAAGAAGCTGCTACTGCCGTCAGCGATTCGCTTCTCACGCGATTCTTCAGTTCTTCGAAGATTACATCGGCCTGTACGAAACCATAGCCGGTTTTGAAATCAAAGCCCGTATCGAAAACGCCAGGAGTCAGCGGGTTGTCCATATCAAGCGCGGAGGAAATCAGGCGCTTCCGGATTTGGGTGGGGGGCAAATTGCCAACCACGCCGCCCAGCATGAGTGCGCCTACTGCCGCTACGTGCGGAGCCGCCGCTGACGTGCCGAAGAAGTTAGGGAAAGCATCCGCGTCAATGGGGCTATCGCCGCCCACTGGGAAGAAAGTAGTATTGGCGCCATCGGGGCCGGTTACTTCGGGCTTCTGATATATCTGAGGCTTTTTCAACTCTACGCCATCCTCAAAATAAATCGGCGTGCCACCCAAAGATGAAAAGCCATTGATGATCGGACGGGGCGTATTGGGGTTAAACTGGGGCGTATTGAAATAGGCCGAAGCGCCCACGGCAATAACCTTCTCCGCGTTGGCATGGCCAGCAATAGTAGAACTGCGCGTGTCGTACTCCACGGCTAGGGGCGTGCTGCCATAGTTTATATACTTCAGCAGCTTAGGATCGGGGCCCGCAAATTTGGTGATAACAAGCTCCAGCGTAATTGGAGTAGCAAAGGGGCTGCTTACTCCCAGAATCTCCACCGGGTCGCCATTGGCGATATTATCGGCGGCAGAAAGCGCAACGAGGCTACCGTTAAAGAACAGATACATATCCATGTCGGTCTTGGCACCGATTACGCCATTAGCCGAGAAAAACGGATCAGTCCATTGTAAGGAAATAGTCAGGCTGCCACGAGCCGGTATGGTGATGCTCTGGCGCACGTCGCCGGGGGCGAAGGCGTGGGCCGTACCATCAAGGCCCGGTACTACGATGCCCGAATTGGCGTAGGGAGCCTGGTAGGATTGCTGGCCCTGGTTGCCCGCCGAGGAGAAATACGAAGAGCCCCGATCTACTACTTCCTCGGCGGCCTGCGCGATGATGCCATCCTCGAAGAAAGGCTCCGCGAAGAAAATAACATCGTCCACAATCATGCGGCTTCCGGCTTCCTCCAACCGAATAATGCCTTGGGCAAAGCTAGCCTGACCCAGAAAAGCCGTGTGGAAGGCAATGTCGGCGCCGGGAGCTACGTCGTGCACCAGTTCGGCCATGCCGCGGCCTTCGTCGCTGCCGCCACTGGGTAGATCTGCTAGCACCTGCACGTTGGCTGGCAAGTCGCCGCTGGCTACTCCGGCCGCGGCCCCATTCCTGTTATTGTAGCTATCGGAGAGAATACCCACTTTCACACCTGCCCCCGAAACGCCATACTGTGCCCGTACCAGGTCCGACTTTAGCGATACGTCGCCTTGGCTGGTTACGGCGCCCACGTTGCGGGCCGGTGTGTAGGCTGGGCGCACAAACCGTAGCGAGCTAACGGCTTCCAGCCCTGCCAGCTTGTCAATCGGGAACAGGCCCGAAACCATTACTCCATATGAGGCGCCGTCTTTCAGACCTTGGGCCTGCAACTCCTGCAATAGGCCACTTGCGTTGCCTTCAAGAGCGGTGGCCTCAATAACGACATAGCCGTCAAAAATCTGCACGTCAGATGTAGCCGTTAAACCTTCTACCTGACTGACAACAGGGGCGGAGCGTTGCGACTTAGCTGCCTGATTTTCGGCCACCTTCATCAGATCGGCCGAAATTTTGGATTTCTTGCTTTTGGCTGCACCTGCGCCTCTTTCCTGACTTTTTCCCTGAGCCAGTGCTGGGGTTTCGCTAACTAATGCGAGAGCTAATGTGCCTAGCAGTAGTGGCTTCATGTAATGTTTTTTCATGCAAAAACAGTTAAGTGAGGGTGGAATGGATTAGGAGAAAAGCAATGTCTTAAGGTAGAGCTTATATAATTATTAAAGTGAAAAAATGTTATATACCATTGTTCAGTTCATGTAAAGTTTTTGCACAAATAGAGTGAGGCTCAACCTCAACTATTAGTTATTGACCACAGAAGCCAGTTTATCACCGTATGAGTGGCAGATCGAATAGTAGAATTTCTGCCATTATTTTATTGCTGCTCGTCTGGGGGTTAAGCCTTGATGGCTCCTGAAAAGCCCCCCAGACACACTCTTATCTGCCGTACTTGTTGGCCATGCCGCAGCAAGGGGGATGGGCCCAAACTCCTGTACGGCGGGCCTGTGGCTCAATAACTTTGCCCCCCGCCCGCCGTACTGTGGAGTGCCCGGTAAGCCGACGCGGCTAGGTAGCTGGAAAGGGGTGAGTGCCGGGGTAGTTGATGTAGCCGAAGCGTATGTGGATTGTCTTTTCGTTGTTAGCAGCCGTGTCGGCGGCTGTGGTAGTCACCCTTTCCAAGGCCGGCATTAAAAACGTCGATTCTAGCCTCGCCTTTGCCATTCAGTCAGTGTTGATTCTGGTTGTGGCCTGGAGCGTGGTTGCGTATCAGGGCAATCTGCCCGATGTATCGCGCATCGACCGGCGCAGCCTGACGTTTCTGGTTATTGCCGGCGTCGTGACGTGCGTGTCGTCGCTGCTGTCGTTTCAGGCCCTCAAGCTTGGTGAGGCCTCGCGTGCTTCGCCTTTGGATAAAATATCGCTGGTATTCTCGATAATTCTGGCCGTCGTTTTCCTGAAAGAAAAGATCAACTGGCAGGTAATTGTGGGCGCACTGCTGATGGCCGCGGGCGCGCTCTTTATCGCCTTGGCTAAACCTTCGTCAAACTAAAATGCTCGGCTGAATCAGACCGTTTACGACCGGCGCATGGGGATGTGCGGAATGCCGTCTTCTAGGTACATTTCGCCGCACTGCACGAAGCCGAAACCGCCGTAAAATTTTTCTAAGTATTGCTGCGCGCCAATCTTGATAGGCTGGGGGGCAAAATGTTGCTCGCAGTGCGCAATTGCCTGCCGCATCAGCTCCTGCCCAAGGCCAAAGCGCCGAAACGCAGGCGCCACAATCACCCGCCCGATACTGACTTCTTCGTAAGCTATACCCGCGTCGAAAAGCCGGGCGTAGGCGGCTAGTTTCCCGTCCGACGTGTGCCCCAACAGGTGATACGCCGCCATATCCTGACCATCAATATCCTGAAACGCGCAGGCTTGCTCCACTACAAATACTTCGCTGCGGAGTTGCAGCAGTTCGTACAATTCGGCTAGAGATAAATCGTTGAATTGCTTGCTGGTCCAGGATAACGTCATGGTTGGTAGTGCGGCTATTACGGGCAAAATAAGGGCTGCTTCCGTTTCCGAAAATGAGGCTTAGTTGTGCTTGATTTTCCTCAACGATTCCGCCAACTCTTTGGCCGAATAAAGCTTGCCGCGCGAAATAACTGTGTCAATTTTTTTGATGTTGCTGATATCGGTCAACGGGTTCTGATTTAGCAGCACCAGATCAGCGTATTTGCCGGGTCCGATGCTGCCCGACTTATCGGCCACGCCCATAAACGTAGCGCCGTTGATGGTGGCTGCGCGCAACGCCTGCGCGGGAGTAAGTCCGGCCTGCACCAGCAGCTCTAGCTCGCCCTGCAACGACGCACCCGGATACACAAACGAGTTGAACGGGCCGCTGTCGGAGCCGGCCAGAATGGTGACGCCGGCGGCCTGCATTTCCGGTATCATCGACATGAATTTGGCCGAGAGTTTTTTGCCGAATGCAACGGTCTCTTTGGGTTGGCGCTTCGCGTTGTTGTAGCGGCCCATGTAAGTAGCCTGAATTCGGGGGTCGATGTAGGCAAGCATCGTGTCGCGGGCGTGGTCTTGCTCGGTTATATTAGCCAGCGTTTTCTGGATAAATAATGTTGGCACCACGGCCGTTTTGCGGTCGGCCAGGGTTTTGAACATCGCGGCCGCTACCGTTGGGTCATAGGTTTTATAAATGGTGGGCAGCACCGCGAACAGGCCCAACGGCTTAGATGTGAGCAGGCTCTGCTTGATGGCGGTTGTCAGGCTGTCTTCGCGCGAGGAGCAGCCTTTGAATACATAATACAGGTGCTCGCTGGCATCGAGGCCGCGCTCCGAAGCCTCGCGCAGCGTGACGGTGTAGGGCATGTGCCCCGTCGTTTTGAGCCCGCGCTTTTCGGCTTCGGAAATAACGTTCAGGAAAGCTTCCCCCGAAATTTTGCTTTCGTAAATCTTGACGTAATCTACCTTTAGTTTCTGCAAGGAATCCAGCGCGGCGGTTATCTGAGCGGGCGTTTCAACTCCCAACGAGCCCGGCCAGGTGCCGCCCGGACCATCGATCTTGGGGCCGGAAGTGAAGATTCTGGGCCCTGCTAAGTTGCCGGCATTAATCTGCTCACGCCAGGCGTAAACGGCTGGCGTCAAGTCGCCGCCCGCGTCGCGTACGGTGGTAATACCATGCGCCATATACAGCGGCAACAGGTTTTTGTTGGCCTCCGTCAGCGTGTCGCCACCCCGAAAGTGCACGTGCATATCCCATAAGCCCGGCATCAGGTATTTACCCGTGCCATCTACGCGCTGTGAAGCGCGCTGGGGGGCTTTTTGGGCGCTCTCTATTCGTTGAATCAGGCCGTTTGCAATGACCACATTCTGATCGGGCTGCACGGTGCCGGTTAGCACATCAATCACATTGACGTGGGTGATAACCAGATCAGCATTATCTGATTTTACTGCGGCACAATTTGTCAGAAACAAGGCGAGCGAGCAGGCAGCAGTGAGGTTGCGTAGTTTCATAAAAGCAGAGAAGCGGCGAGAAACAGGAGTGGAGAAATTCCAACCGTACTTGGCTCAGCTAAAGTAGCGCAATTTGCCCCCCAGCCCTTTACGTGACTATAACAACCTTGTATTCTTACCTTACAGAACGTCATGCAGAGGCGGAGCCGAAGCATCTCGCGTGCTGACGTTGGATTGGTATTCCTGCTAAACACGCGAGATGCTTCGGCTCCGCCTCTGCATGACGTTCTTATTGGATAACAGATTGAGATGACCTTGCTGCTCTTTACCGGCTATTCGTGCGGTCGATGATATTCTGCACATCCTTGGTCGATACTTTCTGGCCGGTTTCGGCGGCGCGGTAGATGGCGGCCATCAGCTGCACGTCGCGCAGGCCCATTTCGCCGGGCACGCGGGTGGGCTTGTTGTTGAGAATACAGTCGGCAAAGTTGTCCATTTGCAGAGCCTGCTGATTTACATTCTGGATGTTCATCGGGCCCTTGCTGGTTGTGCCTTTTATACCACCATAGCCAAAGGCTGGCGAGAGTTCAAACTTGCCTTTGGCCGCCTCGGCTTGGAGGCGGTTGGGCAGGCTTTCGGCGTAGCTGGTGCGGCAATCGGCCACGGAGCCATCAGCAAACTGGAACTGCCAGTTCACGCCGGCCTCCACTTCCTTGAAATATTGATTATTGGCGGGCTTGGGCGCAAACTTGGCCGTCACGGAAGCCGGAATCTGGCCTTTGGTGTACACCACGCCTTGTACACAGTAAATTCCTAAGTCCACCAGTGGACCGCCACCGGCCAGTTCCTTATCCACGCGCCAGGGCGTATCGTTGCTGAATACGTACCCATTGTCGGCCACCAGGCGCTTGATGGGGCCATAGATTTCCTTCTGGCCTAAACGCATCACTTCCTGGTGGTGGGGCTCGAAGTGCAGGCGGTAGCCGATGCTAAATTTCTTGTTAGCTTTTTTGGCGGCCTCAATCATCTGTCGGCACTCGGCGGGCGTCATGGCCATCGGCTTTTCGCAGATCACGTGCTTGCCCGCCTGCAAGGCTCGAATCGTGTATTCGGCGTGCATGGCAATGGGCAGCACCACGTACACTATATCAATATCAGGGTTGTCGATGATGCGGTCAAACGACTTGTAGTCGTAGACGTTTTTGTCGGGGATATTATACTTGGCTTTCCACACCGGCACTTTCTCCGGCGAGCCCGTCACGATGCCGGCCAAGCGGCACAGCTTGGTTTCCTGCAAGGCAGGCGCCAGCTGTCCGGTGCTGTAATTGCCCAACCCCACCAGCGCCACATTCAGCTGCTTGCCCGCCTGCCACGCTTCCAAACTAGCCGGCCCAAAGCTGTTTGCCTCTAACCCAGAAAGCGAGCCAGCCAGCCCCGATGTGCCCAGCAAAATGCCCCCCAGGCCTAGTGAGGCGTGCCGCAGAAAGTCGCGGCGGGAGGTGGAAGCACTGGCAGAGGAAAAGGAAGTGTTGTCGAAGGTTTTCATAGCTGAAAGTTGGGGTATAGTAGCAGTACCTAGTCAGGCAATGCTGGGTTGCATTTACAAGCTGGTAACAAGGATGACATCCAAACAGGAAACTCGACTTTTGGGTGACAAGCAAGGCAACAAAAAGGGGGCAGCTGCCGATGCAGCTGCCCCCTTTTTAGTTAGATGTACAATCCTAATTAGCGCAGGCGCTCACCGTCACTAAGGGGCCGATCGATGATACGGCTGCGCAGGACGGTATTCGTTGCGACGGGCTGGTCTGCTGGAACTGTAGGGTCTGGGTGAGGAAAAGGAGCAGGACCGTGCGCCGAAAGGGGCACGCCGCCGTGCTTGGCAACATAGCGACGGGCATACTCGGAGGCATTCACAGCACCGTGCTGATCAAGTACGTGCTGCACTTGCTCGGCATCCTGGCGGGTACGTACGTGCACTGTAAGGGTAGTGCCGCAGCGGGCGGCCGCAGCATGGTCTTTCACCTCGTGCTCATGGCCCGTAAATACGGCCCGGAAAAAGTTGTGAAAGGAATCATTTTCCGGAAACTCACCCGTTGGATTATCCTGGTTGACATCGGCGGCAGTCACGTCGATATGCTCGCGGCCAATACCTTGACCGAGTAGCGCGTGGAGGGCTTTATTCGCAACGTCGGCGCTTTCAAAAACGCCAATTACAGTGTATGCCATAGCAGATCGGGTTTAGGGAGTGAGAATGGAGTAGGAAGATCGGGAATATTTGCTCCCGCAGAAAGGAGTTTTTTCAACGTTGGATAACGGCCATAGGTTGGGAGGACGGCTGAGTTGCCGCGACCGCCAAGTGACTAGATATAACGGCTCCAGCAGGTAGGTCTCGCCGGGTTGGTAACCCGGCCACACGCTTCATCCGCCTTATCCGACACTTCAGTAACCTTTCTTTTCATCGGGCTTAGCAGCCGGCCACTTTTGGTCATCACTTCGCTGCTACCCCCATGAAACGCATCCTGCTTCCGCTGTTTTTATTGCTGATTACCGCCAGCTACGTAACCGCCCAAACAGCCGCTACCACGCTGAGTGGCACTGTTCGCGACCAGAGCGGACGGGCACTGCCGGGCGTCAACGTATTTCTGAAAACAACCTTCGATGGCGCCAGCACCGACTCACTAGGGCATTTTCGCTTCAGCACGAAACAGGCCGGCACCCTTCCGCTGGTTGTTACGCTGCTCGGCTACCAACTTCAGGAGCAAGCCGTGGTGCTTGACGGTAAACCGCAGCGCTTCGCTTTCACGCTGAAGGAAGTTCGCAACCAACTCGGCGCCGTAACCATCACATCGGGCACATTCGAGGCCGGCGGCGACAAGCGCAACACCGTCTTTTCGGCCCGCGACGTGGTAACTACGGCCGGCGCCTCGGCCGATGTGGCGGGTGCGCTGAACACCATGCCTGGCACCACCCGCAACGGGGAGGAAGGTCGCTTGTTTGTGCGCGGCGGCGCGGCCGGCGAAACCCGCCAATACCTGGATGGGGTGCCCTTGCAAAGCCCCTACAATGCCAGCGTATCCGGGGTGCCGGCTAGGGGGCGTTTTTCACCCATGCTGTTCAAGGGCATGGCCTTTAGCACGGGCGGCTACTCCGCTGAGTACGGGCAGGCGCTGTCGGCAATTGTGGCGTTGCAGTCCGAAGATTTGGCCCCCGAGACGCAGACCGGTATTTCGCTGCTGTCGTTGGGGGCGCTGAGCTTGTCGCACCAGCAGCGCTACGAGCGCTCGTCGGTGGCCGTAACGGGCGACTACATGAATATGCGGCCTTATTTCGGGCTGGTGCCTCAGCGGCTGCTCACAGCATTTCAATCGTCGGGCGGCTCAATAGCATTGCGCCAGCGTACGGGTGAAGCGGGCATGGTGAAGGCTTATGGCGCGTTCAATCAGCAGCACATCGGCGTGCAACAGCCCGAAGCCGGGTGGGAGCACGGCCGGCCCGTGCATCTGGAGGCCAACAATGTGTACTTGAATACCACTTTCCGCAGCCCATTGCGGCGGGGCTGGTCGGTGCAGACGGGTGCGGCAGCTACTCGGGATGTGCAAACGGCCCGCATTGCCGTCCGCGACACGCAAACTCAGCAAGTAAGCGACCAAGCCCGGCACGAGCTAGAGCAGTCGGTAGTGGGGCGCATGGTGCTCACCAACGACTCGGCCAGCGCTTATTGGAACGTTAAGCTGGGCGTAGAGGGTCTCGCGCAAAGCAACCAACAGCGCTACGAATTTTCCCCCCAGGATACTGTGTTTCGCTTTTCGGAGCAGCGTTTGGCCACGTTTGCTGAATCCGGTATTGCCTTCACCAACAAGCTCGTGGGCCGGGTAGGTAGCCGGGCCGAGTACTCAGCAATACTGAACCGATGGAATGTCGCGCCTCGCGTGGCGCTGGCCTATCAGGTGAATGAAAAAACGCAGCTGTCGGGCGCTTGGGGCTACTTCTACCAAACTCCCGGCAGCGACATACTGCTGCGGGCCGAGAATCCACAACGGCTGCGCTTCGAGCGGGCCCAGCATTTTCAGCTCACGTATCTGCGCAGCCACAACGACCGCACGCTGCGGGTTGAAGCCTACGCCAAAACCTACGCTCACCTCGTCCGCTTCACTGAAAATGCCCCCCAAAGCCTACTCACGCCTTATGATCCAGCTTCGTACCGCAGCACGGGCCGCGGCTACGCCAACGGCGTGGATATCCTGTGGCGCGACCGCAAAACCGTCAAGAATGCTGATTACTGGGTAAGCTACGGCTTCCTGGAAACGCGCCGGCAGCAGCGCCTCGACCCGGTGCTGGCGGTGCCTACCTTCGCCGCACGGCACAACCTATCGGTGGTGGGCAAATATTGGTTCTCGAAGCTGCACACGCAGGTAGGCGCCACCTATACCTACAATAGCCCCCGCGCTTTCCACAATCCGAATGAAGCCGATGGCTACAATCAGGGCCGCTTGCCCAGCTTCCAGGATCTCAGCCTGAACGCCAGCTATGTCACTACGCTCTGGAAAAACCTGACCATCGTGCATGTGTCGTGCACCAATGTGCTGGGGCGCGAGAATGTATTTGGCTACCGCTACGCTGCTGCGCCGGACGCGAATGGCGTGTATAGCGGCACGGCCGTGCGGCCATCGGCCCCGCGCATGGTGTTCGTGGCGCTGCTCATCTCCATCAACAAAAAGCGCCCCGCCGATATCGACACGGCCCCGGAGTAAAAACTCATCCGCCGGCTTCTGCACTTCATCCTGCCCATCCGACGCTTCAGTAACACGGAATTTTTCTGCCCTGTGACTTCGCTCATCTTTGACTCAGCTCTCCACTACACAGCTTTTCTCACTTCATATTTCCTGCAACCCATGAAAACGCTCATCCTCCTGCTGGCCCTCGTCGCTGCTTCCTTCTCCGCCTCCGCCCAACAAGCTACCGCACCCGCTGGCTACTCCGAAATGATGGCGGCCACCATCACCGAATTAAACAGTACCGGCGACCCCGCTCAGCTCAAGCAAATCGTGAGCAAGTTTGAGCGGGCGGCCACCGCAGCTCCCACCGATTGGCTACCAGCCTATTATCAGGCGTACGGCCTGCTGCTCACTACTTTCCAAACTAAAGAAGACGCCGCCACCAAGGACAAATACCTCGACCAGGCCGAAGCCGCATTAACTCAAGCCCGCAAGCTGCGCGGCGACGAATCGGAGCTGCTGGTGTTGCAAGGCTACATCTACCAGGCACGGCTGGGCATTTCGCCCATGGACCGCTCAGCCAAATACTCACGCCTGGTGAGCGAAGTGTTGGGGCAGGCCAAAGGCGTAAACCCCGCCAACCCCCGCATTTATCTGGTGCTCGGCAACAACATCTACTTTACACCCAAGATGTTTGGGGGCGGGCCCGAGGCTGCCAAGCCGTTTTTTGAGGAAGGTAAAACCCGGTTTGCCGCTTATCAGCCCAGCAGTCCGCTGGCACCTAACTGGGGCGAACGGCAGCTAGCGAGCCGTTTGAAAGCATACGAGCAGTCGGCCGGCGTCCAGGCGGCTAAGTAATAACCGGCACAGGCCACGTTGCTGAGGGCAGCGCGGCCTGCCCTCGATTTCTCTCCGTAACTTCTGCCATCATGGAGCTGCTGCATCAGGCTAATATCGGCTTACACATCGTGTGCGGCACGCTGGCTATGCTGTTTGGCCTCGTGCCCATGGTGGGGCGCAAGGGCGGCGCGAGCCACCGTCGCTTTGGGCGGTGGTTTCTGGGGGCTACTGCGGGCGTGCTCGCGACGGCGGTGCTGGGGCTGGCGGTGTTCAATTTTCGCGGTTATCTAGTCGGAATCGTGCTGTTGAGCGTGTACCAGGCGTGGTCGGGGTATAGGGCGGTGCTCACGCGCACTACGGGTCCTACCCGGTTGGATGGCTGGTTGGCCACCGGGGCTTTGGTAAGTAGTGTGGTGCTGGTAGCTTGCCTCAAAGCCATTGAGCTGGTCTGGACGCCGGGCATTATCTATTCTACCCTTGGTGCTTTGGTAGTGATGACGCTCTATGATCTGGCGCGTTTTCGTTTTGTGCCGCTGTGGCGTCGCACGTTGTGGCGCTACGACCATCTGTGGAAGATGATTAGCGCCTATTTTGCCTTAGTATCGGCTTTCACGGGCACGGTGCTGCCCCAGTATAAGCCCTATAGCCAGTTTGGGCCGTCGGTGGTGGGCATAACGCTGGTAGTGGGCTTTGGGCTGTATTATGCTCTGCGTCCAACAGCCGCTCAGCCCAATTTATCAACGAATAGCCGTTCTGCCTGACCCCATGACTTCTCGCCCGTATCTTGCCGGTATTCCCACGCTCGCACCTGTCGCCCAGACTGGCTCTATGCCTGTAAACCATCCTACAATGCCCCCCAGACAAGCCACCCGGGCCTGGCTGCGCGTGCTGCTGATACTCCTGCTGCTTTCCGTCACCATCAGCTTTCTTACTTGCCTGAAGTGCCTCGACAATCCTCGGGAAATGGCGGTGAACTTCGCGTTGACTGCCATTTACACGACGGGGCTGTGGCTGGCCAACGGCTACTCCGTGGATTGGCTTGACCGATACGTGAAGTGGAAGCAGGCGCCGGCCAAGCGATTGGTCCTCACGCTGCTCGTGTCGCTGGGGGCTCTTTGGTGGTGATTATGCTCGTCCGGCTCGGATTCATTTTGTATAGAGGCAGAAATCCAGCGTTGCTGTTCTCGCCTGAATACGTGGATGGTTACTTGTTTCCGCTGGTCATCACGGCTTTGATTTCTATGTTCATGCACAGCCGGTCGTTCTTGCTGGGCTGGCGCGAGGCCGTAGTGCAAACGGAGCGTTTGCAAAAGGAAATGGCCCAGGCCGAAGCCGAAACGCTCCGTCAGCAGCTCGATCCGCACTTCATGTTCAATGCCCTGAACGCCCTTACCTCGCTGGTAGAGGAAGAGCCGCAGTTGGCCGTGCGCTTTATTCGGCAATTGTCGCAGGTGTACCGCTACGTGCTCGATGCCCGCGGCCGGGAAGTGGTGTCGCTCACCGACGAGCTAGAGTTTGCCAAAGCGTATCTGTTTTTGCAGCGCATCCGCTACGGCGAAGCCCTGCAGGCCGAGCTGCCCGACCCGAATAGTGTGTCCTCGCACCTCATGGTGCCGCCGCTGAGCTTACAATTGCTACTGGAAAACGCGCTCAAGCATAACGTTGCGCTCCAGCAGCAACCCTTGCATATCAGCTTCGAACTGAACTTGCCAGCCCGACAACTCACCGTGCGCAACACGCTGCGGCCGCGCCGCCTCAGCCCCGAAGAAACCAGCGGCTTGGGTCTGCGCAACCTGCAAGCCCGCTACGCTTTTCTAACCAATCAGCCCCTGCTTATTCAGCCCACCGCCACCGAGTTTGTCGTGACGCTGCCCTTGCTGGAACTGGGATGATCAAGGAGTAGCAACGCGACTACACGCCTCCAAATTCAGTGAAAAAAAGCCCCCCGGAGCCCCCGAAACTATCAACTAACACATGTCTACTTTACCTGCGCTTCGAGCCCTACTTATTGAAGATGAGCCCCTGGCGGCTCGGCGTCTGACGGAGCTGTTGCGGCGTCAGACGCCAGCGGTGGAGGTGATAAGCACGGCCGAATCGGTGGCGGCGGCCAAGGTGTTGCTCGATACCCTACAACCCGCGCCCGACGTGTTGTTTCTGGATATTCACCTGGCCGATGGGTTGAGCTTTGAGCTGTTCGAGCAAACTACGGTGCCCTGTCCGGTTATCTTCACCACCGCCTACGACCAGTATGCTATTCGGGCTTTCAAGGTGAATAGCGTGGATTATCTGCTCAAACCCATTGATGCCAGTGAGTTGGAAGCTGCCGTGCAGAAGCTGCGCCGTTCACGCAGTGCCGCCCAAGCGGCCACGCCCGCTACAGCTTTCGACCCGGCCTTGCTGGCGCAGGTATTACAGCAGATGCAAGTCCGGCCAGCCTATAAAGAGCAGTTTGTGGTGCGAGTGGGCGAGCACCTCAAAACTATTGCCACGGAGCAGATAGCCTACTTTTTTAGCCTCGAAAAAGCTACTCTGCTCCAAACCCGCGAGAACCGCCGGTTCGTGGTGGACTATACGCTCGAGCAGCTGGAAGGCTTGCTCGATCCGCGCCAGTTCTTCCGCCTCAACCGCACATATCTGGCGCAGGCCAGCGCCATTCAGGACATTATTCACTACACCAACTCCCGCCTCCAAACCGTGCTCCAGCATTGCCCCGAAGGGCCGGTGCTGGTAAGCCGCGAGCGAGTGCCCGCGTTCAAAGCGTGGCTGGATAGGTAGAAAATTTGCCCCCCAAACCAGGTTTAGACCACCTAAATCAGCCCTCCAGCCATTGCTTAAATACGCTGGCTTTCTCCCGGCTCACCACCACTTCATCGGTAGGATTGGGGGCCAAATCCAGCTTCAGCTTGCCATTAAAATAAGGATGTAGGCGCTGTACGGACTGCAAATGAGCGACAAACTGCCGATTCAGACGAAAAAACTGGCGTGGGTTGAGCAAGCTTTCCAGCTGCTCGAGTGTGTAGTCCACCACGAACCGGCGCCCATCTACTGCGGCCAGCGTCGTGACCTCATTGCGGCTTTGGAACCAAGCAATCTGCTCCGCCAGCAGGGGTAATAGCTGCTCGCCGCTACGCACCAGAAAGCGTGATTTGTACGGCTGGTCGGGGCGAGGGAAGCTGTCGAGCAGGCGCTCCAAGCGCTGGGCCGCGTCGGGTGGGGGCGGCGCGGCCGGCGTCCGCCAGTACTCCAGCTTGGTGAGGGCCGATTTTAGCTCCACTACCTTGATAGGCTTCAGCAAATAATCGACGCTATTCGTCTTGAACGCCCGAATTGCATAGGCATCGTAGGCCGTGGTGAAGATGACCGGGCTGCGTACCACCGCGCGCTCAAACAGCTCGAAGCTCAGCCCGTCGGCCAGGTGAATATCAGCCAGAATAAGGTCGGGGGGCAAATTTGACTGTATCCACGCTACTCCTGATGCCACGCTATCCAGCACCGCCACAACGTTGGCTTCGGGCGCCGCCTGGTGCAGCACGCGCTGAATGCGCTCGGCGGCCGGGTACTCATCTTCCAGTATTAAAACGGTCATGGAGAACGTACGGGTAACCTAAATTACATGAGAAAAATTAGCGAGATATGAAGGCCAAGCCAGGGAGAAAGTCCAAGTCCAATAAATAAAAAATAGCTGAAGCGGAATCCGAAACCAGAGGTAGCGCAAGCCCGGTCCATCGAGGGTTCCGGTTTGGTAGTTCAGGTGCCGACGAGCCGCGATGATATTGCCGGGCAAAATCAGGATGAAAAAGGCGATGAGAAGCCAAGCCGTGAGTGGGCGCAAGGCTGGAAGTAGCAAGCCCACGGCCGCCACGATTTCCAAGACCCCTGTAGCCAGCACCCACGCCTTTTTGGCTGGCAAAAAGTCCGGCAGCATCCCCATCATGCCTTTGGTAAAAGCGAAGTGCGCTGCACCCGTAAACAACAGCATGGCAGCCATAGCGCCGTTGCCGGCAAGCACAACATTAACGTAGCCTTGCCAAAAATACGTGCCCGCCGCCAACAGCCCGAATACGCCGAGCAATACAAGTAAGGGTTTCATAGCGGGAAATGAGAGAGAAAAAGAGCGGTTTTTAGCGGGGCCCCAGCAGCGGTAGTCGCACCCGAAACCATCGGTTTGCGGTGCTGATTTCAACGGGCTGAGGAGCGTGGAGCAGCTCGTAGCGGTGCTGCACATTGCGCAGGCCGGTACCAGTGCCCGGCGCCAAGCCCGCCAGGCGCGGGCGTAAGGCGTTTTCTACGGTCAAGTAGCCCGTTGCTGGGTCGGCGGTGAGGCGCAGCTCCAGCGGATTTTCGCGCGATACGACGTTGTGCTTGAGCGCATTCTCTACCAGCAGCTGCACGCTAAGCGGAGCTACATGCTGCTCCAGCGCTTCGGCCGGAATGTGCTGCTCAACTCGCAGGTTATCGCGAAAACGGACTTTTTGCAGGGCCACGTAAGTATCCACAAACGCCAGCTCCTCGGCCAGCGGCACAGTTACTTTTTCGCGGCTGAGCAGCACGTAGCGGTACACATCGGCCAGCTGCTCCACAAACTCTTGGGCCGCTGCATTGCCCGGCTCGATGAGGGCCGAAAGGGTATTAAGCGAATTGAACAGAAAGTGCGGGTCGAGCTGGTTTTGCAGAGCTTCGAGCTGGCTTTGTACGCCCGCCTGCGTGAGCTGCTCGGCCCGCCGCACGTTTTGCTCCCACTGCTGAAAAAAATGCTGGCTTTCGTACACCAGCATCACCACCGACGTGGGCACCAGATTTACCAGCACCTGCACTAGGAGGCGCTCGGTGCTCAACGCCCCGAATAGCGCGGGGGGCAAAATCATGGTCAGGCTGACGGTGATGGCAACGGTAGCCAGGCTGGAGTAAACGATGCAGGCAGTGGCCAGCCACCACAGACGCACCGCCGTTTGGCCCACCTGCGGATAGCGTCGGCACAGCCACTGCCAGATGGTGCGCGTGCCCAGCCAAATGATGAGGGTATAGAGCAGCGAAATCGCCCAGCTAACCAGAAAGGCGGGAACTGACTGAAACGCATAATTAGCCTCAGGCAGGAGCATCATCAGGCTGACAATCGGCACTCCAAACAGCAGCAACTGACGGTCTTGCATGGTAGGTAGCGTGGATTTTGGCCCCCGTGGGCTTGGCGGCAACTTACGCACTTTCCCTTAGTACGAAAGCAAGGGCAGCCCACTTAGCGCCCGCCAGTACAGCAGGGCCACGCCGCCCGCGTAGAGCGCGGCGAAGGCAAAAATGCTGGCCGTTTGGGCAACACTACGTTCGTGCAGTGCCGTGCGGCCTAGCAGCCAACCAACCAAGGGAATAACCTGTAAGGCGTGGAGGCCCAGGAAGTGCGCGGCGCGCAAATCGCCGGCGCGAGTGCTCCAGCCTAGTACGGGCAAGCCGGCGCCGCCATCGGGGGCTCCTACGGTGTGGCCATTTTGCCCAATCATGGCGCCGCCGATGGCGCTGCCCAGCAAAAACAGCAGCAGCCCCAGGCGCATGCCCCACACGTACCCCGCCGACCCAAATGGCCGGTAGCGCAGCATCAGCACCAGCGCCCACACCAGCAGCAGCGTATTGATGGCAATAAAAAGGCCCATCAGGGCAAATACCAACCCGTCGAATGCGGAGCTGTTGTTGAAGTGAGACGTAGTGCCCCGCACAGCCTGCAGGAAAATAGCCGCAATTTCGACCGTCATGCTAATGGCTACGCCCCAGCTGATAAAACGCACTGACCGCTGCGCGGGTGCGGGCAAATCGGCCAGCAGCCAGCCCAAGGTCCACAGATAAATGAGGTTGGAAAGGGAGAATTTGAGCGGCTTAAACCAGACGTTGAGGCCCGTAACCACGCGTTCATCAAAAGGAGCTAGCGCCAGGGCCGTCAGGGCCAAGCCCACACTCAGCCAGCCCGCCCACGACAGCACCGGATTGCTACGATGCAGAATAAGCAGCCACTCGCGCACTTGCTGAAGGAAAGGCAGGAGCAACGGACGGCGGGGGGCAAATTCGGCGGAATTGTCGGAAGCGAAAAGGAGCGTTTTCATACTTACGATGGATAAGATGAGGAGACAGACTGCGGAGTGGTGGCGGGGCTGGGGGGCAAATTCAGGGGGTAAAAGCGGCGTGCGGCAGCGTACAGCAGTATGCCTACCGGCCCAAGCAAAAAGGTAAATAGCAGGCACGGAATCAGCAGCAGGTGCGGCACTCCGCGGCGGTGCGCATCGCGCGCTTCCCAGGCGCCAATGGCCAAATCGAAGCAGAGATAATGCACCCAACCGGCCAGCAGCGCCCACGGATCCTGGAATAGTAGTGCCACATCAGCCAGCGAAGAAAAGCCCCCCACACTGCCCTCCGGCCCGGCATAGTGCACCCCAATTACCACGGCATATACCACGGCCAGAGCCAGGGGCAGAATTCCGCTAAGCACCAGCCGGCGCGTGACTGTCCAGCGGGGCGCAATCAGCAGCAACACCCACCCGAGCATGGCAACCGGGTTGGCAACAGAAAACAACGTGGCGGGCGTAAGCATAGCGGGGGGCTTTTTTGCTCTAAAGTACCCGCCGTTCTTGCCTATGAAAACCCGAAAACAGGTGAAGCCACTCCCGCGACCGGTGAACCGCCGATAGCAAGACGTGAAACGTCATGGCGGCCTTGTTGCATGAGAGCCTATAAGGGCGCAATGCCGCCTCCCACCGCTACCAAACCCGAAATGCTCAGTAGTTAGTGTGGGAAATAAACGCGGAACGTGGAGCCCACGCCAGCTTCTGTTTCCACCTCAATTTTGCCCCCCGCATTTTCCACCATCTTCTTGACCATGTATAGCCCAATGCCGGAGCCTTCCACATGGTCGTGGAAGCGCTTGAACATGGTAAAGAGCTGGTCGAGGCGCCCGCTTTCTATGCCCAGACCATTGTCCGTGACGGAAAGCACGTCGTATTCCGGCGTGACGCTGCACTGCAATTGCACCCGCAGCGCTCGGTCTGGGGAGCGGTACTTCAGGGCATTACTCAGTAAGTTGAACACCACCGAGCGCAGATTTTTGGCCGAAAAGCGAATGACCGGGCAGGCCGTTACCTCTACTTCTACGTGAGCATCCGCCAACGCCCGCTGCGCCTCCAAATCCAGCAGCACATGCTCAATTACTTCCGCTAGCTGTATCTGAACCGTTTCTTCTTTGTTCTCCTTCTGGAGCTTCACAATGTCGGTGAGGTTGGCAATGGTCTTGGTGAAGCGCTCCACCGATTCCTGCATCATGCCCAGCAACTGCTGCACCTGCTCCGACTGCATGCTCTCCGTGGAAGGCGTGCGCAGTAGGGCGTGCAGGAGACCCTCTATATTGGAAATAGGCGCTTTCAAGTCGTGCGAGGCCGTGTACACGAAGTTGTCCAAGTCGTTGTTGATGCGCACCAACTGCTCGTTGGCCTTCTTTAGCTCAGTAATATCAATGGCCGAGCCCACGTAGCCGTATATCTCGCCGTTGGGATAATAGCTGGGGGCGCCCTGCGCCAGCAGCCAGCGGTACTCGCCGTCTTGGCGTCGCATGCGGTGCTCCATGCTATAGATCGTCCGGCTGCGTATGGCTTCCGTCAACGTTTTCTGAGCAAATTCCAGCTCCTCCTCCGGCAGGTAAGCCGACCAGCCAGTGGTGGCGTATTCTTCCATACTCACGCCCACAAACTCCACGAACGCTTTATTCACGTATCGAATCGTAGAATCGGGGTGAACGGCCCACACCAGATTGGGAGTAGCATCGGCCATAATGCGAAACCGCTCCTCGCTTTCCCGCAGGGCTTCTGTAAACTTTTTTTGCTGGGTTATATCCCGGGGGATGGCAAACAAATGAGGTTTTCCGCCTAGCAGAAGCCCGGCCAGGCTCACCTCTACCGGAAAGAGCTGCCCATTCTTGCGCTTATGCATCGTTTCCACCTTCGGGATGGTTTCCCGCTGGGCCAAGGCAAACAGTTGGGCAAATCCTTCCTGGTCATGAATGGCATCCACATCGGGCACGCGCAGATTCTGGGCTTCTTCCTCCGTATAGCCCAAGGCCTCCAGCGCTTTGTGGTTGAGGTAGGCAAATGAGCCATCCTCGCGCATCAGAATAAAAGGGTCGCGGGCCTGATCGGCCATAAACTTGAAGCGCTTGAGCTCTTCGCTGTGCTCCTCCACTTCCTGGCGAGCCCGCACCTGCTCCGTTACATCGATGGCTAAGTGAATGACCCCAGTTACCAGCCCAGCTTCAATCAGTGGGGTATACGATACGTTGTAGTAGCGCTGCTCCAACTCACCGTTGTCACTCAGCATCTTAATCGGTACTTCATTGCCGCGGAAAGCCTGACCGGTTTCGGTTACCGCTTTGGCCATCTCCAAAATGACTTGTGATCCGACATGGGGCAGCACCTCCACCATCATTTTGCCCAGCACTTCCGCCGCCGTTGCCTTGCCTAGCATTCGCAGCATGGGCGTATTAATGCTCTCGATAACCACATCGAGGCCGCGCGTAAGCGTGATGGCCACCGGAGCCTGCTCCACCACGTTGCGGAAGCGTGATTCGTTTTCTTGGGCCCGTTGCTGGGTCCGCACCTGCGCGGTGATATCCTCGGTTGTGTGAATCAGGTACTGCACCTCGCCCGCCGAGTTCAACACGGGCTTGGTGTGGGCCGACCAGTACCGCGCCTCAACTGCGCCCTCGGCATCGGACTCATCGTAGCAGATTAAAGTCAGCCGCTCTGGCTGCTTCGTGCGCAAGGAATTTTGTAGTGAGGCCCGCAGGGTGGAGGGGCCATCGGCCGTCACTGCCGCAGAGTATTCCGGAAATACGTCGAATACACTGTTGCCTACCACATCGGCCCTGTTCTGAGCGCTGAGGCGCAGCAGCTCATCACTGATAGCCAGAATCGTGAACTGGGGGGCATTTGGCTCCAATAGCAGGGTGTTGCCCGGCAGCGCCTCGAAAGCCATTTGAAAATTCACGGTCTTGTCTATCACTCGCTAGCCGCTTTTCCGTTAGGGATAGGCTTATCAAAGGTAAAACTATATCCAAGCAACTGAACCAGCCGACGTGAATGTATATAACGGCATCTATATTTTTTCATTATACGTTGATAATAAAGCGATTAAACCCTATACATGACTTGCAGACTAAAGTAGCTAGGCACCCTGATTGTTAGTTGCGCGTATGGGCAGAGGTACGGCCGTACCCGATAGTCGCGTACTTTTCGCCTGTGAATAAGGTCAGTCTACTTCTACTGGTGCTGGTGTTGCTGCTGGGGGCGCAGGCCCCGTCGTGCGGAGCGGGGATATCCGCTGTGGCCGATAGCTCCTTTGTGCGCCAGCGCCACCGCCGGCCCGTATTTCAGTTCGACCAGCGGTTTTCGCTGCTCAATGGGAAAGTAGTTGGTATCAATGGCCTGAAAGGCGGCATCGAGTTCAATGGGCGCCTGCGAGCTGGCTTAGGCGTGTACCTGCTCAGCGGCGGCGTGCCCACCGATGCGCCCCTGCCGCCAGATTTGCCCCCCAATACCCGCGATGAGCTGCGCTTTCGCTACCTAGTAGGCTACGGCGAGTACGTGCTCGTCGGCAACCCACGCTGGGAAGTGAGCACGCCCGTGCAGATAGGCGTCGGTAGCTTTTACTCTCGTTACCGGCTTCCCGATGGTAAAGTGCGCCGCTCCGCCAAAGACCAGATTTATATTCTGGAACCTTCCATCGCCAGCCATTATCGGGTGTTTCAGTGGCTGGGCTTGGGGGCGGGGGCGGGGTACCGTCAGATGCTGTTTATCAATGATAAGCTGGAAGATGAGTTGAGCGGCGTCATCTTCTACGGCCGCGTTAAGCTGTTTCTGGGCGACTTATACAAGATAACGCGCGGCCGCCAGAAGCTGTTTTCGCAGGATGGCCTACGCGCAAGGGATTGGCAGAAGTAGAGGCTGCACCTTGCTATAAATCGACTTGCTCATCCCAATTATGAGGAGAATTGGTCGAATTGTAGGGGGCAACAGTAGTGCGCCTTTTAAGCTGGCTACATGCTGGCCAAAATGAATGAAAGCGTTATCGTAGTGCTGCGGCATCCGCTGAGCACCGCGCCGGCAATACGCTTGAACTGGTCTTATGCGTACAATTGCACAGTGGCGCACCGAATGCTTTTACTTTGCCCCGCTATTCCGGCTCCGCTGTGCGCCCTCGCCCCATGACTAATGCGACCCGTCAAATACAATACTTCTTACTCAGTCAGGATTTCTCAGATGGCGTGCGCATCACCCTGGCGGTACTGCTGCCGCCGTTGCTGCTAGGGCAAATTGGACAACTTGACACGGGTATTTCCCTTTCCATCGGGGCGCTGTGTATTAGCCTGATCGACTCGCCGGGACCGGTAAAGCACAAGCGCAACGGCATGCTCTACGGCAACCTGGCCATATTCCTGGTAGCGATGCTTACCGGTTTTGCCCGACTCAGCCCCTGGACGATGGGGTTGGAAGTGCTGGTGCTCAGCTTTCTATTTACCATGTTCAACGTCTATGGCAACCGGGCGGCGGCGCTGGGCTCGGCGGCGCTGCTGATCATGATTCTGAACATGGATCGGCCGCTTACGCCGCCGCAAGTGCTCACGCACAGTCTGCTGACCCTACTGGGGGCATTTGGTATATGGCGCTGGGACTGCTGATTTTTCGCGTGTGGCCCTACCGACCGGCCCAGCTGGCCATCGGCGAATGTGTACACGCTATTGCTCAGTTTCTCCGAATAAAGGCAAGCTTTTACCACGCCCACACCGACCTGAACAGGAGTTACCGCCAGTTGGTGGCCCAACAGGTAGTGGTGAATGAAAAGCAGGAGGCCGTGCGCGAGCTCCTGTTCAAAACCCGGCAGATCGTGCGCGAATCCACGCCCGAGAGCCGCCGGCTTCTGCTCACCTTTGTGGACGTGGTTGATTTGTACGAGCACATCACCGCCACTTACTACGACTACGCGGCCTTGCGGGCGCAATTTCAGAATACGGGCGTGCTGACGGAGGTAGGCCGACTGATAGAGCAGCTGGCTGAGGAAATGGACACAATTAGCCTAGCGATGCAGGCCAACCGCGGGTTTCATGCGGCCCCCAACTACAGCCAGCAGCTGGAGCACTTGCAGGCTCATATTGAGGCCGTAGGCAGGCAACACCCAGAGGTGCGTACGCTGGTTTTGAAGAAACTGCTCATTAGTCTGCGAAACCTCGTTCAGCGCCTGGAAGACGTGATAGGCTATTTCAATACCCAGGCTCACAAGCCCACTCGCCGCACGGCGGAGGTGGAGTACGGCCGCTTTGTATCGCATCAGGACTACGGCATAGGCGTTTTGCGCAGCAACCTGACGTTTAAGTCGGCCATTTTTCGCCACGCGGTGCGCGTACTGCTGGCCAGCGGAGTGGCGTTTCTTATCGCGAAGCTGGTGTTTGCCGGCAGCCATAGCTACTGGATCGTGATGACGACGATCTATATGCTCAAGCCAGCCTTTAGCCTGACCAAGCAGCGTAACTACCAGCGCATCATCGGGACGCTGCTGGGGGCTTTTTGGGGGTGCTGCTGCTGGTGGGCATCACCAGTCAGACTTTGCAATTCGTCTTTCTACTGCTGCTGATGGTGCTGGCTTTCAGCTTTCAACGCCGTCATTACCTCACCTACGTCACATTCATCACGTCCTTCGTGGTTGTCATGCTCAGCTTTCTGGGCGGAAGCTACCTGGCCGTGGCCCAGGAGCGGGTGCTGGATACGGTGGTCGGTTGCTTTATCGCCCTGACGGCGGGCTACCTGCTGTTTCCCAACTGGGAGTCGGAGCAGCTGCGCGATTACATGGCCCGGGTGCTGTCGGCCAACCGTCGCTATTTGCAACAGTTAGCCGAAAGCATAGCCGGCCATCCTCCCGATTTTATCCACTACCGACTGGCGCGCAAAGACGTGTATGTGAGTTCAGCCAACCTGGCAGCGGCTTTTCAGCGCATGCTGTCCGAGCCCAAAAGCAAGCAGCAGCGTAGTGAGGATGTCCATCAGTTTGTGGTGCTCAACCATATTCTGTCTTCCAACATCGCCACGCTGAGTGCCGCCCTGCGGGCTCAGCCTTCCAGGGCGCTTTCCGCAGAAGGGCAGCGGGCCCTGCGCCGGGCCTTATCTGCCCTGACTACCAGCCTGCAAAAGCTGACCCCCACCGCGCCGCCCGAACCGGTGCCCGCGCTACCTGCAGCCCCAGCGGCGCAAGCAGAAAAGCCCCCACCGCCGACGATCGGCAGGTGCTGGAGCAACTGGAGTTTATTCAGAAAGTAAGCGGCGACATCAGTCGGGTGACGGAGGCAGTACTGGCGTAGCCGGTCACTCTCTGAGTAACACGGTGGGGATCCTTATCTGTTCGGATTGCTGTTCGCGCCGGTCGCCAGTGCAGCTTTCAGCGTTGCCCGCCGATCAAGCTTGCCGGATGCCGTGGTTTGAAATTGCGCTACATACAACAGCTCTTTGGGAAGCTCATACCGGCCCAGGCGCTCGGTCAGCAACGCCAGTAACTGCTCACGCTTAGCTGCTGACAGGGCTTCGCCTTCCAGAAAAGCCGTGACTTGCTCGCCTAGGCGCTCATCGGGGCGGCCGGCCACAAAGGCACGCCTGGGGGGTAAATTTAGTTCGGCCAGCGCCACTTCCAGCACCTGCTCCACCTTTTCGGCCTGCACCTTCACGCCCCCGGAGTTAATCACAAAGTCGGCGCGACCCAGCCACTCAAACGCGTGCTCCTCGGGCAGCAGGCGCACTTGGTCATTGGTCACGATGAGCTGATCGTTGGTGACGTCGGCGCGCACAGTCAGGCAGCCGCGCTCATCTTGGTCCACATGAATGCCAGGCAAGACTTTGTAGGTTGGGGAGGCGTCGGGGCCATTTAAGCGGCGTAGGGCAATATGCGAGGCGGTTTCGGTCATGCCATACGTGTGGTATACGGGCACTGTCAGGGCCTGTGCGGCTTGCGCCAACCCACTTTCCACGGCCGCACCGCCCACCAGAATGGCCTTCATCGTATTGAGCCGGGCCGCGTGCCCATTATCCAGCACCGTGCGCAGTTGCAGAGGCACGAAAGAAGCAAAGTCAAAGGTGGCTTCAGTCGGCACCAGAGCCAGCGGGTCGGCGTGGGGCTCCACGATGGTCAGGTGCAGATTCAACTCTAGGCCACGCACCAGCATCATCAGCCCGCCCACGTACTCACAGTTTAGGCACACCAACATCCGGTCGCCGGGCCCCAGGTCGAAGTAGTCGCCGGTGCGCCGCGCACTGGCTGCAAGCTGCTGCCGTCGAAGGGCTATGCGCTGCGGCTCACCTGTAGAGCCCGAGGTTTGTAAACCAAATTCCAGCGCTCCATTCAACCACTGCCGACAAAAGTCTAGCACCTTAGCCTCGTAGCCGTTTAGATCTACGGGCGTGTTGGCGGGATATTGCTTGATGTCGGCGTAGTGAAATTCGCGGCCGTTGAGCAGGAGAGAATCGGGGAGCAGAGCAGAGTCAGGCATTGATGCTTGGGAAGTGCAGGCTTTAGAATTAGATGCTTCCCTATACGCAACAATAAAGTGGGAAAGTTAGAGTGCTGCTTTGGGAGTCTGTAGCTGAAAGTGAAGGTATAGCCATCGTCCCGCTTGGGAAAGCCAGCTTTGTTGCTTACCTTAAGAGAGGAACCAAGAGAATCAGGCCATGAAACCGACTCAGCCAACTTCCGCGCCATCCGTTAAACCCGTTACCCTTGTGGGTGCTCCGAAGCTGCCCGTTTCCCTGTTAGTTCCCAACACGGATAATTCGCTCAGAGAAAAGGAGAGACAGGGCCAACAAGACCCGGAGCAGGAAAGCTTCTTCCGTGCCTGGTGCTGCGCTTGTGAAGGTTACGGCTCCATTTTTTAACCTGAATAATTAGTCACCCACACCGGTCTAGTTTGTCGGGTAGCGATAGACTGGCTGTAAACTGGTTGTTGCCATAGAATACGACCTACAACTCCGCACTAGTTAGAAGGTATGCCACCGAAGCCCAGTTAGCTCTTCTTATTTTTTGTTTTTTCCTGTTGCTGCTGAATAAACCGGTCTGTCATCTTCTCTAAAATAGAGAGCGTGACGGTGCCGTTGGAAAGCACCATGTCGTGAAAGGCGCGAACGTCGAAGTCGTCTTTCAACGCGGCTTCCGCCTTTTGGCGCATTTCCTTGATTTTCAACTCGCCCATTTTGTAGGCCAGCGCCTGCCCCGGCCACAAAATGTAGCGGTTGACCTCCGTATTTACTTCGTGCAGGGAAAGTGCCGTGTTATCGGCTAGGTAGGCCACGGCTTGGGCCCGCGTCCAGCCTTTGGAGTGAATGCCCACGTCAATCACGAGGCGGCAGGCCCGCCACATTTCGTAGGTCAGCCGGCCAAATAAGCTATATGGGTCCTTGTAGAAGCCCATTTCGTGCCCCAGGTATTCGCTGTACAAGCCCCAGCCTTCGCCAAAGGCATTGATGTAGTTGTTTCTCCTGAACTCAGGCAAATCGGTCAGCTCCTGCGTCAAGGCATTCTGCAAATGATGACCCGGCACCGCCTCGTGCAGCGTCAACGACTCCAGCGTGTACAGCGTACGGTTTGGTAGGTTGGACGTGTTTACCCAGTATTGACCGGCCCGGGTGCTGCTGATGGGTGCACCCGAATATCGTCCTGCGGTATAATTGGGGGCTAAATGTTCCGGTACGGGCACTACCGTAAATGGCTGTCGGGGCAGTTTGCCAAAGAGCGAAGGCAATTTGCCCTCCACGGTTTTCGCGATGTAGGCGGCATCCTTCAATAAGGCATCGGCTGTTTTGGGCTGAAACTGCGGGTCGGTGCGCAAAAAGGCAATGAACTCTTTAAAGTCGCCTTTGAACTTCACGTCCCGAATAACCTTGTCCATTTCCCCTCTTATCCGCGCTACTTCCCTCAAGCCAAGCTGATACACCTCTTCCGACGGGAGACTGGTGGTCGTAAAGTGCCGCACTCGGTCCTCGTAATAGGCACGGCCATCCGGAAACCCTGAGGCGCCCAGCGTGGGACGAGCTTTGGGTAAATAGTCCTGATCAAAAAACGTCTTGATCTTCTGGTAGCTGCTAATTACATCCTTCGTGATGACGGCCTTCGCAGTAGTTTGCAAGGCTGCCCAATCAGCCTCGGAAATTGCGGCTGGTTTCTTAGTAAAAGGCTTCCAAAACACCGATTGCTCAGCCGTTGCTACTATGTGCTGGGTGTAGCTGATTTCATAGCCATTAAGCACTTCTCGGGGCTGCGTGATACCCAAAGAAATGCCCTGACGCATTAATTGCAAGTTCTCATCGACAAAACGCGGGATGTCTTTTATGAGAATAATGTACTGCTCGGCATCCTTTTTAGAATTGATAGTAGCATTGCCTCTCGACGCTAAACTAGCATGAAAACCAGCATCGGTTTGGATGGGATTCAAATAGGATTTGAACTGATACTCGGCCAATTCATCCAGTACATCGTGGCTTAATAACTCCAGGTTAATCTGGTCGTCAAACGACAGATCCTTTTTCTTAATCGCCTTTAATTGCGCGTTGATTTTCTGGTAGAAAAGCCCTTTGGCTATAAAGCTGCTTTCCGTTCGGGAGCGCAATACATGATTGCTGCTGCTGTCGCGCTTCCATGCCTGCTTCTCAAAATCTTTGATAGCCGTCAAAGCGGCGGCAATATCTTTCTGAACAGTCTTTTGTTGGGCCCGAAGTCCGCCCGCGACGAGCAGTAGGGAAAAGGTGCAGAGTACTGAAATTCTCATAAATAATTAGTTAGGAGTGAGCCTTGCCACTAGTAGACCAAGGCCGGAAGTACAGCGTTACCCAATAAGCCACCGCTGATACGTTTTGGCCGAAGGTGCCATTACCGCGCAGAGCGTGAGCAATAAACACCCGAAGAATACTAAATCGATGGGACTCTTGGTGATGGTGAAAGTGACGAGCGGTGGTAAGCCAGTGAGCCCTAATAGGCTGTTGCGTAGAAAAATGCGGCTTTGGTACAGCCGCAGGTTCTCCGTCGCTGGCCGGCGTAGGTTCGGCTTAATCTGGGAAGAAACCAGGTACACGAGCACACCCACCAACAGCAATAAGCCCCCAGGAGCAAAAGTGCCGGCCATGTGGCAAGCTGCGGATTTACGGTTCCTGATCCGGCGGTTCGGCGGCTGGCGGCCAAGACGAATGCGGCCATGACGGCTGCCTGTATAGGGTAGTGCAGCCAATGCATGCGCCGAATTCGCCGGATAGCTTCGTCGTATGTGGGGTCTGCCATGCCTTCGGCTAGGAGTAAATCTTTGGCCAAGTTAGAAGCATTATTATAGTCAATCAGCCAGTACAAACGCAACATTTGCCTACTCCTATAATAGAAGGAAATAATCTCTTAGCTTCCTACTTGCTGTCAAGAATATGGGAATCTATTTTCTGTCTCATTGAAGAATAATACGGGCGAGTGCATAAAGCGGAGTCATATCTACCGGGTATAGCAAAAGGTATATTTATATATTATAATAGGATCATACTAATTAATAATTGTATATTGTTTACACGATCTGGCTGATCTATCTAGATGAAATACCTGATACTGTTAGTGTCGATACTATCGGTTTCTGAGCGTTTAGTGGCTCAGAAACACCCGCATGAGGTATATCTATCTTACGGATTTGTTAAGCCGCTAACTATCGAGTTCGATCTAGGTTGGGGATATAGCAATTCTAAAATCGAAAAATCGACGCTAGGCCCAATGAGTGTAGGCTATCGGTATTTCTTTAGTCCGGTCGTCGGGGTGAGTGGGCAGGCATCCTACATCAAGCAGAAAAGAGACGTCATCACTGCCGGTATACAAACAAGCTCCAGTACAACTACAAAGGCAGCCGCCTTACTAGTGCGAGCTGATATTTACTATGTGCGCCAGCCAACAATGAAAGTATACTCAGGGCTGGGAATAGGTATGCTGTGGGAAAAGCGTTCGGACTCGCAACAGCCATACCGCCAGCCATCCAGAAATTATCGAAGCATTACACCCCATTTGACAGCAGTAGGCATACGGGTTGGGGAGCGAGTCTGAGTATCAATGGTGTATTTCAGGTCGGCTTAGCGGTCAGACCTTGAATAGGCAACTAGTTAGCTTTGGCGGGCTCCGGCAAAAGCTTAAAATAGCTGGCTTTGAAGCGGTTGTCAACTACTTCGCCCTGCACTTCCGCCTTGCGAATGGCGCTACAGAAGCCGTCTTTTGCGTGCGCGTCCCCGTGCGAATCGATGTCGGACCCGTCGACGAAATAGGCTTTGCCATCAATCCGCACCGCCAAATCGCAGCTTTTGCCCGGGAGTCCCAGCTTGCATTGCCCGCACGAAGCGTCTACCACCATCATTTCCTTGGCCTTATCTGGGGCGGCAGCTACACCAGCAGCGGCTTGGGTAGTCTGGGCAGTGGCCGCGGATACCGCGAAAAAGCCTAAGAGAGCTAGTAGTAACAAAGACTTCATAGGGCAACTGGTTATTTGATGAGTCATCGGCAACAAGATTGCCATGTGTAAATAACGGAAAAAAGTACCTGCTCTAGCACTAACACGCAGGAAGGCGGGGGGCAAATTTTGCGGCCGCATCTGGGTTATTTCATAGGTCCATCCAGCGGAATCCACCCGGCGCTTTGCAGGACCTGAATCAACTGCGGATCTTCGGCGGACATAGCTCTTAGCCAGATGCCTACTCGCTCTCGATTCCACCAAAGCCCTTGGTCGTTGCCGGGCTCCGCAAACGAATACCGGTACAGCACAGCCCGGATATAGCGTGGCGGCTGATTGGGAAAAGGATTACTCGCAAACAGACTCACCGTGCCTGGATCGTTGTGCAAAAGTTTCCAGACCAAATTCACCGTCCAAGGGTACTCAGCGGGGGACGACATGGAAGCGAACCACATTTGCCAGTCTAACCGCAGTTGGTAGGGGGCAATTTGGGACGGCCGCTCGTCCAGAGCCACTGGCAGACCTTTGTAGATATAGGGTTTCCAGTTGGCTTGGTCGGTGGGGTTCTCATCCATCGTTCCTTCAAACACCACGTTCAACCTTTCCTTTCCCACCGTTCCGAAGGCGCCGTAGGTATTTACAAGGTCCAGTGGGTCGAAGGAGGTGTTCATAATTTGCCCCGGCGACACGATGTTCAGGGCAGGCTTAATGCTTAGAATGGCGATAAGAGCTGTTACAACCCAGGCGGTGGTAAGCAAGGGTCTGGATTCTTCAGCGTGTTCAGCCGCTTCTTCTGCCATACCAACGAGGCGACGGGGAAGAATTCTGGACCAGAAGCCATCATCGAAACAAGCCAGCGCCGGCACAATCGTCAGCCAGTTTAGGAATGAGAGGTTGCCGCTCAGAATGATGCTGATCTGAAATAACACGATTACCGCTCCCGCGATGTGGCGTGCTACCCGAGGCCAGAACACGAAGAAGGGCGCTACAATCTCGGCCAGCCAATTAAACCAGACGCCAACCTGAAGCATGGGGCGCGGCAGAAAATGGAACCAGCGGCTCAGCGGGCCGGGAATAGGCTGCGTTTCGAAATGGTAATAGAGGACCGTACTGTTGCGCCATATTTCATCCCCGCGCAGTTTAATTAATCCGGCCCCCAGCATAATGCGGAAAGCCAGCCATCGAAATAAAACGATGATGGGCATGGGGGGCGCGTACCTCGGAAAAGGCCGCAGATCAAGCAGGGGGCAAAGGAAGATGGCGAGAAAACCAGTTTCCGTAAGCTGAATTTCCCAGCCGTAACCATACCATTCCTGGCCCACGTGCACAAAGGAAATGTAGAGAAACCAGAGCATCGCCAGCAGCAGGGCATTCGCGTAGCCGGCCACTACCACGCAGGAAAGCACAAACCCGACCCAAGCCGCCATGAGCAGGGCCGCGTCCGAGTGCCAGAGCCAAAAAAGCGACGGTAAACGGGTGAAGCCTGCCCCATTTGAACCGAGTGCATCGCTCACCTGCTTTAGGTAGATTCCTACGGGAAGGAGGCCATTAGAGCCAATCAGGGGAATGATTTGGTTGATTGCCACGAGAAAAGCCACGGCATAGATGACGCCCAACAGGCGCAGCATAACAAAGCGGGTGAGCCAGTAGGAGGAAGAGCTATCCAGGGCCCGCGTAGTACGTTGAGATTCGCTGGCCATGTCGTTTCTGTTCCAGTCGTGTATTATCGATGGAAGTTTAATACGACTTCTTGTTCGCGGTTGGCGGCTACTGATGGGCTATAAATGATTGTAAAGTGTTGCCCCCTGAGTTGGTTTTAGGCCTGCTTAAATTATTCTTTTAAACTCAATCCTGGTAATAGTTTTCCTCAACAATATATTGTTAGACAAGAACATAGCCCTCTACAGGATTAGGAATGCCTTTGAGAGTAAGGACTTTCTTTTCGGCATCTGGAAATTGCTCTTTCACTTCCTTGAAGACTTCTTCCGTGACCATAATTTCGCCTACGCCAGCCGCGCCCTGAAGCCTCGATGTCAGATTAACCACCGGGCCTATAGCGGTAAAATCTTTGTAAGTGGTTCCCACTTCCCCCACGTAGGCTTCACCGGTATGAATTCCGATGCCCACCCCAAGCGTTTGGAGATCACGTAAGCCAATTTCCTCCTTCATATGCTGACAGTCTTTTTGCAGTTGCACAGCGGCGCTAACGGCATTTTGCACATGGTCTTTCCTAATTAATGGGAAATTGAAGATGGCCAGCACAGCATCACCAATGAACTTGTTGACAATCCCGTCTTTTTCCCATACTGCCGCTGAGCATCGGTCGTAAAAATGGTGTAGCAGTTCGTTCAGCTTCTCAGGTTCTACTTGCTGCGACAAATCTGTGTAGCCCCGAATATCAGCGAAGAGAATGGTAGTAGAAACAGGGACCTGTTTATGCTTCATTATCTTGGCAAAATTGCTCTCGCAAAAGGTGCACATATTAGGATGCATTTTGCTTCGTTTGATACCAAACGTTCTGAAGAAAGCAGAAAAAGGACCACGTATGGCAGTCGGCATATGCATATGCTCCCAGCAGCCTTGGCAAATCTGTGTCTCTTTCATACTGACCTTGAAATCCCATGTTAAGGCTTCAAGTTTAATATAGTATTATATCAACTAATATTTACACGTTTCTAACAAAATTCTGCCTGATCATTGCTACTGTAAGCTTTTGGCTTAGCCTTTAGTTTGGGATATTAGTCTGATATAAGCTCGGAACAGAAGTTAGGCTTAATGCAATACATGGGTAAAGTGGCCGTGAAGTAACCTTACTAAACAGGTACTTACTTTTTCTTTTCCCTGATGTAATACGCCTGAATTCGGGGTACTTGGTCGGGTGTGAGGGTGAAGCTTACTTCTAGATTCTTCTTTTCTCCCTCTAATAAGAAGCTGCCCCGTAACCCATTTTGTGGAACTAGTTCTCCAACTCGCACAATCTTACCAGCCTGCTCAAAAAGTGTAGTTGCTTCTTTGCGCAAAGAGGAAGTGAAGTAATCTAGAAAGAAATTATCTGCGAAAATACCGCTTGCTTCAGCCTCGTTCCAAGATGGTAAGAACTCCACTAACTGATCCTTACGCTCATTCAATACGCTAGAAGGACGAAGCTGGCGAGGCTTCAGGTCAGCTAGTGTCGCGAGCGTGTCAAGCATCCGGATCACGATGGGGGAAGTGGGGGCGTATGTAACGTTTGCGAAGCACGCTAGCCCAATACCATAATCAGGCAAAATCGCCCAGTTGCTACCGAAGCCCGGCAGCCCGCCGCTGTGCCCAACTGTCACCCGGTTCTCACAATCCTTGCTCCACCGTATGCCATAGCCATACGCCGCCATCAGCGAACAAGCGCGCCCAGATGGGTATTTGTATTGGGCATTCTGGCCAATCAAATTTGATGGGTACTGAATTTCCCGTAACGAGCTTCTTTTCACGGGGCCTTTATCTGGTGCGCTAGAAGCTGGCCAAGCCGATTGATAAAAGGCCATGTATTTGCCAAAGTCTTCCATAGTCGTGATTAGGCCGCCCATTGCCCCGCCGGCACCATCATGTAGCATAGGCTGCTCTACCCATTGTTCCTCCAGCCAACGGTATCCATGCGCTAATTGGGCAGGAGGCACTTGGCCATAGTCCCAGTATGTGTGCGTCATGCCTAGAGGCTTCAATATATTTTCGTTTATATACTGTTGGTAAGGCTTCCCTGAGACTTTCCTGATAATGTATCCTAGGGTAATAAATCCAAGGTTACTGTATTCATACGTTACTGCCGGATTGTTTGAGTAGCTGAGCCCATTGTTAATAAAGTCAACCAGTTGCGCATCGCTCATAGCCAGCTGACGGTCGCCCCAAGGGTTATCTTCCGGTAAGCCCGCCGCATGCGTAAGAAGATGCCGAATGATTACTACCGGAGCGTCGGCAGTCGGAAAGTGCTGTTTTTTAAAACCGGGTACGTAGCGCGACACAGGGTCATCAAGGCGGAGCTTCCCTGCGTCACGGAGCTTCAGAATCGCCATAGCGGTGAAGCTCTTGGTCATGGAAGCAATCCGAAAAGCTGATTGCGGAGTGGCGAGGATTTTCTGGTCAATATTGGCATAACCAGTACCACCTGATGCGAGTAGCTGTCCATCAACCATCACCCCGTACACAAAGCCCGGTGCATGCATAGCAGTAGCATATTTTTTATACATCCTGTCGAGCACGGGCAGGGCTCTCCGAATCTTCGTCATCCGGGCTGTATCGGTAAAAACAGCCTCAGGGTAGGTGATAGACGTGGATTTTAGCTGTGCAAATGCGTTCAAAGAGAACAACAGAAGCAGGAGTAAAGAAGGGCTGCGCATAGAGTGGGTTTGAAGGATCAATATATATGAATTGTTTACCTGTATTGCATCATAACTATTATTTATATAATTCAATGCTAGCCCCGCTGTGCTCTGGTATTACCCGAGTTAGTCCTCATTAGATTGTTGTAAATAAAAAGGCCTGTACCACGTGGTACAGGCCTTTTTATAAAAATCAATTACCAGTTACGGAAACTTAGGGTACTTGTCGAAGTCAGGCTTGCGCTTCTCAACGAAGGCGTTGCGGCCTTCCTTGGCTTCTTCGCTCAGGTAATAGAGCAGCGTAGCATTGCCAGCCAGCTCCTGAATGCCAGCTTGTCCATCAAGCTCAGCATTGAAGCTGGATTTGAGCATACGTAGCGCCAGGGGGCTTTTTTCGAGGATCTTGCGGCACCAAGCCACGGTCGTTTCTTCGAGCTGCTCCAGCGGCACTACTTTATTCACAAGGCCCATGTCGAGGGCTTCCTGCGCGTCGTACTGGTCGCAGAGGAACCAGATTTCGCGGGCTTTTTTCTGGCCTACTACGCGGGCCAGATAGCTCGCCCCAAAGCCACCATCGAAGGAACCTACTTTGGGACCCGTCTGGCCGAAGCGGGCGTTTTCAGCGGCAATACTCAGGTCGCAAACTACGTGCAGCACGTGACCGCCGCCGATGGCCCAACCAGCCACCATCGCAATAACGGGCTTAGGAATGGAGCGGATTTGCTTCTGCAAATCGAGCACGTTGAGGCGGGGCACGGTGTCTTCGCCCACGTAGCCGCCGTGGCCGCGCACGCTCTGGTCGCCGCCCGAGCAGAACGCCTTGCCGCCTTCGCCGGTGAGGATAACTACGCCAATGTCGGTGCGGTTGCGGCAGATATCCATAGCCTCAATCATCTCCTGCACCGTGAGCGGCGTGAAAGCGTTGTGCACCTGCGGGCGGTTGATGCTGATTTTGGCGATGCCTTCGTGGAAGGTGAAGAGAATCTCGCGGAATTCCTTGATGGGAGTCCAGGTAATGGCCATAGAGAAGGTGATTATGCTAAGAGAAAGAGGTTCTGACAGAAGTACGGTAGTGCTCAAAAAAGGCCGCGTTGGTGGCGCTGTCGGTAGTAATTTCCAATAAGGCCGCGCCGCCTTCGGGTGCAAAGAAAACCGGTAAAGCCGATTCTAGTTCGGCGAAAGTAGAAACGGGGAAGTAGCGCAGGTTGAAATCGCGCGCCGTATTCTCGGCGGTAAGCGGCTGATGCGTTTCAAAAAACTCTTCCAGCTCCGGCTGCTGCCGCGGTCCGTCGATAAGGCGAAAAATGCCCCCCGCGTGGTTATTGAACAACACAATACGCAGATTGGGCAGCGGGTAATTGTGCCAGAGCGCGTTGCGGTCGTAAAAAAACGCCACGTCGCCGGTGAGCAGCACCACGGGCCGGTTGGGCTGTGCCAGCGCCGTACCCACCGCCGTGCTGGTGCAGCCATCGATGCCGCTGGTGCCACGGTTGGCAAAAACCTCCGTAGCAGCACAGTTATCCAACCCCAAAATATTCGCGTAGCGCACGGCCATGCTATTGGCTAGGTGGAGGGCCGTGTTTTTGGGAAGAAGCTGGAGCGTGTGCTGAAAGGCCGTAAACTCGTTGAAAGGCTGGTTTTGACCAGCAAAAAAATCAGCTAAAAAGCCATCCGCCCACTGCTCTGCGCGCTGCCAATGCGACGCATAGGAAATATCGGCTGCATCTGTAGATTCCGATGCGCTTCCGGGTGTCGGAATACCCAATGGCACGGCAGCAGGAGCAACGCGGGTAACATCGGCCGCTGCTGTAAGCCTGTTTGCCTTGGCCGTTGTTAGTTCTGAGCTCGTAAAATGGTGTTTATCAAGCAATAGCAATTGCTCGAAAAAAGTGGTGGGCTCCAGCCGAATAATGCGCGTCAGAGACTTAAAGGTGTCGGCGACTGGGCCGGCGGCTTGCACGTGCCAGTGCTGCTGGGGGGCAAATTCGCGCAGATATAGCTTCAACGCTTTCGAAATCAGCGACTGCCCAAACGTGATGAGCAATTCCGGGCGCAGGTTAGCTTTCAGACTTGCATCCGGCACGGCCAAAAATACATCCTGATGCCCCATCGGCGCGGTGCCGGAAGCCTCAGAATTGCCCCCCACCGGCTGATGCACATTCGCAATCACATCGCCCACTACCGGCACCTGATACGCGGCCGCAAACTTCCGCAGACTGCGCACCAACTGCTCATCAAAAACATGCTGGCCGGCCACCACGAGTAACCGCGAAGTATCGCGCAGGGCCTGGGCCAAGCTAGTTAGCTTGCTGGGGGGCAAAGTTGGCGTGCCGGCCTGCTCCCGTATTACTTTGACTTCCTCAAACCGCAGCTCCTGGCCAGCTTTTGGATAAAAGGGTTCGCGAAGGGGAATGTTCACCTGCACTGGCCCGGCCGGAAATTGTTGGGCACTATTAATTGCCTCCGACACAATGCGGGCCGAATGCCACTTGGCATCGGCGTGGTTGGTATCGGCGGGAAATGTAAACGTCCCTTTGGCGTGCGCACCATACAGGTCGGTTTGGCGAATGGTCTGGCCGTCGAGCTGATCAATCCACTCCGGCGGGCGGTCGGCGGTGAAAATAACGAGCGGAATCTGCTGAAAATACGCTTCGGCCACGGCTGGCGCGTAGTTCAGGCCTGCCGTGCCGGAAGTGCACACCAGCGCCACTGCCCGCCGCTGGCTTTGCGCCAAGCCCAACCCGATAAACGCGGCGGCCCGCTCATCGGGCACTGTGCGCACCCGAATCTCAGGATGACGGGCAAAGGCAATGGTCAAGGGCGCACACCGCGAGCCCGGCGACAGCACCACATCCGTAATGCCGTGGCGCGCACAAATTTCCGCGATGTTATAAACTGCCTGCATGACCACGTTTTAATATAACTACCATTTTTATGTGAGCAGATTTATCCTTCTAAAACTGCTCCGGCGGTCTGGAGTTTCAGCTCAGTTTCTTCCCACTCCCGTTCCGGGTCGGAGTCGATGGTGAGGCCAGTGCCGGCGTACAGAATTGCTTCGGTGGGACGGAGCTGCATGCAGCGCAGATTCACAAACAAGCGTGCCACGCCTGCCTGCGGTAGATTTACCGGGCCTAGGAATCCACTGTAATACGCCCGGTCGTAGCCTTCGTATTGATGCAAAAAGTCGAGCGCCGCTTGCCGGGGCATTCCACCCACCGCCGACGTGGGATGGAGCAAGCGAAGCATATCGGTGCCTAAAGATGGAAACGGCACCTGCCGCAAATGCACGGCAAAATCGGTGCGCAGATGCAGCAATTCGCCGGCTACCACGGTACGGGGGCCGATTTCGTCGTACTCGCGAAGGCGCAGCTGCTTAAAGCAACTCACAATGTAGCGGGCCACCAGCGCCTGCTCCTCTATTTCCTTTTGCCGCCAAATGGCTTTTTGAGGTGTCAGGCCGGGTGTAAGGGGTTGGGTCGCGGCCAGGGCCATGGTGCGAAATGTGCCTTCTGCTGTTACCTCCGCCAATACTTCGGGCGTAGCGCCCAGCCAAGTGCCCGCGCCCGGTGCACTCACCAACGACACAAAGGCCTGCGGATAACGTACCTGCAATTCTTCGAACGCCAGCAGCGCATCAAAGTCGGGGGGCAAAAGTTGGCGCGCTGCCCGCGACGACACCACTTTTTGTACCGTTCCCTGCTCAATAGCTGCTACGCCCCGCCGTACAAGCGCCGTGTACTCAGCAAATGAAGCGGTAGCAGGAGCCGGCTGCGGACTCTGATGCCAACGTAGCGAAGTCGTATCCGGGGTGGCTTGCAGAAACTCCCGCAGCTCGGCTAATCGGAAGTCGGCTATGCCGGTCTTATTTACCCAAAACTGACCGGTTTGCCTCGTGTCAAAAAAACGTTGGCGGGCAGAAACAAAGCCGGGTTGTGGTCGGAGTCGCGGAAAGGGAAGAACGCGAAGCCTGCCGGCGCACTGGGTTCCAGGTTGGGGGGCAAACCAGTCAGGGCTTCTTCCCAAGAGAAGCTTAGGCAAAGCTGCGCGTGGGCCGCACCAGGTAGCCGCCACAGCGCTACCGGCAGGCCCGCCTGCAGGGCAAAGGCTACCAGCTGCCGCAGCTGCTCCGTCGGCGTTAGCTGCTCACTGCCGGGGTACGGGACCAGCGTAGGCCGGGGGCGCTGGCTCATGCGGCCTCACCCGCTCTGGGGGGCAAATCAATGACGGCCATGGTAATACGACTCACGCACACCAAGTCCCCCGATTCTTCGTGCGTAATCCGGATTTCCCACACCTGCGTAGTGCGCCCCACATGCAAGGCCAATGCCCGCCCAACCACAAACCCCGAGCGAACTCCTTTCAGGTGATTCGCGTTGATTTCGAGCCCTACACAGGCTTTCTTAGTTCTGTCGACTTGCAAGGCGGCGCCTATGCTGCCCAGCGTTTCGGCCAGCGCCACGGAAGCGCCACCGTGCAACAGGCCCATCGGCTGGTGCGTACGATGATCAACGGGCATGCGGCCAACCAACAGTTTATCACCGATTTCGGTCAATTCCATACCGAGGTGTTCGCCCATCGTATTGCGACACCAAGCATTGAGCTGCTCGAGGGTAGGGGTGGGTGGTATCATAAGGGAAAATGAAAAAAGCTGGGTCAGCGGCCTGAAAAACCAGTACTTTCGGACCCGTCACAACAAAGCTAGGGGTAAAGTGAGCGTCAAAAAAATATACCTCATTCGGCACGGGCAAACCGATTTTAACGTGCAAGGTATCGTGCAGGGCAGCGGCGTCGACTCTTCCCTGAACGCGGCCGGCCACGAACAGGCGCGCCGTTTCTTCGCCGCGTATAAACATCTGGCGTTCGATAAAGTCTACACTTCTACCTTGCAGCGCACCCAGCAGTCGGTGCAGGGCTTCCTCGATCTGGGCTTGCCCCACGAAGCGCATCCGGGCCTGAACGAGATTAGCTGGGGTCTGCGCGAAGGCACCCGCATTACGCCCGAAGAAGATGCTGAATATCAGGGTGTGCTGAACCAGTGGGCCAAGGGCGAAACCCACGCCCGGCTCAGTGGCGGCGAAAGCCCGGATGAAGTAGCGGCCCGCCAGCGGGCTTTTATTGAGTTGATAATAAGCCGCCCGGAGGAAGAAACTATTCTGGTGTGTATGCACGGACGGGCTATGCGGGTGCTGTTGTGCCAGCTACTCAACTACAACCTAAGCCACATGGATGCCTTCGAGCACCGCAACCTGTGCTTATACCGGGTGCACTACACCGGCTCCATGTTCTCGGTGCGAAGTTTTTTAGATACAGCGCATTTGACGTAACACCCTAAGCGGTTTGCTGCGTTAACACAGGTATCCTTTCTAGTACCAAAATTGACTTTTGCTCATTAGCCTACGCACGTCCTGCGTTTAGCATTTGCCAGCGCAGATTTTCAGGCTAATTTTGACCCTTCACAACCCAAGCCCAACAAGCAGATGGCCGAAATCATAAAAATGCCCAAAATGAGCGACACGATGACCGAAGGGGTTATCGCGGCGTGGCTCAAAAAGGTAGGCGATAAAGTGAAGTCCGGGGATATCCTGGCCGAAGTGGAAACCGACAAAGCCACGATGGAGCTGGAAAACTATGAGGATGGCACTCTGCTCTACATTGGTCCCAAAGAAAAAGACTCGGTGCCCGTAGATGGGGTATTGGCTATTGTAGGCAAAGAGGGCGAAGACATTTCAGCCTTGTTGGCCGGCATTAGCGGAGGCAGCACTCCTGCCGCTGCACCCGCTCAGGAGGCGCCCAAAGCAGATGCTGCTCCTGTAGCTGAAGCACCCAAAACGGCTCCGACGTCCGCACCTGCTGCTCCGGCCGCCGCGCCACAAGCTGCTGCACCCGCCGCCGCGGGCAATGGCAAAAAAGCAACCGTGGTACGTATGCCCAAAATGAGCGACACGATGACGGAAGGCGTCATTGCCGGCTGGCTCAAAAAAGTAGGCGACAAAGTAAAATCAGGTGATGTGCTGGCCGAAGTAGAAACCGACAAGGCGACTATGGAGCTGGAAAACTACGAAGATGGTACCCTGCTGTATATCGGCCCGAAGGATGGTGAATCGGTAGCCGTTGACGGTGTACTAGCCATCATCGGGGAGGAAGGTGCCGATATCGAAGCCTTACTGGGGGGCAAATCTGGTGGCGCTGCGGCTGCTCCGGAAGCGGCAGCGCCTGCCGCCGAAGCTCCGGCGGCTCCGGCTACCGCCGCCCCTGCCTCGGCTACTACCTCTGCACCCGCCGATGCCGCACCAAGTGGGGGGCGCCTGTTCGCTTCACCACTAGCCAAGCGTATCGCCCAGGAAAAAGGTATTGATATCAGCCAGGTGAAAGGCTCCGGCGAGAACGGCCGCATTGTGCAGCGCGACGTGGAGAACTTCCAGCCCGGCGCTGCTCCTGCCGCTAAGCCCGCTGCCGCACCGCTACCGGAATACATCGCGCCTGTTGAAGCGCCCAAAGCAGCACCCGCTGCTCAGCCAAGTGCTCCGGCTCCCGCACCAACCAGCGCTCAGCCCGAAGGCACGTACACCGATACGCCCGTTTCGCAGATGCGCCGCGTCATTGCACGCCGCCTCGCAGAAAGCAAGTTCTCGGCCCCGCATTTCTATCTGACGATGGAGATTACCATGGACCGCGCCATGGAAGTTCGCACCCAGCTCAATGCATTGTCGCCCATAAAGCTGTCGTTCAACGACTTGGTAATCAAAGCAGCGGCCGTAGCCTTGAAGCAGCATCCAACGATCAACTCCTCATGGCTCGGCGACAAAATTCGCCAGAACCATATGGTCAACATCGGGGTGGCCGTAGCCGTGGACGAAGGTTTACTGGTGCCCGTAGTGCGCAATGCTGATGGTAAAGGGCTGTCTACTATTGCTGCCGAGGTGAAAGAACTGGCCGGCAAAGCCAAGAGCAAGAAGCTGCAACCCGCCGAGTGGGAGGGCAGCACCTTCACCATCTCGAACCTGGGCATGTTCGGTATTGATGAATTTACGGCCATCATTAACCCCCCAGATGCCTGCATTCTGGCCGTGGGGGCATTAAGCAGACCGCCGTGGTAAAAGATGGTCAGCTAGCCGTGGGCAATATTATGAAAGTGACTCTGAGCTGCGACCACCGCGTGGTAGACGGAGCGTCGGGCGCCGCCTTCCTCCAGACGTTGAAAGCGCTGTTGGAAGACCCCATGCGTATGCTGATCTGATAGTTAAGTTTGTATTCTAGCTTTGAAAAGCCAGCCCTCACGGGCTGGCTTTTTTATTTATTCGCTTTATTGTGAAATCAATATGTTTTTGTCCTGCTCCATCTAGCCAAATCATCCATTCACTTTTCTTTTTAAGCAATGAAACAGCTAGTACCAATTACAATGATGTGCCTGACTAGTGTCATGGCCATGGGGCAAGATCAAACCCTAACGGGACAAGTGCTGGACGTGGCGGACCGGCCGGTAGTGGGCGCTACGGTGCTGGAAAAAGGCACTAACAATGGCACCGGCACCGACGGCAGTGGCCGATTCACGCTGCGCGCTCGTTCCCAGTCGCCCACGCTGGTCATCAGCTCCATCGGATTTGCCCCCCAGGAAGTGAGTGGGGGCGCTGGCCCCATAAGCGTGCGGCTGGCCGAATCCACCACCAGCCTGGATGCCGTGCAGGTGGTCGGCTCGCGCAGTCAAAACCGGTCCGTCACCGATTCGCCTTCGCCGGTTGATATAATTGATATTCGGGAAGTGACGGCCAAAACCGGGCAGCTCGATGTAAATCAGTTGCTGCAGTTTGTGGCGCCTTCCTTCAACTCTAACCGCCAAACCGGTTCCGACGGCGCCGACCACGTCGATCCGGCGTCTTTGCGCGGCCTGGGTCCTGATCAGACGTTGGTTCTTGTGAACGGGAAGCGCCAGCATCAGTCGGCGCTGGTCAACCTGTTTGGCTCGCGCGGACGGGGCAATACCGGCACCGACTTGAACGTGATTCCGGCGGCTTCCATTCAGCGAATTGAGATTTTGCGCGATGGCGCGGCGGCCCAATACGGCTCCGACGCCATTGCCGGCGTCATCAATATTGTGCTGAAAAACAGCGTGGACGAACTGACGGTAAGCGCTAACTACGGCGCCTACGACGCGAAATACCGCTTCGACAACGAGACGTTTGATGGTGGCAATTTCAACGTCAATGCCAACTATGGTATCGGAGTGGGGAGCAAAGGTGGTTTCGTGAATGCCACGCTCGACTACAACAAGCGCGAGCACACCCAACGCGCCGATGTACCCTCCTCGGCCGATGGCATAGCTCGGCGGCAGTACGGCGACCCGGAAGTGTCGAATGCGGCGGCTTACCTCAACGCCAAGTTTCCGCTCAGCGACAAAGCCCACATCTACACGTTTGGCGGCATGAATAAGCGCAAGGGCGACGCCTACGCCTGGACGCGCTTCCCCGACGATGACCGCAACGTGCCCGCCATTTACCCCAACGGCTTCGACCCAATTATTACCAGCGACATCATAGACGGCTCGGCGGTGGTCGGCGCGCGGGTAATGGTGGGCGAGTGGGACCTGGATTTGAGCAATAATTTCGGCTCCAACCGTTTTGAGTACGGCCTGCGCAACACGCTCAACGCGACGTTAGGCGAGAGTTCGCCTACTAGGTTTGATGCGGGGGGCTTTCAGCTCCAGCAGAACGTCGTTGGTCTGAGCGCCACTCGCAACTACAAAACGGTGCTGCAAGGCTTTAACCTGGCCGCCGGAGCCGAGTATCGGCGCGAGTGGTACTCACTTTTTGCCGGCGAAGAAGCCTCTTACCGCAACTATGCGCCCGGCTCCGACATAGCGGGCGGCTCCCAAGGCTTCCCCGGTTATCAGCCCAGCGACGTCATTAAGGCCAACCGCGACAATATAGGCGTGTACGTTGATGCCGAATTGAACGTGACCCAGCGCTGGCTGCTGGCCGCTGCTCTGCGCTACGAGAACTACAGCGACTTCGGCAGTACGCTCAATTACAAAGGCGCCACCCGCTACAACCTGACCGAGTTTTTGACCTTGCGGGGCACGTTCAGCACCGGCTTTCGGGCGCCTTCACTAGCGCAAATCAACTTCAACTCCACCTTCACCAACTTTATTGAGGGTCAAGCCGTGGAGGTACTGTTGGCCCGCAACAACAGCGTCGTCACCCAGAAACTGGGCATTCCGAGCCTTAAGCAGGAAACCTCCACCAACGCTAGCGTAGGCCTAACCAGCCGGATAGGCTCGTCATTGAGCTTAACTCTGGATGGCTATTACATCAAGATAAAGGATCGGGTGGTCCTCACCAGTCAATTCTCCAACGACGACCCTGTGATTGGGGCTGATTTGCAGGCGTTGAACGTGGGACAAGCTCAGTTTTTCGCCAATGCCGCTTCCACTTCTTCGCTGGGCCTCGATGCTGTGTTGAGCCATTCACTCATCCTAACCGGCAGCCGGTTGAATTCCACGCTGGCTGCCAACTTTAACCGCTTGCGCATCGACCGGGTGACGACTTCGGGCCGACTGGCCGGGCGCGAAGATGAGTTTTTTGGTCCGCGTGAACAGGCCTTTGTGAAGGCTTCCGCGCCACCCTCCAAGATCAACCTCACGTTTGATTATCAGCTCGGCCGCTTTGGAGCGCTACTGCGCTTTGTGCGCTTCGCCGAGATTGAGCTGATTGGGTACGATGATAATCCGCAGGTGTATAAGCCCCGCACCACCACCGACCTCTCGCTCAGCTACGCCCTCACCGACCACTTGCAGCTCTCAGTGGGCAGCTCCAACCTGTTTGATGTATACCCCAACCGCTTCGACCCACAGCTCACCGAAACCGGTGGCGCCTGGGACCCAGTGCAGATGGGTTCGAACGGCCGGTTTTACTTTGCTAAATTGCAGGCCCGTTTCTAAGCAGGTGCCAGCCAATAATCATCTGTCATCCTACGAAGGAAGGACCTTGCCCAGTTGGAACACCTCATTCCGGCTGGACAAGGTCCTTCCTTCGTAGGATGACAAGTATTTTCTGACAGCTGCCAATTACTAATTCTCACCTAAGCATGAAAATAAGATCAACTACTGTCCTGGGAGTGCGCCACAACGGGCAGATTGCCGTGGGCGCTGATGGCCAGGCTACCATGGACAAGCACGTGGCCAAGAGCAACGTGCGTAAAATTCGTAAGCTGCACGATGGCAAAGTAGTAACCGGGTTTGCCGGCTCCACGGCTGATGCCTTTATGCTGCTCGATAAGTTTGAAGAGAAGCTAGGCAGCTATAATGGTCAGTTGCGTCGCGCTGCTATTGAACTCGCCAAAGAGTGGCGCAAAGATCAGTATTTGCGCAAGTTGGAGGCTATGATGGTGGTAGCCGACAAAGACGAGCTACTCATCATTGCTGGTACTGGCGACGTACTTGAGCCTGATTTCGACGTCGCGGCCATCGGTTCAGGCGCCATGTATGCCCAAGCCGCTGCGCTGGCTCTGAAGAAGCACGCCCCTCACCTTACGGCCCGCCAGATGGTAGAAGATGCCCTGCACATTGCAGCAGATATCTGCATCTACACCAACCACAACCTCATGATTGAGGAGCTTAAGTAAAGCTGCTTTTGTAAGCAACCCAGGTCGGATTGAGCGCTGCTAATAATCTTTACTAAGCAGGGCTCGTAATGAACGATTCTGAACTGCTGATTGATTGTACACCGCACACCCACTATTACACTGAACGACGATTCGATGAACGTAACGAACTTCCTCAAGCACCACTACCGCCACTTCAACGCTGCTGCACTGATTGATGCCGCTGAAGGCTACAACAAGCACCTCGCGGAAGGTGGTAAAATGATGATCACGCTGGCTGGCGCGATGAGCACGGCCGAAATGGGCATCCAACTGGCCGAGTTGATTCGCCAGGACAAGGTGCAAATCATCAGCTGCACCGGTGCCAACCTGGAAGAGGATATCTTCAACTTGGTAGCCCACGACTTTTACGAGCGGGTGCCTAATTACCGTGACCTAACGCCCGCCGACGAGCAGGCCTTGCTGGAGCGTCACATGAACCGCGTAACCGACACTTGCATTCCGGAAGAAGAGGCGATGCGCCGCCTCGAGCACTCAGTGCTGAAGTTCTGGGAGCAGGCCGACAAGGCTGGTGAGCGGTACTTCCCTCATGAGTTTTTCTACCAAATCCTGAAGTCGGGCGAGCTGGAGCAGTACTACCAGATTGACCCCAAAGACTCCTGGATGCTGGCCGCCGCCGAGAAAAACCTGCCGATCATCTGCCCCGGTTGGGAAGATTCTACACTGGGCAACATTTTCGCGGGCCACGTTATTTCGGGCGATGTAAAGAATGTACACACCGTGCGTACGGGCATCGAGTACATGATTTATCTGGCCGAATGGTACACTAAGCAGGCTACCGAGGAAAGCAAAGTAGGTTTCTTCCAGATTGGCGGCGGTATTGCCGGCGACTTCCCGATTTGCGTAGTGCCGATGCTGCACCAAGACCTAGGCCGCACCAGCGTGCCGCTGTGGGGCTATTTCTGCCAAATCTCGGACTCTACTACCTCGTACGGTTCGTACTCCGGTGCTGTGCCCAACGAGAAAATCACTTGGGGCAAACTGGGCCAGGACACGCCTAAGTTTATTATCGAGTCGGATGCTACGATTGTAGCGCCGCTGGTGTTTGCTATGGTGCTGGGGCAATAAGTTGCAGTAGCCTTTAAAAGAAAAGCCCCCCACTGGATTCAGTGGGGGCTTTTTTGTGCCTTGATGATAACCCCAGCTTTAGCGGGTCTGTGGTGTAGCAGCCGGCTTAGCGGCGCTAGCTTGCTTTTGCATTTCCTGCTTCATGGCCTCTTTAAACGTAGACCAATTCAGGGCATAAGTGAGAGACACCATAACTATGACGCAGGTCAGATAGCCCAGCAAATAAGTCATGAAGCCGCGCCAGAGGCGGCCAGCTAAGCTCATGCCAGTGTGGGCCAGCAAGCTGCCGTAGGCCCAAGTGGCGTATCCAAAGACTGGCAGCATGAACACTAGGCTGACCGTGCCAATTTGGGCCGTGCCGCTGTATGCGTATAGAACTGGCAGGTACAGCACGGCAAAAAAGTTCATGATGGCCGTGATGAACGCCACAATGATGAGGCACTCGGCGTAATTGTAGCCGCCACGCCGCAAAAACCAACGCGCAAACAGTGCCCACACTGGCACCATGGCTATGTAGCACCAACTCAGGTACTTCATCATGAAGCCAGTGGATGCCTGCTGCATCTGCCACACGGCATCTGGGATGGAAGGGTCTTTAGGCGGCAACATCTGGATGTGCAGCACCGACGACACCAAAGCATAAAAGCTGGTCACGATTAGCAGCAGCGACAGCGGCCGAAAATGGTCGACGCGCTTGCCGGCCAAGTAGGCCCGAATGGTGGGGCCAGGCCGCGAGATCATTGTTTTGAGGGTGAATAAAATGCCCTTATCCACATGCCAGATAGAGTGGGGAATGTCGTGGAGCATGTCGGCCATCGTGAGGCGATGGGTGTGATGGGCGTCTTGCCCGCAGCGGCCACAGAAGCGGTCGGGCACCTCATGGCCACAGTTGAGGCAAGCCATTGCGTGGTGATGCGTAGCACTCAGTGTATCTGAAGCTGAACTGGCAGTAAGCGTAGAGTGCATAGACGAAGTGTATGTAACTTGGAATAAGTAATATCTGAAACAAAAGATATGTAGTTCACCGCAGAATCCCCACTTTTTTTAGGTTGATTTGTTGCGTAAGTGTATCGCCACTTCTGCTACTTATTCTGATTGTATGGCCTCCACACCCATTCCCAGGAAAATTCTGGCTCGCCAGCACGAAATAACGGCTGATTTTCTGCGCCTAATTGACGTGCACATAGCCGATGTAGCGGCAGGGAGGGTCACGGAAATGCTTGAAATTCGGGACTTTGCCGATCAGCTGCACATTCATCCTACGCACCTGAGCAATACCATTAAGCTAACCACGGGCCACTCGCCCTGCTACTACTTTGAGGCACGCATTATGGATATAGCCCGGCAGCAACTCACGGATTCCAACCGGTCCGTAGCCGATATAGCCACTGGGCTCACCTTCGACCCTTCCAATTTTACCAAGTTCTTTAAGCGCTTTGCGGGCTGCACGCCCAAGCAGTACCGCGAGCAACAGTGGGCAACTCAGCGAGCAGCAAAAACGGAAACTGTCACCATTTAAACTGAAGCTGTCACCATACTTTAGGGTATTCGTCGGGCCACCTTTGTGCTATCAACTTAACACTGAAAGTTATGAGCACAAACAAGATAGCCCTCGTTACGGGTGGCAGCCGGGGCCTCGGCCGCAATAGCGCCCTCCAACTCGCCCAAGCCGGCCACGACCTCATTATCACCTACCGCAGCAAAGAAACAGAGGCCAAACAAGTTGTGACCCGAATAGAAGCCTTGGGTCGTAAGGCCGTAGCTCTGCAACTCGACACCAGCATCACGGCCTCGTTTCCAGCGTTTGCGGCCACTGTAACCCAGCACCTGCAGCAGCACTGGAACCGCAGTACTTTCGATTTTCTCATCAACAACGCCGGTATCGACGCCTCCTCGCCCTTCGCCGAAACGACCGAGGAAGACTTCGATAACCTGCTGAATGTGCACTTCAAGGGGGTGTATTTTCTGACGCAGAAGCTCCTGCCCCTGCTGGCCGATGGCGGCGGCATTGTGAATTTCTCGACTGGCTTGGCGCGCTTCACCACGCCGGGCTACGCGGCTTATGCCTCCATGAAAGGCGCCGTGGAAACGCTGACAAAGTACATGGCAAAAGAGCTGGGCGGCCGCGGCATTCGCGCCAATATTGTGGCACCTGGTATCATCAAAACTGACTTTACGGCTAAAGTTCGGGAGGCGCATCCGCAGCTAGAGCAGTATATGGCGGGCAATACCGCCCTAGGCCGTATCGGTGAGCCCGATGATATTGGCAGCGTAGTCGCCTTCCTGTGTTCCGACGCGGCGCGCTGGGTAAACGCACAACGCATAGAAGCTTCTGGTGGCTATTCATTGTAAGCCATTGAAAATGCATAAAAAAGCCCCCAGAATACTTCTGGGGGCTTTTTTATGTGACCTAAGGTCAATTTACTTTTTGGTCACGCGCACATCTACGCGCCGGTTCTGAGCGCGGCCTTCAGGAGTGTCGTTTGAGGCTATAGGGTGCTCCTGCCCGTAGCCTTCGGCGGCTACGCGGCCGGCCTCAATGCCGTTATCCATCATCGCTTTGCGGGCGGCGTTGGCACGGTCGGCGCTGAGCGTTAGGTTCATATCGGCTTTGCCCTTATTATCCGTGTAGCCACCTAGCTTGATGGCTGCATTGGGGAAAGCTTTCAGAATAGCTGCTGCATTTTTCAGCTGCGCCTGCGACTCAGCCGTGAGTGCAGACTTGCCCGTGGTGAAGTACACGCGGTCCAAGCTCAACCAACCCTGCGTTTTGTCATCGCTCACGGTTTGGTTTGGGTCGTTCAGGAAATTATACAACCGGGCTTCAAACGAGTTGCTGCCCACGTTTAGCACCGTGCCATCGGGTAGCTTAATGTCGGTGTTGGCACCGGTATCGTAGATGTAGTTGCCGCTGGCCTCGTCATAGCGACCGGTAGGGGCCGCGATGGGGGCAGCAGCTACGGCAGCTGTGTCGGTCGTCATTTCGGTTGTGGCTGGCGCGGTGGCTTCGGGCTCTTTATCGCAGCCGCGCACGAAGAAAAACGCCGCTGCAAGAGCCAGAAGGCCCAACAGTATCCAAGGCCACCGGCTCGGCGAATCGGCGACGGCTTCCACGTCGCGGGCGGTGTTGCGGACCGCGTCGCCGGTGCGGTTGGCGGCCGCCGAAACGGTATTACCAAAGGTATTGGTAGCCGCGCTGGCGGCGCTGCCTACGCTGGCCGCTGCTCCACCCAGACCCAGACCGGAGAGCATGCCGCCGATGTTGCCGGGCAGGCTGCCCAAAGCACCCATTATGCTGCCGCGCTGGCTGCTCAAGTAAGTTCCAAAGCCGTTGGAGTCTAAGTTGTTATCGGCCGCATGCTTGCCCAGCAAGCCCAAAATCACTGGCGTAGCCATACCCATCAGGCTGCTCGTGGTAGATGTGCGCACGCCGGCCTGCTGACTGATGCCATCTACGGCGGAGGTATAATTGCTGCCAAATACGGAGCGCAGCATTTCGGCTCCCTTATTTAGTAGGCTGCCATCGGTGGCGGGTGCGGTGGTGCTGGTGCTGCTAGTGCCGCCTACCAAACTGCCCAGATTACCTAGAATGCCGCTGCTGTGCGCTTGGCGGGATAGGTCGAATAATTCGGTGTTACCCCCAGGCTGTTGGGAGCGAGCAAATAATCCGCCTAATACCAAGGGAATTATGCTTTTCAAGGCTGTGCCAATACTACTTTCGTTTTCGCCCAGCGCGTTGCTGGTTTGGCGTACGGTGTCGCCACTGAAGTAGCTCTGAACAAGCTCTAATAAATTCTGGCTCATAGGGTTTTGGCATTTAGTGAAGAGATATATCAATATACGAATCCTTTCCACTTAAGGGCGTTTTTATAGATATTTTAATCTTAAGTAGAACTTATTTCTGACGAGATGATGACTATAGAATTGGCGCACGGCACAAAAAAGCCCCCCAGTCATATGGCTGGGGGGCTTTTTTGTGCTTGAAGAAATCTAGAATCGGAACAGCGGACGCTCAGGATTCCAGATGCCCCACGGAATCATGAGCAGCACCAATACCAGCGCCACAGCAAACCAAATAAAGGCTTTTTTGTGCTTGGAGACGGGGTTGATAGCTTTCTTGGAGAGCGAGCGGCCCACCTGTGCAATGATAACGGCGAGAATCATAGTCGCGATATGCTCCACACCCCAGAAGCGCAGTTCGGGATTTTTCATGGCGGCGCCCATGCTTTGGGTGGCTGCCTTTGCTACCGGGCTCAGCCCGAAATACAGAATCAGGCCCAGCAGCAGTTGCAGATGCATGGAGCCCACAAAGGCGGCTGCCATGCCATTGTCGGCACCGAGATAAGGACGACGATTTTGCCAACCTACGAAGGCGCGGTACAACGCAATCAGCCCAAAAATAACCACCAGCCAGCGCGACCAGGAGTGCAGCGCAAGTACGATATCATACATAGGAAAAGGGAAAGGTGAGGCGGTAAAGGTCGGGAGTGGGAACGAAAATGCCACATTGGGGGGCAAAATCTTGGTTGATGGCCTTTATTAGAGGGTGGCCGAAAGGGAAAAGCTAAAAAAGCAGTGGGGCTTTTTCATTTTTATGCCCTTCAAAAGCGAAGACTTTTTCCTGCACGAACTGCTCGCCTTCCTGCCGCAGAATAGCGATGTTGTTGATGTTGAGCCTCAGGTTAAACGTCTCCTCATTAAGGTGTTGGAGCACTGGTCCCAGTAAATCCGGGGAGGTGTCGTGCAGGGCCAGCGAAATGTGCGGCATCCAGCAGTCGGGGCCGCTGAACTTATCGGTGCGCAGACAAAGCGGCGCGGTGGCATTCACGATGCGCATGTGCAGCTGGTTAAGCGCGTCGGAGCGCAGTACTGGGATGTAGATTACCGGATTGGGCCCCGGAAACACTCCCAAGCCCGTCGTAAAGGCCGGAAATGGCTTGGTAGTGCGGGCTACATCGCGCAGCACAGATTTCAGCAACGACAGCTTACGCACCCCCGCCAGCTGGTAGGTGATATGCGGATCGGCGGTGGCCTGCACGTCGTCGAGGCCAAACTGCGTTTCCAACTCCTTTATAATGCGGTTGATGCGCGCCGCATTGGGCGGACTGAGCAGGGTAGTGATTGCGAGCATAGGTCCCTAAACTACCGAATCTTGTGTAGGGTTTGCCCGCGCCCGCACTTGCTGGGTGAAGTTTTCGCTTTGCCCGCGCGGCACACTCAGGTTTTGCCACGCATCCCCCCGTATCATCTTGGCTAAAAATACCAGTTGTCCTACGTGTAAGCTGTAGTGAGCCACCTGCCGTTGCAACGCTTCCAGCACCAAGTGCGCCTCGCCCCGGATCGTAACGGTGCGCAGCAAATCGCTGGGCTGCAACGTGTTCAGTAAATCGAGTAAGATAGCCCAGGCCTGTTCCCACTGCTGCTGTAAAGCCGGTACGTAGCTGGCAGCGGTGGAAGTAGGTTCCTCAAATTCTTGGTCTCGGCTACGGGTTGGCTTTTCGCCGTCGGTGGTCAGAAAATCGGTGAAGCGGGAGCGGAGGTTGCCCACCATGTGCTGCACAATCACGGCGGCGCTGTTGGAGCCGGGGGCGGGACTGTATAGCCAGTCATCGGGCGTGAGCTGCGCCAGTGCTCGATCGGCTAGCGTTTTGTACTGCGCAAAGGTGGTGCGGAAATTGGCCAGTACAGCTTGGCCCAGCGTATCATTCGGCGGCATTGACATAGCGCTTGCAACGAGGGTTTAACAAGTACTAGATTACAAAAAAGGCTGCCCAAATGCACGGGCAGCCTTTTGGTTTTTGCGGATAGCGCCGCTGGGTTCGCTAGTTTAGAACCGAACTTTATTGATGCTGAAGTCTGATACTGGCGGATTTTGCCCCCCAAATAGCGCGCTCAGGTAAGCGTAGAGCACATAGGTTTCGCTGCCGCGGCGCGTGAGGGTTGTTGGGAAGACGTTGCCGGTGGCAAAATTGCCCCCCACAGTAGCCGAAGCGAAGTTATCTGTCGAGGTAAGGCGAAATACGGTGCTTTGGCTGTTTGATACGACTAGCAGCGTACGGTTATCTTGGAGCAGAATGCCGTCGGCACCTTCCAGATTCTGAGCGCTGGCCACCGGGCTAAACGCGGCGGGGTTGCTCAACGGCACTTTATACACTACGCCCTGTGTCGATTGGGCCACCAGCAAATAGCCATCGGGATGATAAGCGATACCGTTCAGGCCGAATGCGCCGGCTGGGGCGGCTAGCTGGCTGCTCTCGAGAAATACAGAAGCATTGCCCCGTAAATCGACCTTGTAAATAATGGGCGAGAAGCTATCCGTGATATACGCATTGCCCTGCGCGTCGACGGTAATATCATTAGCAAAGTGCCCTTGGCCAGGCCGCAAAGCCCCCAAGTTAACAAAGGTGTCAAGCTTGCTATTGTCGGAGTTGAAAATAGCGAGGGCCGCCAACTGGCCCGCAGTGGCGGCGGTAGAGCGGCTCGAATTAGCACCCGGATCGGAAACGGCCGCCAGAAGCCGCTTGCGGTCCGCATCGAGGTGGAGGCCGATGGTGGAAACCAGGCGGGCATCATCGGCAAACACGCGGTAATTGCCATTGTCCTGCACCTGCCCAATTGCGCCGCGCGTCAGGGAGCTGACGAAGAAATTATTGGTTTTGTCGTTGTACTGCACGCCTTCGGGATACAGCGCGGGCTGGGTGAAGGTGATGGTGTTTGGCCCAACAGGGGAGGGAAGCGCTCCGTTGTCTTCGGAGCAGGAGGAAGCGACGCTCAGCAAGCCACCAAGCAGCAAAGCAGAAAAAGCGCGCGGGGAGAAAGAGTAGGACATAATGGGTGGATAGGTAAGCTGGAACATGGATGCTAAACCAGCAGGACCCAGTAGTGGGGGTTGGTGGGGGCTTTTATTCGTTGAACGGGGAGTAAGCTCCGCCGAAATGCCCCCACAGCCTTTGATTGCGTTCGCTTACTACCAACTATTCCACTGCGCCGGTGTTATTGGCGCACACGTTATCCCCGTTTTATGCTGCCGGCCAAGCTCACCAAAGGCAACCTTCCCACCAAGATCTGCGCCACCTGCGGCCGCCCTTTTGAGTACCGTAAGAAGTGGCGCAACTGCTGGGATGAAGTGAAATATTGCGGCGAGAAGTGTCAGCGCTCTAAGCCCAAAAGCCAGGCGTAAAAAGAAAGCGAAGCCCGCAGGCTTCGCTTGTAAAAGTATTGCGCGCTACGAAAAAAGCCCCCCGATGCTGCTATTTGTGCTTGTGGCCGGGCTCGTAGATCAGGCGCAGGAAGGAGCTGAGCCGCTGCTCTTCCCGCCGTACCGGAATGCCCCCCACAATGCCCACAAGTAGATTATCGGCAATACCTACGCGCATCTGGGGCCGGATGGTCATGTCAAAGTCGCCGTGCTGCCACCCTTTGTTGAACTCGACGCCCAGAAAGTTGCGGGTGCCTGGTATCATGTAGTGAAAGCTGGAGTTGAGCTGATACGACCACTCGACGTGGCCTGTGGCAAAGTGCTGATCGGCAATGGGGCCGGTATAAATCAGGGAGTGATAATTGTCGCCCCAGCGCTTGGCCGCCACGAAGAAGGGACTGTACACGTTGCCCGTAATAAACTTCTGATTAAGCTGCCGAAACTCATTCATGGTCAGCTCATTAATGTAGCCAACGGCCATCGAGGTCTTCAGCTTCTCCGAGACGAAGAAGGAATATTGAAAAGCCGTTTTTAGCCCATTTAGTTGGCTGCGGGGCTGCCGCACATCTTCCCCGCGGGCACCAGAGTAGAAAGTCAGGGGCACTTCTACTTCCAGCCCCAGGCGGTTGAGGGGCGCCCACTCGTATTCGACCAACACCTCGTAGCTGTCGTAGCGCAGATTATCGGTCAGGCCCGCGCCCACATTCCACTCTCTTTCGCCTTTTCGGGCGCCCAAGTCACGGATAAGGTCAACGAACAGAGGCTCGGCGTGCAGCACTTTATTCGGCTCCTGCGCATCCTCAATTTCCTGCACATAAAGGCTGTCGAGCGTGCTGTTGGTTGGTTCCGTGGGTTCAAGTTGTTGGGCCCAAGCCGAAGAAACTGTCAGGCAGAAAACCGACAAAAGAAGAGAAAGAAATTTCATGAAAATAAAGGATTAGCGAAGCCGCCGGCGAACAAAAACGTTGCCGCCAGCCTGCTAGGCCACTATTTTTAATCACCTTTTAACAAGAAGCTGCCATAACCGTTTCTACTCCGACGCGAACTGACAGGGCACACAACGCACGCTGTAGTAGCGAATGAGCAAAGGTTGTATCTGTACCAGCAGCGGTAGCTGTACCCACTTTTATTCCAGTGAAAAATAACCGCCGTGCCGTGGCGCTCCTGTTCACGGCCAATGCTATTTCTGGCTTTGCTCAAGGCATCACGATGCTGGCCGTGCCGTGGTTTTTTGCCCGCCAAGGCGCTTCCAGTACCTTTAATTTATTGTACGGACTAGTCACATTTGCCTCCTTATTCTGGGGCATGTACGCGGGCGCCTTAGTCGACCGTTTCGACCGGAAGCGGGTGTTTTTGGCGTCGAATATGGTGGAAGGGGCAGTGCTGCTCGGCGTGGCCAGCTATGGCTTTGCGACGGGCGGTGTGCCGCTGGGGGGCATTTTGCTGGCTTTCACTACCACCGTGTTTGGCTACGGCATTCACTACCCCAACCTCTACGCCTTTGCCCAGGAAATCAGTCTGCCTAAAGACTACCCGCGTATCACTTCCGCCATCGAAATTGTGGGGCAGGCTACGTCGGTGGTGAGTGGAGCGCTGGCGGCGCTGTTGCTGGAGGGCTTGCCCGCGGGCCAAACGTATACTTTGTTTGGGGCGCAACTAGCCTTGCCTTTTTCGCTGGAAGCCTGGCCTTTGCATCAGATATTCCTGCTCGACGGCATTACTTACGCGGTGGCCGTTGGGCTCATCGCTTTCATTCGTCACCACCCAGTCATACATACCCAAGTAGAGTTGGGCTCACTCTGGAAAAGGCTGGGTACGGGCATCACATATCTGCGGGAGCACCGCGCCGTGTGGGTATTTGGCCTATTTTCCTTCTCGGTGTTTGTGGGGCTGCTGGTTAGCCTGAATGCACTTATGCCCCTATATGTGCACAATCATTTGAAAGCCGGAGCGGGCGTATTTGGCGCAGCCGAAGTCGCTTACGCCGTGGGGGCCCTCAGTGCTGGCCTTTTTGTGCGGCGGGTATTTCTGCGCCACCCCACGTTGCGCTCCGTCATTGTACTAATGATGATTGCCGGAGTAAGCTTTGGCGTAGCTGCGGCCACGCGGTCAGTGGGATTATTTCTGGCCTTTTCACTGGTTCTGGGCTTCACCAATGCAGGCACGCGTATCCTACGAGTCAGCTACTTGTTTGTGCACGTGCCGAATGAGGTAATTGGGCGAGTAAACAGCATTTTCAACGTCGTAAATGTGCTTTTGCGCACTGGCTTCATTCTGCTGTTCTCGTTGCGGTTTTTCACCCTGGGCTCCAATATAGCGTGGGGCTATGCCTTGCTGGGGGGCTTTATTGTGGCCTCGGCAGCGGTTCTGGTGGTGCGCTACCGCGAGCTAAGCGCCACGCCAGTTCCGGCCTAGCCTCCGGCGCAGGTGGGGGGCTTTTCTGGGCTCCGAATCTGGGAGTTACACGTAGCGTTCCACGAAGCATAATCATTTCTATATCGTATACCCAGCTTCCAATGCGCGCTTTTTTTACCCTCACTAACGCTACACCAGTGCTGTATTTTCTGCCATTGCTAAAGTCGAGCTTCAAATAGCATAATTAACGGATGGCATGAGGCTTTCATGAGGTAGATATATGGAGGAAAAGGATGAATTTTCTCCGTATAAAGTGCAAAATGCATGAGAATAGTTTAATGAAATTGCGCAAAAAATACTTATTTAAGTGATATAAATACGGGTTATTGGATTTTGTGAAATATAACTGCTACCTTAATTACGTATGGAGATAGTCAACAATTTTCACCACTTAATACAAATAATTATGTCGCATATTTCTCACAAAAGCTCCGAGGCAGAAAATGCTCAGGAGGAAGTACTAGTGCCCCTGCAACGCCGGGCGTTTCTGCGCTACTCTGGTGCCAGTGTGGCTTTGGGCGGACTGGTTTTGTCTGGCTGTACCGACGACCGTTTGAATGATATATTCAAGCAGGTTGACCGCAACAGCGGCGTAGTAAATGTAGGCAGTGGTGATGTTGGCATTTTGAACTATGCGTACGCGCTCGAGCAACTGGAAGCGGCTTTCTACGCTAAAGTGACTCAGGAGCAGTATTATCTGAACGCCACGCGCGCCGAAAGAATTATTCTGAAGGACCTGGCCGATCACGAAAAAATTCACTCTGATTTCCTGTATGCCGCTATCAAAGCGGCGGGGGCCATTCCGATCAAAAAGCTGACCCCTGATTTCTCGTCCGTCAACTTCGCCAGCCGGGCTAGTGTATTGGGTACGGCCAAAGCGTTTGAAGATCTGGGCGTAGCTGCCTATAACGGCGCTGGTAAGCTGATCAGCAACCCAGCGTATTTGACGATTGCTGGTAAAATTGTGTCGGTAGAAGCCCGCCACGCGGCTCTTATCCGCGACTTGTTGCAGAATGGCACTTTCGTAGGACCCGATGTAGTCGATCTGAACACAGGTTTAGAGAAGTCGAAGTCGCCTGCCGAGGTAGCTGCTGTTGCCAATACTTTCTTGGCTCAAGGCTCCAAAATCGATGTGAGCAGCCTGCCTAAGGACTAAGGCTAGTCCGCAACATTCTATTCCTTCTATCGTCAAAAAACTTACCCCATGAATATTCTCAAAATCATTACCGAAATCGAGAAAGTAGATCCAGAAGTCTACGAGCGTCTCGATCAGCGCCGCCAGATGTTCAAGCATTTCGCTGGTTTCGGCAAAAAGCTCGCCGTGGCCGCCGTGCCACTGGCAATGGGCTCCATGTTGCAGAAAGCTTACGGCCAATCCAGCGGGCTCAGTGCTCAGATTCGTGAAGTTTTGAATTTTGCCCTCCGCCTGGAGTATCTGGAAACGTATTTCTACCAGCTGGGCTTGGAAGCACCAGGTCTGCTCACGGGCCAGAATCGCTCCGACATCAACCTGATCTATATCGACGAGCAGAATCACGTCAAGTTTTTGCGCTCTGTGCTGGGTGCTGATGCTATTCCGGATCCTACGGTTAATGCTTTCGACTACACCGGCGCCAAGGGTGGTGCTCGTCCGGCGCTACTGCCTAACGTATTCAGTAACCTCGGTACTTTCTTGGCATTAGCTCAATCGTTTGAAGACACTGGGGTACGCGCTTACAAAGGTGGCGCGCCGTTGCTCATCAGCAACAACACCGTACTGGAAGCTGCTCTAAATATTCACTCTGTAGAAGCCCGTCATGCTTCGCACTTGCGCACCATGCGCCGCGGCGGCCCACAAAGCGAGCCCGGTGATCCAAGCAGCGCACCTCAAAGCTGGCCCTCGCTCAATGATAATGGCGGCCCGGCACCTGCTATTACGGCGGCCATCTATGGCGCCGGTAACCCAGCCAGCTTGTACCCTAGCGAAGCCAACGTAGTTCAGGGTGGCCTCAATGTTCAGAATATCAGCCAGGTATCGCCAAACGAAGCCTCTGAGGCCTTCGACGAGCCTTTGGATATGGGAACGGTGCTTGCCATTGCCGCCAACTTCATCAAATAAGCGCGAATCCAGTTTGCTTAAGCTATTAAAGGACAGCCCTCAAGGCTGTCCTTTTTGTTTTAAACGAAATCGGAGCTGATTTCAATGCTGCCAGACAGCATTCTTGTTTTCAAGAAAGCCGCTAAGCAACCTTATTACCCTGGTTTCTATCTACCTTGACAAAGATTGAACTATCCGCCCAATGCGCTCCTATCTACTTTTTGCTTTAGTCTTATGCAAGGCTGTCCTGTTCACAACACTATATGGGTATGCTGGTATTATCCGGGGCCGGGTGACGGATGCGCAGGGAACAGCGCTGGCCTACGCCAACGTGGCGGTGCGCACCACTGCCACCAGTACGGCCGCTAATGAGCAGGGCGATTATCAGCTAAAATTGCCCCCCGGTCGCTACGAATTGGTGTTTCAGTACGTGGGCTACAAGCCGCGCATCGAAGCCGTGCAGGTAGCCGGCGGCGACACGCTGACGGTGCTCAACGTGAGTCTGCAAACCGAGACCTATAAAGTAGGTGAGGTGCTGGTACGCTCCACCGACCGTGACCCCGCTTACGCCTTGGTGCAGCACGCTATTCAGTGGCGACGCTACCACCGCTCGGAAATTGCAGCCTTCTCAGCGCGCACTTATATCAAAGCCATCATTCGCCTGACCGATGTGCCCGGCAAGATTCTGGGTCTTATCAAAACGGATCCTAGCCTTAAGCCGGGAGTCATTTATTTGTCAGAATCGGTGTCGGAACTATCGTTTCGCCAGCCGGGCCAGATTCGGGAACGCATGATTTCCTCGCGGGTAAGCGGCAGCAGTAAGGGCTTTAGCTTTAATCGAGCGTCGGGGCGGAGCTTTAATTTCTACGATAACCTGATTCAGTCGGGCTTCTCAGAGCGCGGTTTCGTGTCGCCTATTGCCCAGAACGCCATGCTGTTCTACCGTTACGAGCTAGTGGGCACCAGCACCCAGGATGGGCGGCAAATCCATAAAATACGCGTCACGCCCCGCCGCCGCAACGACCCGGCTTTCACCGGCTTTATCTATCTGGTTGATGGCACCTGGCGTATCCACAGCCTGGAATTGAGCTTGAGTAAGAATTCGGGAATCGAGTACGTGGAGAGCATTCGCATTGCCCAGCAGTTTGCGCCCGCGCCGGGGCCATCGGATGTGTGGGTGATGCAGTCGCAAAAGGTAAACTTGATAGGGGAGGGGCTGGGGTTTAAAGGCAACGGCTCGTTCAACGCTATCCTGTCTAACTACCGCGTCACGCCCACCTATCCCAACCGCCCCGACGAGAAAGTAGTAGCCGCCGCGCCTGTCGCGCCTGAAGCAACGCCCGCCCCTGTGGGCCGCGAAACGGTAGCCGATGTGAAGAAGCAGCGCCCCGATCTGGGGGGCATTTCTCGCCAGGTGCGCAAGCAAACCAAGCTGGCCGATAAGCAGCTGGAGCAGCAAGCCCGCGAGGCCGGGATTGAGCCACTGGCCAAAGGCGAAGTAATGCGCGTGGAAGAAGGGGCCAACGAGCGCGACTCGGCCTATTGGGCCCAAATCAGGCCCATTCCGCTCACCGACGAAGAGGCCCGCGACTACCAGGTAAAGGACAGCACAGAGGTAATTAAAAGGTCGAGGCCCTACCAGGATTCGCTGGACCGCAAGCGCAATGAGATAGAGCCCGCCGAAATTCTGCTCACTGGCTACGAGTATTCTAACTCGTTCCGGCGGCGCACCGTCCGGCTAGAGCCCATCTTCAACACCTTGCAATACAGCACGGTAGAAGGCACTATTGTAAATGCTCAAGCCACCTTTACCCAGCGCTACGAAGACCGCCGCAATTACTCTTTCACGCCAACGTTGCGCTATGGCTTTGCGGCCAAACTGTTCAGTCCGAGCCTATCGGGTGGCTACACGTACAAGCCGCTTTCATTTAGCCGCATAGGCTTTATCGTGGGCCGTACCATTGAGAATTTCGACCCAGCCAGCCAGCTGACGCCATTCATTAACACCCAGTACACGCTGCTGCGCAACACCAATTACGCCAAATACTACCAGCGCGACGGGGGCGAAATTAACTTCCGCACCGAGCTGGTTAATGGCCTGACGCTGCGCACTGCCCTTGGCTACGCCGACCGCCGCGAGCTGCCAAACGCCACCATCAAAACCATTGTGGATGTGCCAGGTCGCGCCTTCACGCCCAATGATCCGATAAATGAAGAATTGCCCAGCGGCTCCAGCTTCGGTCGCAACCAGTCACTCACGGCTTATGCCGAGCTGCTCTGGCAACCGGGGCAGCAGTACATTATCCGACCGACGGGTAAGTTTAACCTAGGCTCCAAGTACCCAACTTTCCGGTTGGGGCTGCGGCAGGGATTTGGCGGCGTGCTTGGCTCCGATGTGCGCTACTCGCGCCTGGAAGGCGGCTTGCGTAAGACGCTGGAGCTGGGTCTTTTCGGAGAAAGCAACTTCGACTTGACCGTGGGGGGCTTTTTGGGCCGCCCTCAACTCTCGTTTATGGACTACCGGCACTTCGCCGGCAACCAAACCATTTTCGCCGCCGACTTCAGCCAGTTTCAGCTGCTCGATTACTACAACTTCAGCACGCGCCGCAGCTATATTGAGGGCCACTACAATCACCATTTCAACGGCTTCTTCCTGAATAAAATACCGCTGCTTCGCCGCCTGAAATGGCAGGAAGTGGCCACGCTAAATTACCTGCGTACGCCCAACGTCGGGCATTATGTAGAGCTAGGCGTAGGCGTAGAGCACATTTTCAAGGTATTTCGGTTTGATGTGTATACAGCCCTGCGTTCCGGCCAGAAGCTGGATACGGGTATTCGCATCGGGGCTGGCTTTTAGAGCCTTCATGTTACTACGCCCGGTCATGTTAACGTAGCCGGTCATGCAGAGCAATGCGAAGCATCTCGCGTGCGGTCGTTGCCAAGCTAAACAATGAAGCACGCGAGATGCTTCGCGTTGCTCTGCATGGCGTTCTGAAATCAAGAGCCACAACTGATTCCCACTTTCCCACCCGCGCCCCGCTAGCTACCCAAGCCAACTCATCTTATCTTAACAAGAAAAAACAGAAGATGAACCGAAGAGTATTTCTGCGTAACAGCAGCTTAGTTGGCGTCGCCCTTTCCACCCTCTCCCTCGACGCCTGCACCTCCGATACGAAAACTGCCGCTGCCACCGCCGCTGATACCGACGATACCTTCGCTCTCAATGAAATAACGGTAACGGAGCTACAGGAGAAAATGAGTGCGGGCCAGTACACTTCCCGCAGCATCACCGAGCTGTACCTGCGTCGCATAGCAGGAATAGATAAAAAAGGCCCCCAGCTGCGCTCTGTCATTGAGCTGAACCCCGATGCGCTCAGCATTGCGGATGAGATGGACAAAGAGCGCCGAGCCGGCAAAGTGCGCGGCCCGCTCCACGGTATTCCCGTCCTCATCAAGGACAATATCAACTCCGCCGACCAGATGCAAACCACCGCCGGCTCGTTGGCGCTGGCCGGCAACAAAGCCTCGCAGGACGCCTTCATTGTCAAGAAGCTGCGCGAAGCTGGCGCGGTGCTGCTAGGCAAAACCAATCTGAGCGAGTGGGCTAACTTCCGCTCCACGCGCTCGACTAGCGGTTGGAGCAGTCGTGGGGGGCAAACCAAGAACGCTTATATCCTCGACCGTACGCCCAGCGGCTCCAGCTCCGGCTCGGGCACCGCTGTGGCTGCCAACTTCTGCGCCCTGGCCATCGGTACCGAAACGGATGGTTCTATTGTGTCGCCGGCCTCGTGCAATGGGCTGGTGGGCTTCAAGCCGACGGTGGGCCTGCTCAGCCGCACCGGCATTATTCCCATCTCCGCTACCCAGGACACGGCCGGCCCCATGACGCGCACTGTCCGCGACGCCGCCATCCTGCTCTCCGCCATCGCCGGCCCCGATCCCGCCGACCCCATTACCCAGCAAAGCGCCGGCAAAACGGCCTCCGACTACACCAAATTCCTGTTTCCGCAGGCGTTGGGGGGCAAAATTATCGGCGTGGAGAAGTCCCACCTGGAAGGCAGCTCCGACGCTATTCCGCTATTCAAAAAAGCCATTGAGCTACTCAAAGCCCAAGGAGCTACTATTGTAGAAGTAGACGTGCTCAAGCAGATCAACCCCTTGGGTGAGGCTGAATACGACGTGCTGCTCTACGAATTCAAAGACGGCGTAAACAAGTACTTAGCCACGGCCAACGCCAAGGTGAAAACCCTAGCCGACGTTATTGCCTTCAACAAGCAAAACGAGCCCAAGGCCATGCCTTTCTTCAAGCAGGAAATTCTGGAAGCCTCTCAGAAGCTGGGCGACCTGAGCACCCCCAAATACCTGGAAGCCCGCCGCAAATCGTACGCCGGCGCCCGCCAGATTCTCAGCTCTACGCTGCGCAACAACAGGCTCGCCGCCATCATCGGCATTACCAACAGTCCCGCCCCCGCCATCGACCTGATCAACGGCGACTCCTGGCCCGGGCCAGGCTTCTCGTCGCCCGCCGCTATGGCTGGCTACCCGCACATTACGGTTCCCATGGGCCAGGCGCATGGCCTGCCGGTTGGCTTGTCCTTCGTCGGCCCGGCGTACGGGGAGGCGGGTTTATTGAGCGTGGCCTACGCCTACGAGCAAGCCTCGAAGCAGCGTAAGGCGCCGGAGTTTCGGGGGCCTTTTGTGGGGTAGGAGTGAACCAGTTGCTTGGCTGTGCCGAGCGACTGCGGAGGATAATCAACAAAATCTAAACCTATTGTTTACCTGAAGGTCACTCTTATGTCAGTTTTATAGAAAAATGAATAATAAAAATATATTAATCGGATTTCCACAGCCATTACTCTTAAAATGGTTGTCTGCTGTAGCAAATATTGTATTTGCGTTATTTGCATGTATTGTATTTTCCGTGTCTGAAAAAAATGACTACGGAATATCCCTACTTATTGTGTTTTGTGTAACATCATATAGTATATATTTACTGTTAACGACAGCAAATGTATCTTTAAAGGATGGGGTAATATATATTGAACATGCTATTGAAGGTGAAATAAGAAAGTCCTTTAACAATTTTGATAAGGTTAATATAGGCTTTTGGAATTGTAAAATATATTTTAAAGACGGAACAAAATACAAGTTTTTTATAGGTGCCAAAGGACTTCTATATTCCTTAGTTGGAAATAATGAGTATTATTCAAAGCTTATTTGTAAAACAATTGTGGATTATGGATACCATGCAACGTTATCAATGAAAGGAGACGCTAAAATAAGCTTTAAAAAAAGCGCTTAGCATACAAAAACAAGTTGTCTTTCAGCGCTCTTGTCCTTCTTGTCTCTATCATTGAGTCACTTACACGGTAGTCTCCCACCAACGTGGTTGCGGACCCCTGGTTGTTGGTAGTAACTGAGGGTTATACTTTCTCATTCACAAAGAGCCATATAGGTCGTACCTTTGCAGCTTCATAGCAAAGTAGGATGATTTCCATTAACGACTTAGACTTCCATTTTGGCTCGCGTACGCTCTACGACAAGGCCAGTCTCCACATAAAGCCCAAAGACAAAATCGGCCTGATTGGGCTGAATGGAACGGGCAAATCCACGCTGCTGCGCATTCTGGTGGGCGAGTACAAGCCCGACGGTGGTAGCATTCAGATGGGTAAAGAAGTGTCGTTGGGCTTCCTGAACCAGGATTTGCTCAGCTACGACACCCACGAGAGCATCCTCAACGTGGCCATGCAGGCCTTTGAGGAAGCCCTGAACGTGCAGAAGAAAATTGACCAGATTCTGGTCGAGTTTGAGAATAACTATCACGACGACCTCGTGCAGAAGCTCGCCGATTTGCAGGAGCGCTTCGAGGCCCTGGGCGGCTACACCATGCAGGCCGAGGCCGAAGAGATTCTGGAAGGTCTGGGCTTCACGACCGAGGAGCTACAGCGTCCGCTCAAAACCTTCAGCGGCGGCTGGCGGATGCGGGTAATGCTGGCCAAAATTCTGCTTCAGAAACCCTCGCTGCTCCTGCTCGACGAGCCTACCAACCACTTGGACCTTCCCAGTATCAAGTGGATTGAGAACTACCTGGCCGACTACGAAGGCGCCGTTATCATCGTATCCCACGACCGTGAGTTCCTAGACCGTACCACCAACACGACGGTGGAAGTGACGGGGGGCAAATTGGTGCAATACGCCGGTAACTACACCTATTACTTGGAGGAAAAGGAAGAGCGCAACGCTATCCAAAAAGGTGCTTTCGAGAACCAGCAGGCCCAAATCAGGCAGGCAGAGAAGTTTATTGAGCGCTTTAAAGCCAAAGCCTCCAAGGCCAAGCAGGCCCAAAGCCGCGTGAAGATGCTCGACAAGCTGGAGCGCATCGACGACGTAGCCAACGACGCGGCCCGCGTGAACATCAAATTCAATTTCACGGTGCAGCCCGGCCGCCACATCCTGCGCATGGAGCATGTGGGCAAGAAATACGGCGACAAACTCATCTTCCGCGACACCAACCTGCACATCGAGCGCGGCGACAAAATTGCGCTCGTCGGGGCCAACGGTAAGGGCAAATCCACGCTCATGCGCCTAGTAGCAGGGCAGGAGGCGCCCTCCAACGGCAACCACCAGCTCGGCCACAACGTGATTATGTCGTTCTACGCCCAGCACCAGCTGGAAAGCCTGAACGTGAACAACGAGATTTTGCAGGAGATGAACGAGGCCGGCTCTAAGCGCAACGAGATGGAGTTGCGCTCCGTGCTGGGTTCCTTCCTCTTCACCGGCGAGCAGGTATACAAGAAGATTAAGGTGCTCTCGGGGGGCGAAAAAAGCCGCGTGGCCCTAGCCAAAACGCTCATCTCGGAAGCCAACTTCCTCCTGCTTGACGAGCCGACCAACCACCTGGACATGCAATCAGTGAACATCCTGATTCAGGCCCTGGAGCAGTACGAAGGCACCTACATCGTCATCAGCCACGACCGTTTCTTCGTGGAGAACGTGGCCAACAAGATCTGGTTTATCGAGGATTACCAGCTCAAGGAATACCCCGGCACCTACTCTGAGTTTGAGCAGTGGATGGAAGACCGCGACAAAGCTGCCAAGAAAGCGGCTCTAATTGCCCCCCAGCCCTCTGCTAAAGCCGCTTCCAACCAAAAGCCAGCGTTTAAAGCTGAGCCGGCCAAACAAACCAGCAACGGCAGCACCAAAAGCAGCCGAGAGCTACAGGAAGTAGAAAGCCGCATCACTACCCTGGAAAAGGAACTGGCCCAATATGAAGCTCAACTCGCCGACCCCGGCATCTACAGCAATGCCGCCCAGTTGAAAGACGCTACGCTTAAATTTGAGCAAGTGCAGAAAGAGCTGACTCTCCAAACGAAGCGCTGGGAAGAGCTCGTGTGAGCAAGTGTAAAGTAGCTTATTAGGTATACAAAAAAGCCCCCTGAAATATTTCTGGGGGCTTTTTCTTTAACGAATAACAATTTGTGAAGGCATTAGAATTCTTACTCAACGGCCTCATCACCTTGACGCCGATCATTAAAGGTAATTATCTGAAGCTATATACATCAGCCCTGCTTTTAAAAACCTGATGTTGTACGCCGCTCTCAAACGCGGCAAAGTTGAAGTAGAATCTATTGCATTACGGATATTTAATATTATCTTAAGTAACGCATCCTTTATACTTAAAAGTAATTCCATGAAAAAGACATGTTATTTAATCGCACTTCTACTTTGCGTTAATACAATTAATGCCCAAAGCCAGAATTCAGAAAAAGAAATCAGGAATCTAGAGCAAATCGAAGTAAAAGCCGTTCTGGAAAAAGATTCGACAATGCTTTTGAAGTTGTGGGATAAAGAATATGTGGTTAATTCACCCGACAACGTAATTGTTTTTCCTGGAAAAACAACTTTGGATAGGCCCGTTATGAAAAGATCTAGAATGTCTTTTGCCCGTAACACCGAACAAGTTATTTTTAAAGGTGATATGGCTTTTGCAATGGGCAGCGAAACTGTTGTCACTACCGGTGATCAATCCCAAGCAGCACAAAGCATCAAGAGACGTTACACAAATGTCTGGATGAAAAAAAACACCAGTTGGAAGTTGGTTGCCAGGCATGCGAATATCATTTGTCGAGAATAAAGAACTTTGACATCAATAGTCCAATCTATCTTGTTTTAAATTTCTAACGTCAATTTCAGCTTGAATTTGCTTGAGATTTTGTTTTTGAATTTGTGAGTTCTTATAAATCAATAATATTAAAAATAATGGAATGGCAATATAGAGGAAGCCAAAGCCCTTCGTTACAATACCATAAATCATTATACCTACCATAAAACCTATCAGGCCCGCAGAAAAAACTGCGTTCTTTTTAACTTTTTTCTCCTCTATTAACAACTCTTCAAGTGTTAATTCTGAGTAATCTTTTTTATCAGACATAGTTTATTGTGTTGTTAGATTTTGTGTTGACTGTTTTGGCCACTACCAATAGCTGTTTACTCACCACACTGCCTCACGGATACAGCAGATACTTCAAGCGCCGCTGCTTGTACTGGCTGAGCTGCGGCTCCCAGGAGGCGCGGATTTCCTTGGCCGACTTGCCCGCTTCTATCTGTTGGCGAAACTCGGCCACGCCGGCCAGCTTGTTGATGTCGCCCATTTCCTTGCTGAGGCTGCGGTCGAAGAACTGGGCTTTGTTGGGGGAGGCGCGGTAGAGCTCCAGCATCCATTCAATGTGAATGCGGCCGGAGGTGCGCAGCTGGCGGGCGTCGAAGCGGCGCAGGTCGAGGCCGTAGCATAGCTGGTCCATGAATAGAGGCGTTTCGCTCATGCCTTTAATGCTGGTGGGCGTGAAGGAGAACGGATACTTACCTTTCAGGTGAGGGCTGCCCAGCACCGTGAACGGAAACTGCGTGCCCCGGCCCAGGTTGATGTACGCTCCCTCAAACAAGCACACCGATGGGTACAGCAGCACGCTTTGCTGGGTGTTGAGGTTGGGAGAAGGCGGTACCGGTAGCGTGTATTCCAAGTCGTGGCGGTAGTTTTTGATCTGCACGATGCGGAGCTTGCAGGTGCGCTTATCCGGTAGCCAGCCTTCGCCGTTTATCATCTTCGCAAACTCGGCTATGGTGAGGCCGTGTGCAATGGGAATCGGAAACTGCCCGATGCCCGACTTGTACTGCATATCCAGCACGGGGCCGTCGATGAGGTAGCCGTTGGGATTGGGTCGGTCCAGGATGAGTAGCTCCTTATTGTTCTCGGCGCAGGCCTCCATGATGTTGCGCAGCACGTTGATGTAGGTGTAAAAGCGCGTCCCCACATCCTGCACGTCGAACAGCATCACGTCCACATCGGCCAAATCTTCGGTGGAGGGCTTGCGCTTAGGGCCGTAGAGGGAAATAATGGGAATACCCGTGGCCGCATCCACTTCGTTCTGCACCTTCACGCCGGCGCTGGCATTGCCCCGAAAACCGTGTTCCGGCCCAAACACCTTCACGATGTTGATGCCCCGCTTCTGAAGACTATCCACGAGGTGACGCCGGCCGATGATGGTGGTGGGGTTCGCCAGTACACCTACGCGCTTGCCTTTCAGATAGGGGAGGTACTGCTCCGTTTGGTCGGCGCCGGTGATGATGGGGGGCTTTTTTGGCGTCTGCGGAACTGGCAGCAGGAAGCTGGTCAGCCAGAACAGGGGCGCTAGAAAATTGGAAAGCAGAATGTTGAGCATAGGAGCGCGGGATAAAGTCACCGTTAAGATAGGAAGCTGCCGCAGACCGAAGCGCCTGAGCAGGTCTGTGGTAAGAAGCGAAGCGCTAGGGCCTGCGCCGCAAAGTGATTCTACAGCAGGGCATAACCCGTGGCAAGTCCTATCTTCGCCCTTATGCGTCGCTACCTCTTTCTACTTCTGCTTGCCACTGCTTGCGTGCCCCTGGGTACGCCCATCACCGACCCTAATGCCGCCCGCTCGCCCGGCCAGCAAAGGCCCCCGAGTATTACGCCGACAAAACCCTGCGTTATCAAGACTTCATCTATAACCCCGATGTAAAGTCGGTGCAGTGCTACGTAGGCACGGGCCAGCCGACGGAAGTGTTTCAGCCGCCGGTAGCGCCGTTGCAGGGGCAAGGCTTTACGCTAGAGTTTGATTTGCTGGGCAGTAAGTCGGAGCGGCTGACGGCAAAGCTCGTGCACTGCGATGTGGACTGGAAGCCCTCCGTGCTCACCGATATGCAGTTTCTGAACGAGATAAACGAGTTTCTTATCACCGATTACCGCACTGGCGTCGGTACCAAAGTGCCTTACTACCACTACCGTTTGCGCGTGCCGCCGGTCAAAATCAGTGGTAATTACTTGCTGGTGGTGCAGAGTACGGGGCGCGTGCCGCTGCTTACGCGGCGGCTGATGGTATACCAAAACGACGTGGAAGTAGACCTGCGCCAGGGCATTCCGGTGGCAGGCGAGGAGCGCTACACCTTGCAGCAGGTTGACTTCGCCATTCGCTACGGCGCCATGAATCTGGTGAATCCGGCCCAGGAAGTGAAGGTGATTCTGCGCCAGAATTTTCGCTGGGATAACGCCAAAATCAATCTGCGGCCCACGTTCGTGCGTGATGCCGAGCGTCTGCTCCAATACCAGTATTTCAACTTCGAAAATGCCTTTCCGGGCCTCAGCGAGTTTCGCTTTTTTGACACCCGCTCCCTGCGCGTACTCGGTCAGGGCATGGCCAAACTAGACCCTGAAGCCAACCCCCGCGCTGTACTCCTGACGCTGGAAGGCACCCGCAACGGCCAGGGCTACACCCAATATGAGGATATCAATGGCCAGCGCGTATTTGAGAACCGCGAGTACGGCAACGGCGACTCCAATGCCGACTACGCCAACGTGACGTTTGAGCTGAAAGCCGAACAGCCCGCACCCGGCCCGGTATACATCATTGGCGCCCTCACCGACTGGCAGTTTAAGGATGAGTTTAAGCTCACCTACGATGCCGAGAATCAGATTTATCGCACCACGGCACTGCTCAAGCAAGGCTACTACAACTACTACTACGCCACCCAAACGCCTCAGGGCCCGAATAGTGTGCCGTGGGAAGGCAGTCACCAAGAAACCGAGAACCAATATGATCTGCTGGTGTACTACCGTCCGCCCGGCACCCGCGCCGACCTGCTGATCGGGTACCAGACGATAACTGCCAATGCCCGCCGACCCTGAGCGAAACAGCGACGAATAAAAAGCCCCCAGCCGCACACTAACGCTTTTTCTAAGCGACAGAAGATGCAAGTGCGCGGCTGGGGGGCTTTTTTGCAGGAACCTGCTGAGCAGCACTCGCTCTAAAACTGGAGCTAGAAAACTAAGAGTCTAGTTCCCCTCCTCAGTTGAGGAGGGGTTAGGGGTGGTTGAAGACGTTAGAACAAGTCTAGAAGTAAATAACTAGAGTTAGTATCGTCCAACGATTAGCAACTACCCCTAACCCCTCCTCAACTGAGGAGGGGAACTAGACTCTTAGTTTTCTAGCTCCAGTTGCCTGTGTTGATTATACATAAGCTAATGCGCATAAGTGACCTTGAATGTCATCACAGGCAGCAGCAGGCAGAATTATGTAACTATTCGGCGACGTTGGCGTTGCAGGAACACTCCTAGTTTCCTGCTCCTTCCACGCCTCCAGACTAGTGCTGGGGGCTTTTTTGCCACCCACTCCAATGAAAAGATCCTTCCTCTTCGCTAGCAATGCGGCATTTCTGCTGCTGTTGGCGGCCTGCACGACGAACCCCGTCACGGGCAAAAAGCAAGTCAGCCTGATGTCGGAAAGTCAGGAAGTAGCGCTAGGGCAGCAGTCCGACCCACAGGTGCTTGCCCAGTTTGGCTTGGTAGATAATCCAGCTTTACAGCGCTTTATTCAGGATAAAGGCCAAAAGATGGCTGCTGTATCGCACCGGCCAGAACTCAAATATGAGTTCAAGATTGTCGATTCGCCGGTTATCAATGCCTTTGCCGTACCGGGTGGCTACGTGTACTTTACGCGGGGCATTATGGCTCATTTCAATAATGAGGCACAGTTTGCGGGTGTGCTGGGTCACGAAATCGGGCACATCACGGCTCGCCATTCAGCTCAGCAGCAAACCAAAGCCACCTTTGGGCAATTGCTCCTTATCGGCGGCATGATTGCCTCGCCCCAATTGGCTCAATATGGCGAGCAAGCCATGCAGGGCTTACAAGTGCTCTTCCTCAAATTCGGCCGCGACGACGAGCGCGAATCTGACCGCCTGGGCGTGGAGTACTCCACCAAAATCGGCTACGACGCCAAGCAGATGGCCGATTTCTTCCTTACGCTTCAGCGCGAGCAGGATAAAGCAAGCGCCGCGGCTGGCGCCGAGCCCATTCCCGATTTTCTCTCTTCCCACCCCAACCCCGAAGACCGCTACAACACGGTAAAGCAACTAGCGGCCGAGACCCAGCAGCAGGTCGGTACAACCAACCTGGCTGTTGGCCGCGACTCCTACCTGCGCATGATTGAGGGCTTGGTGTATGGCGAAGACCCCAAGCAGGGATTTGTGGAGAACAATACCTTTTACCATCCTGAGCTGAAGTTTCAATTCTCGGTTCCTACGGGCTGGAAGCACCAAAACTCCCCCCAGCAGTTTCAGATGGCCGCCCCCGATGGCAAAGCCCTGATGGTACTGACGTTGGCCCCGGTGAGTCGTTGGAAGCGGCGGCCCAGCAGATGGTGCAGCAGTTCAAGTTACAGCCCGTTGAGTCGAAGCAGCTGACGGTGAACAGCTTCCCGGCTCTGGCTGTCGTGGCTGATCAGGTGGCTGAGCAACAGCAAGGCCAACCCCAACAGCAGCAGGGATCCGCTACGCGGGCGCTGATCTACCTTATTCAGGATGGCAAAACCATCTATGCGATGATTGGCGCCAGCAGCGGCCCGGATTTTGCAACTTACTTCCCAACGTTCACCAGTTCGATGGAGAACTTTCGCCGCCTCACCGATGCCGACAAGCTTAACCGCCAGCCTGAACGCGTCCGGATAAAGTCGGTAACCAGCGCTACTACCTTGTCGCAGGCCCTGACCCGCTTTCAGGTACCCAACGACCGTCTGGAAGAAATGGCTATCCTGAATGGCATGCAGCTTACCGACCGCCTGACGGCCGGTCAACTCATCAAGATAGTAGCAAAATAAAGTTTAGCAGTCCTTCCGTTTAGAGCGAAGAATGCCTGCTGGATTTTTACTTTCCTCCTCATTCTGGCGGCCACCTTACTCACTACTCTTCCTTATGCAATCCACCCAATTTCGTCGTTTGAGTGCCGCCGCCTTGCTGACTGCACTCTTGCCCCTGACCAGTGCCAGCAGCCTGAACTCCGGCCCTACCAAAGCCGCCGCACCTGTGCAGGGCGCGCAGCCCGATCCGCAGATTATAGCGCAGTTTGGCCTGCTTGATAATGCCAAGCTACAGAGCTACATCGACAGCAAAGGCATGCAGATGGGCAAAATCTCCGACCGCCCCGCAGATGTTAAGGGCTTTACCGTCGTCGATTCGCCGGTTATCAACGCTTTTGCCACGCCCGATGGCCACGTGTATTTCACCCGTGGTATTATGGCGCACTTCAATAATGAAGCGCAGTTTGCCGGCGTGCTAGGCCACGAAATCGGGCACATCACGGCTCGCCATGGCCAGAAGCAGCAAACGCGCTCTACCGTTGCCAATGGGGCTATTTTGTTGGGCTCCATATTCTCGCGGCGCATTGCCTCTATTGCGCAGCCCGCCGCGCAGGTGGTCGGGCTGGGCCTGCTTAAGTACGGCCGCGACGATGAAAACGAATCTGACCAGCTGGGCGTGAAATACTCCAGCAAAATTGGCTACGATCCGGCTTCCATGGCCGATTTCTTCCTGACGTTGCAGCGCACTGAGCAGAGCAGTGGCGCATCTCCCATCCCCACCTTTCTCTCATCGCACCCCAACTCCGCCGACCGGTATCAGAACGTAAAAAAGCTGGCTCAACAGGCCGAGCAGCAAGCCGGTCGTCAGCTAGCCGTCAACCGCGAGCAGTATCTGCGTCTCATCGAGGGCTTGCCTTACGGCGAAGATCCACGCCAGGGCTACGTAGAATCCGGCACCTTTTACCACCCTGATTTAAAATTCAGCTTTCCCATTCCTTCGGGCTGGAAGTCGCAGAATTCGCCTTCGCAGTTTCAGATGGGCGAGCCCAATGGTAAGGCCGTCTTGGTGTTGTTGCCTGCCCCCGGCAACTCCCTCGATGCCGCCGCGGAAGCCTTGGTGAAGCAGCTCAGCTTGCAGTCGGCCCAGGCCCAGCGCACTACTATCAACAGCTTTCCCGCTATTGCCATCCAGGCCGACCAAGTGCAACAGGCGCAAAACGGGCAGCAAGGCGTAAGCGCCCGCACGTTGTCTTACCTTATTCAGGATGGCCAGACCATCTATGCATTAGTCGGCCTCACATCGCCTGCCGATTTCAATACGTATGCTCCCCAGTTTCAGCGTAGTGCCCAAGGTTTCGCCCGCCTCACCGACGCTAGCAAACTGAACCGTCAGTCGGAGAAAATCCGCATCAAAACGGCGGCTAAAGCTACCACGCTGGCCCAAGCGCTTGCCGCCAACGGTATTCCTACCGCGCGCCGCGAGGAACTCGCCGTGCTGAACGGCATGAAGCTGACCGATCCGCTTAGCGCCGGGAGTTTGTATAAGGTGGTGGGAAAGTAATCCCAGACTAAGGTTAACAAAACGAGAGAATATCACATTAGTGCATATTCTCTCTCGTTTTGTCTTCGGTAACATTTGATAAAATGAATTTCTTAACTTTTACTATATGATAGTATTTATTGTGAAACTTATCAATATTCACTATCCCTGCTAAGTGCACGGTATCTACACGTTCTACTAGATCATCTTCTTCTTTAAAATAATTTTTCTCTTCGAGCGTCAGTTGAACAGCTGTTATATATTGACGTTTAGCGTGGTTTGATTCCTCAGCAATATAGAAAGAGTCGGAAGTAGAAACCCAGGCCGATTCAATAATGTCAAATTGATAAATATTAGGATTTACACGTCTTGCTATTGGTGCTTTAATATTATTCAGATTCTCCCATAGATTGAGAGTGTCATTAATTACACATGGAATAAAGTAATCAAAACTTCCATGATTGCGAGCACTGTCTAATACTAATATTCCATTCTCATGAATGTACTCCTTTCGCTGACTGCAATTTGAAAAGCAGATAGTTAGTGACAGGATTAAAATAAGTAGCTTCATGATTGGCTTGGTTGAATAAAATTAAAACGCCCCGACCAAATAATGGCCGGGGCGTTTAAGTTACAGAGCCGCCGAAGAAGTTGCAGCTTTTGTGTCTGTCATGCAGAGCGGCGCGAAGCATCTCGCTCGCGTCGTTATATTACTAATCCTGCGTCAGCACGCGAGATGGTTCGCTACGCTCTGTATGACGTTCTGAAGAACTATGCCTTCTTCAAAAACTCAGTTTTCAGCACCATGGTGCTGCCGCCCGCGCGGCCTTCAATTTCCTGAGGGCTGTTGGTGAGGCGGATGTTTTTTACCATCGTGCCGCGCTTTAGCGTGAGCGACGAGCCTTTTACTTTCAAATCTTTAATGAGTGTAACGGAGTCGCCTTCGTTGAGTAGGGTGCCGTTACTGTCTTTTACGTCCATGGGGGGCTTTTTTAAGGTTGTCGTGTGCGTGCGCTGGCTTGCCCTTCAACGATAGTGGTCCTACGACATTGGAGTCGTAGGACCACCGCAGGCATCCGCAACGTCTGGAAATCCGTGGATCAGACGTTGAAACGGAAGTGCATGATGTCGCCATCCTGCACCACGTATTCCTTGCCTTCCACGGCCATCTTGCCAGCTTCTTTGATCTTGGCTTCTGTCTTATAGTTCTGATAATCAGGCAGCTTGATTACTTCGGCGCGGATAAAGCCTTTCTCGAAGTCGGAGTGGATGACGCCGGCAGCCTGGGGGCTTTGTCGCCGCGATGAATGGTCCAGGCACGTACTTCTTTTACGCCGGCGGTGAAGTAGGTAATCAGGTTCAGCAACTCGTAGCTAGCGCGAATGAGGCGGCTCAAACCGGACTCTTTCAGGCCATATTCACCCAAAAACATCTCCTTTTCCTCGGGGTCTTCCATCTCCGCAATCTGCGATTCGATGGCGGCCGAAATCGGCACTACCTCAGCGTTTTCGCTTTTCACGTACTCGCGTAGGGCGTCCAGGTGCTTGTTGCCGGTGCGAATAGCAGCTTCGTCCACGTTGGCCACGTAGATAACGGGCTTAATGGTGAGCAACTGCAAATCTTCTACAGCCTCCAACTCGTCGGCATCAGCCTGGAGGGAGCGGGCATTCTGACCGGCTTCCAGGTGCTCTTTGAAGCGTTGCAGGGCCGCTACTTCTTTCTTGGCTTTGGCATCGCCAGCTTTGGCTGAGCGCTCCGACTTAATCAGCTTCTTATCGATGCCTTCTAAGTCTTTGAGCTGCAACTCCGTGTCGATAACTTCTTTGTCGAATACGGGATCAACGGAGCCGGCTACGTGCACGATGTTGGGGTCATCGAAGCAGCGGACAACGTGAATGATGGCGTCAACCTCGCGTATGTTGGCCAGGAACTTATTGCCCAAGCCTTCACCTTTGCTGGCGCCTTTTACGAGGCCGGCAATGTCTACGAATTCAATAACCGTGGGCAGCACGCGCTCCGGGTTTACCAGCGCTTCGAGTATCTGAAGGCGCTCATCGGGCACGGTGATGATGCCTACGTTCGGCTCGATGGTGCAAAAAGGATAGTTGGCCGATTCGGCCTTGGCATTCGAGAGGGCGTTGAATAGCGTGGACTTACCCACGTTCGGCAAACCGACGATTCCGCAGCGGAGACCCATTCTTTGTAAGTTTTGAGGGATGAATAGTAAGGGTTGAACTGGCCTTGGGGGGCAAATTCGAGGGGCAAAGGTACGGGTTGTTCACCGGGAAAGCACGGTGAGCCAACGATATGCGTACGAGGCCCCTTGCGGATAGCAAAACGGCGCGCTTTGGCCGAAACCAAAGCGCGCCGCGCGCTAAATAAATAGAGAAGTAAAAGCTTGTTTCGCTAGGCTGGCTTAATAAGTAGTGTCGGTGGTGTTGCCGTTGTAGGGCTCGTCGTTGTAGGCGGGGCGGGGGCGGTCTAGCTCGGCTACCTCTTCCTCCGTCAATAACTCTTCGCGCACATAATCCACGGCATCTTGCAGGGCATCTACAAACTTGGCAAAATCTTCCTTGTACAGGAAGATCTTGTGCTTCTCATACGAAAAGGTGTCGTCGTCGCGGAGCTTGCGCTTACTCTCGGTGATGGTGAGGTAATAGTCTTGGCCGCGCGTGGCTTTCACGTCGAAGAAGTACGTGCGTTTACCAGCTTTAATGCGCTGCGAATAAATTTCTTCCTGATCGTGACGGTCTTCCACGGTTCCTTCGGTAAAGTTTTCTTATTAAATAGTTGAATGGCCGACCAAAGTACTCTTCTCGAATGGGATATAAAAATTTAAATCTTAGGTTTTTGAATGAAAAAGCCCCCCAAAGTAGGAGCAGCTCGGCTGTGGGTGCGAGCAGCGGTAACCACCACTAGGGGCGATTCGCTACGTATCTTTACTCTGCTTCTTATAATCTGTACAAGAAATAACTGTTAGTAAAGGGACGTCATGCAGAGCGCAAGCGAAGCATTCCGCGTGTTTTCCTTAGGCAATCTCAAAAGCATTATATCCCTAATTGCATATGGCTCAACCCCTTGATTTAGCTGCCGTCAGCTCGTTTGAGAATCTGGAGTTTCTGGCCCGTCAGCTGGTCGAGGGCTTTATTACGGGCTTGCACCAGTCGCCGTACCACGGCTTTTCGGTGGAGTTTTCGGAGCACAGGCTCTACAACCCCGGCGAAAGTACCCGCCACCTCGACTGGAAAGTGTTTGCCCGTACCGATAAGCTGTTTGTGAAGCGCTACGAGGAGGAAACCAACCTGCGCTGCCACTTGCTGCTCGATGTATCGCCAAGTATGTATTACCCAGCGCCGGGCAACGACAAGCTGCGCTTTTCTATTCTGTGCGCCGCCGCCCTTATTACTCTGCTCCAGAAGCAGCGCGATGCCGTGGGCTTGGTCACGTTTGCCGATCAGGTAGAATTACAAACACCGGTTCGCTCCACCAGCACCCACCGCCACACGCTGCTCCTGACACTGCAACAATTGCTGGAAAGGCCCCCCACGCGCCGCGTTACCGATGTAGCGCACGTTATCCATCAGATTGCCCAGCAGATTCCTAAGCGCTCCTTGGTGGTGCTCTTTAGCGATATGCTGGGCCGTGCGCCGGAGGAGCAAACGACCATGTTGGCGGCTTTGCAACACCTGCGCCACCAGCATCATGAGGTATTGCTGTTTCACATCATGGACCGCGCCACGGAGTCGGAGTTTGCCTTTGCCGACCGTCCGTATCTGTTTGAGGACATCGAAACCGGAGAGCAAATCAAGCTTCAACCCAATCAGGTGCGCGACCAGTATCGCGCCGCCATGCAGCGCTACGAGCAGGAATTGGCCCTGCGCTGCGGACAGTACAAAATTGATTTCGTGCCGGTAGATATCCGGGAGCCGTTTGATAAGGCCCTCTATGCGTACTTGGTGAAGCGGGGAAAAGTGCGGTAAAAAAGCCCCCCAGCGGGAGAAATACGGTTACTTCTCTGGTTTTGGGGTAGTTGGCAACGACTGCCACAAGTACTTGCAGGCCAACGTTCGATATGGCCGCCAGTCTTCCGCTATGTGCGTAATGCGGCGTAGCAGCGGCCGGCCAGTTTCTTCCAGCTGGTAGGCGCGGCGCATTGCGTTTTGCACGCCTAAATCACCTTCGGGAAACACGTCGGGCTGATCTAAGGCGAACATCTGAATCATCTGGGCTGTCCAGCGGCCTACGCCGCGAATGGCGGTAAGATGATTCGTGAGTTCCTCCTCTGTCAAGCCTGCAATGAAGGTGTATTCAAGCTTGTCTTGGAGAGAAAATTCGGCAATAGCCCGCAGATAGCCCGCTTTCTGGCGCGATAATCCAGCGGCGCGCAGCTCATCATCGCTCATCAGCACCAGCACGCTGGGCTCCGGATAGCCATCAGGCCGAAACAAGGCTTCTACCTTTTTCCAGATGGCCGCCGCGGCTTTCGTCGAAATCTGCTGGCTGACAATTGCTTTGATCAGCGCCAGATAAATGTCCTCATGGGGGCGGGGCTCAACGGGGCGGCAACCATCGATAATGGCAGCCAGGATGGGGTCGCGGCGCAGGTGCGCCACAGCCGCTTCGTGGGAAAAATCAGGGAGCAACATAAAATCGAAAGCTGATTTAACGAAAGCTGATGTCGGTGCGGTGCGTATCGACGGCAATGTATTCCAATACTTCGCCATCCGGAGTCAGTTTCACACCCGTAAGACAGTTGCCCATATAGGCGCCTGTATCAATGTAGAGGGCTTGGTGGGCCGCATCGAAGGCCGGCCGGCAATCCTGGGTGGGCGTGTGGCCAACTATCTGCAAGCGGCCAATATTGCGCAAGGGTCCCCGACGCCATAATACGCCGTCCTGATCATCCTCGTCCAACGGGTTGGGTGTGCTGGCCAGGCCTGCGTGGCTCACAAACATGGCTTCGTTTTCCCAGTACAAAGGGCGCTGAGCCAGCCAGATAAGGTGCGGCAGCTGCAAGTGAGCCTGCGTAGTATACTGCTCCAAGGTTTCGCGCCCGCCCCACTCCAGCCAGCTTGGATACGGGCCTTGGGGGCCATAATATTTCAGCATTCCCGCTTCGTGGTTGCCTTTCAAAAATACAGTCTGCTTGGGGTGCTTCAGGTTGAGAGAAATGGCGGCGGCTACTGTTTCGGGCGAGAAGTTACCCCGATCCACGAGGTCGCCCACCTGAATGAGGATTTCCCGGGCCGGGTTCCAGTGCTGCAAGAGCTCCAGAAAGGTGAAATAACAGCCATGCACATCACCAACTATAAACAGGTTCATACGGAAGCAATCAAGCGAAAAGCCGGAGGTCAAAACGAAACCTCCGTGGGGCCGCCCACATACCTGCTGCTGCACCACAGGGGAGCTTCGCGGAATGGGTGAGCAAAAGTAGCACAAACCCTAGTTGTTGCCTTGTTCTTCTGTCGGCACTTCAGGAATAGATTAGCCTAGCTATCTCACCAGTAAATCACCGGAGGAATATCACGTGCCAGCCAGCGGCAATAACCATCTTATTGTTACTGCTCCCCATGAATGCTGCATGCAATGATAAAGTCAGGACCAAAAAAGCCCCCCAGCTCTCTATCAGGCTACTGGGGGCTTTTTTATGGTAGGATCAGAGGCCCAGATAGCTGGGGAAATGTTCTGGGTACGAATGCACATCAGGCACCCTGTTGCTCATTTATCGTTTTTTAGACTCGTAAATTTGCTTTTTCCTCCGTATTGCTCTTTTGCCCGAGCACCAACGACCCTTTCAATGCCCACATTTTACCGAAGAGTTATTAGCCCTATCCGCGATTTATCAGAAAGTGGAAAGCTTTCGGGCCTGCTGTTGCTGCTGGCTACGGTATTTTCGTTGGCAATCAGCAATTCGGCTTTGGGCGAAAGCTATTTGCGCCTGTGGGAAACGCACATCGGTATTGCTCCGCTTGAGAAAACCGTGTCCCATTGGATAAATGATGGGTTAATGGTCATCTTTTTCTTTTTGGTAGGACTGGAAATCAAGCGCGAAGTGCTCTACGGGGAACTGACCAATTTGCGGGCGGCCCTATTGCCAGTAGTGGCGGCTGTGGGCGGCGTCACGGCGCCGGCCCTCATCTACTTACTATTTACCACGGGCACCGACCTAACGCACGGCTGGGCAGTGCCCACCGCTACAGACATCGCTTTTTCGCTAGGTATTCTCTCGCTGCTCGGGGATCGGGTGCCATTTAGCCTACGCATTTTCCTCACGGCGCTGGCCATTATCGATGATTTGATGGCGGTCGTGATTATCGCAATTTTCTATACCGCCGATCTGAATATGACCTACTTGCTCGGTAGTGTAGGCATATTAGCAGTTCTAGTAGCGCTAAATCGGTTGAAAATAGGTTGGTTGCCGCTTTACTTTTTGCTGGGTCTAGCCTTGTGGTATTGCGTGCTGAAATCGGGGGTGCACGCTACCATTGCAGGAGTATTGCTCGCGCTTACTATTCCTACCGATGCTATTGAGCGAATTGAGCACGCCTTGCAAAAGCCGGTCAGCTACATTATTCTGCCCGTGTTTGCCTTGGCTAATACGGCCATTATCCTCTCCGTCGATACGCTGCGTGAATTAACATCGCCATTGAGCTTGGGTATCGCGCTGGGGCTGCTTTTGGGCAAACCCATCGGAATTTTTGGGGCCTGCTGGCTCATGATTAAAACCGGAATGGCTTCTTTGCCGGCTAACGTGAACTGGCGGCGCTTGCTGGGGCTGGGCTTTACGGCTGGCATCGGCTTCACGATGGCAATATTTATCGCCAACCTTTCATTCTCCGATGCCAGCCGCATTGACCTAGCCAAACTCGCCGTCATTTTAGGCTCTATTCTTTCTGCCTTGGTCGGTATTTTTCTGCTGCGTCCGCGCCCAGATATGGTGGCCGCAACAGCTGACAAACCTAAGCTGGTGAAGGAAGCCTAAGCACTGACCGTCGCTACGGGCACGGAAGCTAATGCTGCTTCTATTCGAGTCACCATAGCATCATCGATATCGAGGTGGGTTACGAAGCGAATCATCTGGGGGCCAAATGATGACGCCCGAATACCTTGCTCTTCCAGATGCTCCAGGAAAGCTTTAGAGGACATGTCATCGGCCAGCCGGAAGATGAGCAGGTTAGTTTCGACGGGCAGCACCTCCGCTACATAGGGCTGGCTTTGGAGAACTGCACTCAACTGGAGGGCGCGACGGTGGTCGTCGGCTAGGCGCGCTACGTTATGCTCCAGTGCGTACAATCCGGCTGCCGCCAGATAGCCCGCCTGCCGCATACCGCCGCCCATCACCTTCCGAATGCGCTTCGACTTTTGAATCAACGCTTTACTGCCCAATAACACAGAGCCAACCGGTGCTCCTAAGCCCTTCGACAAGCACACCGAGATAGAATCAAAGTACTCGCCGTATTCCTGCGCTGATTGGCCAGTGGCAACCAAAGCGTTATAAACGCGGGCGCCATCCAAGTGTAAACTCAAACCATGACGACGCGTCACCTCGGCAATTTGCTGGATGCTTTCCATGGAGTAGCAGCTGCCGCCGCCGCGGTTACTGGTGTTTTCGAGGCACACGAGGCGGGTATCTGGGTAGTGCACGTTGTTGGCGGGCCGAATAGCCGCTTCCACCTGCGCCGCGGAAATGCGACCCCGGTCGCCGGGGAGCAGGGCCGTAGAGGCACCCGAGTGAAAGGCAATACCACCCACTTCCCACAGATAGACGTGGGCGGTCTGCTCGCAGATAACCTCAGCTAACGGCTCCGTCTGCGCTTTAATAGCAATCTGATTGGTCATGGTGCCGGAAGGACAAAACAAGCCGGCCTCCAAGCCAAACTGAGCAGCGGCCGTTGCTTCTAGCTCCCGCACGGTTGGGTCTTCTTCGTACACATCGTCGCCGACCGGGGCGCGGAACATGGCCTCCAGCATAGCCGGCGTCGGACGGGTGACAGTGTCGGAGCGCAAATCGATAATAGGTTCAGACATAGGGCTTGGGCGTGAGAATACAGATATACAAACGATGGTTTCAGGATTCAAAAATAAGACTTACTTTTGCCCCTCCTTTACAAATCGACTTTAACCGACCCGGATATGAGCGTCACCCGACTGAAGCGTAAGCACCGCAAGAACATTGCGCGTCAAAATAACAAGCAGCGTATCATTAAGCAGCTACTCCTCACGCCCGTTCTGAAGAACGTGGACATCGAAGAGCTGAAAGCCAGCTTCAATGGCGGTGCTGCCCCTGCCCAATCTGCAACGAAGGCTGAAAAAGCTGCTGCCCGCTCGCAAAAGCAGGCCGATGCTAACGCTGCTGATGCCGCTGCCCAGTCAGCTCCTACCCAGTCGGTAGAAGCCAATCAGACCGGTACGGAAGGCTTCGACGAAGCTGAAGCTGTTACCAAGCCAGTAAACGAAGACGGCCAGGAAGGCGACAAGCCAAAGCCTGAAATTGCCCTCTAAATCGGCCTGCCACCGGCGTCGGTTGGCTCAATAATTTACAAAAAGCGTCTTTCTTGCAAAGGAAAGACGCTTTTTCGTTGCAGACTTAGTCAAAGTAAATTTTTATTTTGGACCTAATTCTACCACTTGTAACTTTTGAATTTTGCCCCCCAGTACCTCAAATAGCAGCAGCGTACGCACTTTATGAAAGCCATGCCTCCCAGCAGCTCCCGGATTCAAGTGTAGTAGCCCCAGCTTCGGGTCGGGCATAACTTTGAGAATGTGCGAATGACCGCTAATAAATAAGCCAGGATGCTCTTGGGCAAGCAGTAGCCGAGCGGCCGGACTGTAGTGCCCCGGATAACCACCAATATGTGTCATGAGCACGCGCAAACCCTCTAGCTCAAACGATTGGACCAGCGGTTGGGTGCGACGCACATCCTGCCCATCGATGTTGCCGTAAACGCCGCGTAGGGGGGCGATTTCTGCCAATTCCTCCGCTACCGCAGCAGTTCCGAAGTCGCCGGCGTGCCATATTTCGTCGCGGCCAGTAAGATGATGGCAGATACGCTCGTCGAGGTAGCTGTGCGTATCAGATAGTAAGCCAATTTTCTTCATTTAAAGTAGGAATAGGGTAGGAGGCAACGGGGTATAAACTGCATAAAACGTCGAATACGGCTCAAAATCAAGCGGTAATAGTTGAAACAGCCATATTCACCAACTCTTAAACATACTACCTCGTATCTTGCCCATCCATTAAGTAATTTTCGTTTGCGGATATTTATCCGCTGTTTTATGGCAAGCTTTGCCTGATTTTCTCTTTCCGCCCTCTCTTCATATTGCCCTCCGATGAATGTGTTCATCAACGACATTCCGCTGATCATCAAGAAGAACAGCGAGAAAGTGTACAAGCACCGCTACGACCTGATTCTGAATGCGGAAGATGAATTTATCTCCAAGGATCTGGTAGGCGACGTGCTGGTACGCGACGTGACCGACGTCTTCGTCGATCGATTATTGCGGCTGATGGAGGTGAAAAAGCTGAAAAAGCTTACTTCGTTGACGCTGCTGGCCCGCAAAAAAAAGCGTCTCATTCTGCATCTTAAAGACCAGTTCCGAATCGTGAAAGCGGCCGGGGGCTTGGTGGTAAAAGATGGCATGGTGCTGATGATATATCGACTTGGTAAGTGGGATTTGCCCAAGGGCAAACTCAAAAAGGATGAAGATCCGGCTTTAGGCGCCCTGCGCGAAGTAGAGGAGGAGTGCAACGTAAAGGTTGAGCTAGGCGAAGAGTTGCCTAGCACTTGGCACTCCTACGCCTACAATGGCAATAAAATTCTGAAGAAGACGAATTGGTACGTGATGAACTGCCTCGACGATTCGCTTATTAAGCCCCAGGCCGAGGAATATATTGAGGAAGTGCGCTGGATGACGCCCCAGGAGGCGCTAGCGGTACTTTCTGAATCCTATGCTTCTATCACGTTAGTCGTGCGCCACTACCTGAGCGAAAAGGTTGGCACGACCTCTGCCGAAGAAGCTCCCGCGAAGTAGCATCTTCGCTCTGTGGGAGCCTATGCGTTTATTTTACCCGTCAGTTTTTGCAGTACTAGTCTTGAGCGCGGGGGCCTGTACCCGCTCGCAGCCGCCGAGTGAAATAAAGCCCCCCGCCGCGGTAGCGCCCTCCGTTACACTTCCGGTAGCCGTAGACCTGCCTTCTTTAGTGGGCTATTCGATTGAAGAAATTCGCGAGCGCCTTGGCGCACCCCGCGAAACCCAGGCGGAGCCGCTTGCTGTCCAGCCGAAGCCACGCAATAGCAAGTCGCTTCGCATCAAAGACGAGGGCTGGATAAACACGTTTGAGACAGGAGGCGTTACGCTCATTGTTACTTTCAACGCCCGCACTCGTAAAGTGCGCGATATCGTGATGACGGGTAATAATGAAGAAGAACTCATGCAGCGCGGTAACCTGACCTTGACGGCTCCCTCGTACATCGTGCTACCGGTATTCGCTCCTGAGACAGCCACCCAATTATCAGGCGTACGGGTAATTAAGCGTCGTTAGGACGCAGTAGGTGCTTCGTAGGCGGGCAAGCTGAAGGGCACAAAGCTGTCCACATTGCCACCGAAGCGATGCACCTCCCGGATGATGGTGCTGCTAATGGCCGCCAAGGCCGGCGCCGTAATCAGAAACACGGTTTCCAGTTCCGGATTCAGGTGGCGGTTGGCCTGCGCGATGGTATTCTCATACTCAAAGTCGGTGGTGTTGCGCAGCCCGCGCAATAAGTATCGTGCCCCTACTTCCCGGGCGAAGTCGGCGGTCAGACCTTTGTAAGAGCGCACGGATACACGCGGCTCATCCCGAAAAACCTCTTCAATCATCGCCACCATTTGCTCTACGGGCAGATAGCGGCTTTTACTGCTGTTGTTGCCGATGGCAATAATAACCTCGTCGAACAAATTTGCCCCCCGGCGCACTACATCAAGATGACCATTGGTAAACGGGTCAAAGGAGCCGGGAAACAAGGCAACGCGGGTTGTCATAGGTATGCTGGTTTGTGCTAATGCGGATTCTGTGCAATAGCTGTCAGGGTGAAAACTTCTGACTTTTCTGTGGAATTAATGATCGGCGTTACTCGCAAAGATGCAGGCTGTACAGCTCAAAATAGCGGTATTCAAACACTTCATTCAGTCGATAGCTGTACGACAGATCCAGCGGACGATTGCCAAACTTGAGGTGGCGAATGTATTTGCGCAGGATAGTGAATAGCTCGGAGTGGTGCATCAAATCGCCCCACAGCACCACGGGGTCCTGGTCAGGGTTGAGCTGGAGTTCCTGCATCACCAGGATAGTGTAGTAGATGAGGTCCTCGGCAGTGGTGAAGGCAAACGTGTTGCAAAACTCCGGACGCTTACCGCGCACGGCTACTATCGTTACTTCCTGGTAACCAATGCTCAGGTACAGGCGGCGGGGAGTGGCCTGCTGACTCTGGTGTACGACACCTTCGAGCAAGGCGCTGGTTTGGTGAATAAGGCGACCCGTCGGATATACGCTGCGAAACCACTCAGCAAGAGCCTTTTCGACTGCAAACACGCTTACCATCTCTAGGCCCGGATGCGTGTAGTGATGTACCGTTTCGTGGCCCGGATCAAAGGTATGGTGGAGCTGCAGATAACGGCCCTCGTCGCCGGCCCGGAAGAGGGGCTGAGGCAACTGCGTGAAATGACGGTTCTGCACCGCTAACCGAACGTGGTTCCAGCCCGCCTGACCCACCAGATCGTGCTGGGCAGCCAAGGTGCGAAATTGGCCAGCCAGCGAGGTGGCTGAAAGTGCGGAATACTCTTCTAACACTACAAACTTATTGCGACGCACATCGGCCACGCCTACGCGCAAGCCAGCGGGCCCCGCTGTGAGGTAAAGGTTGTAAGTGCCTAGTTGGGCAGCATCGAAGGTCTCGTCGCGCAGATCGAGCAGGGAAGTAGGCGACGAAGAGGAAAAGGTAGGGGAGGAAGCGGACACGGCAGAAAGGGCAATAAGCGCCAGGTAGACCGCTAAAGGTAAGAAGGCAAATGGCTACGTAGCTAAAAAGATAACCGCCCAAAGAAGCAAGCATTGGCTAACTAGTTCATTAGCGACAGATCTTATTATCAAAAAAGCCCCCAACGCCATGTGCTGGGGGGCTTTTTTAGGAAAATTCACAGCCAGTTACTTGAATTGGATATGCGGAATGTACAGGTCGTCGGGGCTGATGATTTGGTGCAAGATGGGGTGCACATGCGGCAAGGGCATGGCCACCAGTTGCCGCGGCGTAATAAATGCCAGCTGCGTAAGCAGCTGCGCATCAGTAGCGTGCTCAGGATCGGTGCCGAGTTTGGGTACGGCAGTGGCGTCCACGGGCTTTACCTCAAAGAATAGCTCTAACGCCTGCAGGTTGTTGCTCCGAAACTCGTGCAGGTGCAGAAAACGCCCCACCGTAATCGCTAATCCGGTCTCCTCCTGAAACTCCCGCACCAAGCATTCCTTTACCGACTCGCCAAAATGCCAGCCGCCGCCCGGGGGCGACCAAAAGAGTGCAGTATTGGGCAGCCCACGGTGGGCAGTAAGCAGTATCGCGCCTTGGTGCACGAGCAGGCCGCAAACGCGCACGCGCACTTGGCCATTGTAAGCGTTTAGCAAGTCGGGGTGTGATTCGGAGGGCATAATGGGGTTGGAGGGGCCGCCCAAAAGGCGGTATCTTTGACTATTGATGCCTCCTACGCAAAACTCCGCCCCATCGCCCGATTTGGTCGCCCGAATCCGGCAAAAGCTCACCCGCCAACAGTTTATGCACCACATCGGTGCCGACCTAACGCTCATCGAACCTGGCCGCGTCGAAGCTGAACTTCCCCTCGAACTCCTTCATCAACAGCAGCGCGGCTTCGTGCATGGCGGCGTCATCGCCACTATGGCCGATTTGGTAGCCGGTTTTGCCGGCGTTACGCTCATCCCGGACAATTATGGCATGGTAACGGCCGACCTGAAAGTGTCTTACCTAAATCCGGGCGTTGGGAAAAAAATCGTGGCTAAAGGGTGGGTGCTAAAAGCTGGCCGCCGCCTTCATTTTTGCGAGGCCGAAGTTTGGTGCGACGACGTGCTCATTGCCAAAGCCACCGCGACGATGGCGGTAATTGAACCTCAGTAGATAATTTGATGGTCGCTGATCCGAATAAGGCTTTAAAAGCAATCCACAAACTGCTAGTGCACGGCAGAATTTTAGCTCATGAAGGGCTCAAGGGGGCGGAACTAGTTGATTTTTTTGATACCCTAGAATATCTGCCAGCACTTATGTTGGAACGAGATGATAAAAGCGCATGGTTTGGTGAGTATCTGAAAGAGATATGCTTAAGGTTTAGATGTGACCACATTTATCTGCGATACATTGAATAATCGCTAGCAATGTTTCTGCTTTTGAATCACAGTTTTCATTATAAATATGCTTACCGTCCGCACGCCTTCTGTCCGCGATTATTTTCCGTACGAACCCACCCAGGATCAGGCGCAGCTTTTCCGACAGCTCGATGAGTTTCTGAAAGATGATCTGCCTGGCCGTAAGGTATTTGTATTGCGTGGCTACGCGGGTACGGGCAAAACCACCGTTGTTAGTGCGTTGGTGCAATGGCTGCATCAGCTAGGCCGCAAATACACACTGATGGCTCCTACGGGCCGCGCCGCGAAGGTGATGAGCGCATACTCAGGCGTTGCGGCCAGCACCATTCACAAGAAGATTTACCGCCAGACCTCTGGCTCACCTTCCGAAAGCCTGAGTTTTCAGCGCCAGCCCAACCGCACCGCTGATACGCTGTACATCGTGGATGAGGCCTCCATGATTTCCGACGAAAAAGCCTTCGGCGAAAATGGCCTGCTCGATGATTTGCTAGGCTACGTGTTCGAAAAGCCGACTAATCGTCTACTCCTTATTGGTGATACGGCCCAGCTGCCCCCCGTAGGCCAGCTACTCAGCCCCGCCCTCGACCCGGAGCTGCTGGCGGCGCGCTTCCGGGCGAAGGTAGATTCGGTGGAGCTTCGTCAGGTAATGCGACAAGCGGAGGAATCGGGGATTCTGGTGAATGCGACCATTCTGCGGGAAGAGTTGCGGGAGGAAAAGCCGCATATTCAGTTTCACACTCGCGGCTACTCCGATATTTTTCCGGTGGGGGGCGAAAAGTTGGAAGATGGCCTACGGTGGGCCTACAAAAACTTCGGGCACGAGAACACGACCATCATTTGCCGTTCCAACAAGAACGCCAATATGTATAACCAGCACATTCGGCACGCGCTGTTTGGGGCGGAGGAGGAAATAGAAGCCGGCGACTATCTCATGGTGGTGCGCAACAACTATTTCTGGCTGCCCAAAGACTCCGAAATGGGTTTTCTGGCCAACGGCGACTTTGTGCAGGTCAGCAAAATCGTGCGGCGGCAGGAGGAGTTCGGTTTCCGTTTCGCCGATGCCCGCATCCGCTTCGTCGATTACCCGGATGAGGAAGAAATAGAGGTGAAGCTGATGCTGGATACGTTGCACACCGAGTCGCCAGCCCTGCCCGCCGACCGCAGCAACGCGCTGTATCAGACCATTTCGGCCGATTACGCGCATCTTGGCACGAAGCGCGAGAAAAGCGCGGCTCTACGCAAAGATCCGTATTTGAACGCTTTACAGGTAAAATTTGCTTATGCCCTTACCTGCCATAAGGCGCAAGGCGGACAGTGGCAGGCGGTATTCGTTGACCACGGATTTTTGAAAGAAGACATGGTAAACGCCGAATTTGCCCGCTGGCTGTACACAGCCGTCACGCGCGCTGCCGATCGGTTATTTTTGCTTAATTTCAATAGTAAGCTACTAGCCGATTAAGTAAAAACGTATTACTGACTTGGGGTAAGCAGTTTGGCTACGCCTCCCGTATCTGGAATTGATAACTCATATATTTGTACCTCTCAACACTTTAAGCATTCAACTCATGAAAAAAGCCCTTGTTCTGGCATTGTCGCTTTCGCTGGCTGGCTTCGCTGCCCAAGCCCAAACAGCGGCCATAAAGCCGGCCAACGCTCAGCAAAAAGTAGCTGGCCCGCAGATTCAGTTTGAAGAAATGAAGTACGACTTCGGCAGCGTGAAGCAGGGCGACATCGTAGAGCACGTGTTCAAATTCAAGAACGTGGGTACTGCGCCGCTTGTCATTGCCAACATCGGCACCACCTGCGGCTGCACCGTGCCTGATTGGACGAAGGAGCCCATTATGCCCGGCAAATCGGGTACTGTGACGGCTAAGTTCAACAGCGCCGGCAAAATGGGTATGCAGAATAAAGTGCTTACCGTAGAGTCGAATTCAGCTGGTGGAAACACGATGGTAGCGCTGGTAGGCGAAATTAAAGATGCCGCAACCGCTACAACCGAAGCTATACCCGCCAAAACCGACGTCTCGGCTGGAGAAGGCGATGTCAAGCAAAAAACCAAGATGAACGACAGCAAAATCAAAGCGAAGCGCAAGTCTTCGTAAGGATCAGGTCACAAAAAAGCCCCCAGCAGTTCTATGAGCGTCTGGGGGCTTTTTTGTGTATTGACGCGAGTCAGAAACTCGTGCTTATAGTTGGCGCGCCGCCCACAATAGTCGCAGCCAGCCAGCAATCAGCAGTAGGCCGCCAATGGGCGCAACGGCGCCCATCTTGGTGATGCCCGTAAAGCAAAGGGTGTACAGGGAGCCGCTGAACAGCAAAATGCCCCCCAGAAACAGCCAAGCGGTTAAGCTCAGTCCGCGAATGTCGGGACGCATGGCCAGCAAAATACCCACGGCCAGCAGCGCCAGCGTATGATAAAACTGATAGCGCACGGCCGTTTCAAACGTATCGAACCGGCCGGTTTCTTCCAGCATCTTGCGTAAGCCGTGTGCCCCAAAGGCGCCGATACCGACGCCCAGGGCACCAAGCAAAGCCGCGATTTGAAGAATTAAGCGAGCCGTCATAGTAGATCGGATAGGATGTGTCGTGTGATGGAGAAGCGGTTTTTGAACGAGGAAAGAAAGCGGCTATTGAGCTTAAATCTTGCTGTTAGCCTTGCGGAGTTGGCCGGGCACCAAAAATAGCGCTGCCCACCCTGATAAGCGTGCTACCTTCTTCAATAGCCAGCTTATAATCGGCGCTCATACCCATCGAAATCTCCTGGAACGCGGGCTGGGGGGCAAAATACCGCTCCTTCAGTAACTCAAAGTAGCCCCGCAGCTCCCGAAACTCGTGGCGTAGCTGATTTTCATCGTTGGTGAAGGTGGCCACGCCCATCACACCTGTTAGCTGCACGTGCTGCAAAGTGCGGAATGCGTCCGAGTGCAGGATTTCCTCCGCTTCCGCCAAGCTCAGACCCGACTTCGTTTCTTCCGCAGCAATATGGAATTGCAGTAGTCCGTAGATAACACGGTTGTGTTTGGCGGCTTGCTTTTCGATTTCGAGCAGCAGCTTCAGGCTGTCGATACTCTGAATGGTGTGTACGAAAGGCGCGATATACTTTACCTTGTTCGTTTGCAGATGACCGATAAGATGCCATTCCACGTCGGGGGGCAAATCGGGCTGCTTGGCGGCCATTTCCTGCACTTTATTTTCGCCAAAAAGCCGCGCACCAGCATCATACACTTCGCGCAAGCGCTCTACTGGATGCGTTTTGGTGACAGCTACTAAACGGCAGTTAGTGCCTTGCAACTCGGTTTGTACGGCGTGAAAATTATCGGCGATGGACATTAATTTGAATTAGTGGTAATCAGTAATACTCAGCCTGCTAGGCAGCTATTAAATGCGAAGGACGAGCAGTTCAGTCCTCCAAAGCATTAGTCAAAAACGTATTTTTCAACCCCAGCCAAACGAGCCACAAACCTATACAGCAAAACAGATATAAGCGGTAATAGTCTTTGGTATTGCGAAAACGAGTCTGTTTAATTTCTGATTTTTCGTACGTATTGATCTGGCGGAACACGCGCTGCAAGCCGGCGTTGTCGGTGGCCCGGAAGAATTGCCCTTCGCCCGCCTGGGCAATCTGGCGCATGGTGGTCTCGTCGAGGCGAGTTTCGACGTAGCGCGGCCGGCCAGTTTCATCGGTTCCGTAGGGCACGGTTCCATCCTGGCCAAGCCCTACGGTGTAGATCTTGAGGCCATAAGCATGTGCTAGCTGGGCTGCCGTCAGCGGGTCGAGGCTGCCGGCGGTGTTTTCGCCATCTGAAATAAGGATGATAACTTTCGTGCGGCTGCGGGAGTCGCGCAGGCGGTTGGTGGCTACACCTAGGGCCGTGCCGATGGCCGTGCCGTCGTTGGCAATCATGCCCAGGCGCAAGCCGTCGAGGCTTTCGCGTAGCAAATCGTAATCGGTGGTGAGGGGCGCAAGCGAGTAAGCATCACCAGCAAAAACCACCAAGCCCAGCCGGTCGCCGATGCGTCCGGCTATAAATTCCCGCCCTACCCGCTTCGCTGCCTCTAGTCGATTAGGCAGCAAATCCTGTAGTTCCATCGAGCCCGATACGTCCATCACCAGCAGCATATCAATACCCTCGCCGGTTTGTACCACGCGTTCATCCGTGCGCTGAGGGCGCGCCAAGGCCACTAGGCCAAATGCCAAGCTGAACATCAGGACAATATCGGGGAGGAAGCGGAGCAGCGCACTCCAATCGCGCCTTGCTTGGCCAGCTACAAAAGCAACGTCGAGGTGCGGGCGCCGCCGATGCACCAGCAGCCAGCGCAGCCCAAATAGCAGGGGTAGCGCCGGAATCAGCAACAGCAGGCGCGGCTCTTGCCAGGTGTAGCTACTCAGCGTGGCATAGCGCAGCCCATCAAGTAAAGGAGCCAGAAAGCGTTGCCAGAACTGTTCAATCATGAGTTGTTTCAATCCTTAAGTACTGAGCCAAGCTGCCATTTGCTTTTCTATATCTCCTAAAAAAGCACCCCAATGCTATCAGCTTCTGGCCGCTCCACTAAGCAAGGTATAACGCCTGTCGGCAAAGTCGCGCAGCAGGTCGAAAGCAGTACCGGTTTCCGTGTCATCTTCGTTAAACTGGTTGCCATATATCAGCCGATCCGTGATGCGCAGGGCGCGGCTCACCGCCACATCATTCTGATAGTAAGCCACAATCTCACGCGTGGTGAGGCTGTTGATGGTGTTGTTTTCGAGGGTTGTGAGGTAGTTTTTCCAGAGCGTAATGGCGCGCTCCATATTCGTGAGGGAGCGCGACAGCTCGAACCGCTCAATATGGCGCGCATATTGGGCCAGGAAATATGCGTGGTTTTTTCGCAGCTTATACAGCTGGTAGCGGCGGCGCCAGTAGCTGCCAAAGCCAAACCACAAGCCGGCGCCCACCAGTGCTACTAATCCTAGCCCCGCCAGCCAAAACGGATAATTGAACGCCTCATCTACTGGCAGTAACGTGGTATTTTGCTTCAGCACAGGCGTAGTGGGCGGAATAACTTCCGGCACTGGTGCCGTGCGCTCCAGCCGAATGCTGGCTACCTGCGTGTTCACAGTAAGCGTGTCGTGCCCGCGCAGAATCATAACCGGCAAACTCAGTCGCTGCACCGAGTCGAGGCTGAACGTGCGGAGCTGATATACAGTCCGGTCGAAGCTGCGGCCCCGGCGGGTGAGCGTGGGCTGAAAGGTTTTGCCCACATACTCAAACGGTTTAAACTCGGCCGTAGAATCAGGGAATACAACCTCCAGCGTAGGATCGTGACGAAAGGTGAGCTCAAAGCTGACGACTTCTCCCACGCGCACCGATTGGCGAAGAAAACGTCCCTGCGGCTGCTCGGGGGGCAATTCCTGGCCCTGCACACCTGACGAAAGGAACAGCAGCCAGACCAGCCATATGCTGGGTGCCAGCAACTGCACATTGCCCCGCAACAAAACGACTGGGGGGCTTTTTTTCGCTGAATCCTTACGCACGTCCACCCCGCTGATTGCGCCGCCGAAACAAGCTGGCCAACTGCGTCACGTAGTCGGCATCGGTGGCAATGGATAAGAACTCCGTTCGATGACGCCGGCAAATCTGCCCGATTTGCGCCCGGTTCTGCTCATAGGTGGCCCGGTACCGCGCCCGGAAAGACTCCGCCGAGGTATTCACCCACATCGTGCGGCCGGTTTCCTGGTCGTGGAGCGGCACAATGCCAAGCGGCGGAAATTCCCGTTCGCGCTTGTCGAGCAGCTGCAACACCACTAAGTCGTGCTTGCGGGCCAGCATGGTTAGCTCCCGCTCGTAGTTGGTATCAATAAAATCGGAAATCAGCAGCACAATGCTGCGGCGCTTCAGCATGCCTAATGCTTGCTTGATTCCGGCCCCGACCGCCGTGCGGGGAGAGCGGGGCGTCAATTCAAACAGGCGTTTTATGAGGCTATAGGCGTGCCGGATACCTTTGCCGGGGGCCAAATACAGCTCTTTTTGATCAGAGAAAGCCAGGATTCCGAGTTGCGCATCCTGGCGGGCAGCGGCCAACGCCAGCAGCCCGCAGATTTCACGGCCCACATCGAGCTTGCGCCGGCCAGCGGCACCCACTTGCTGCGAAGCACTGACATCCAGCAAAAGCAGAACTGATTGCTCGCGTTCTTCCTTATACGTTTTGACGAAGGTGCCGTGGCCTTTGCTCGATACCGCCCAGTCGATGGCCCGCACCTCATCGCCGTACTGGTAGAGGCGCACATCGTCGAATTCAAGCCCCGTACCTTTAAAGACGGAGTGAAAATTGCCCTGCAACTGCGCATCTACTGTCTTGATGATGCGTATCTCCATCTGCCGAAGCTTACGCACGAGTTGCTGGAGCGGAGTGAGGTCGGCGGTATTCATTTCAGCTAAACTACGGGTTCCTCCTAACTTTGCCGTTGTGAAAAAGCTCCCTGCATCCCTTTACTCTACCTTAAGCCTGCTGCTGATGCTGATATTTACGCAGTGTCAGCGCCCCGAAGAGCCATTGGTGCCACAGCCATTGTTACCGAAAGATAAAATGGTAACCATGCTCATCGACGTGCATCTGAACGAAAGCCGCGTAGATGCCGCTGCTTTGCCCCCCGATTCAGCTCGCGCGGCCTTCAACTTGCTGCATCGTCAGCTGCTGACTCGTTACAAGGTCACCGACACTATTTTTCAGCGCAGCTACCGCTATTACGCCATCCACGACAAAGACTTGGATGATATTTACGGAGCCGTCATCGACAGCCTCTCTGCCCGCGAGGCCAAGCTAGGAGCAAAAGATCAGGCCGAGGAAGCAAAGCGTCGGCAGTAGATTAAATCAATCGGCTGCCATTGGGTACTGGGCCGGCAAGCGCCGCCAATACGATATCACCGTTTTCGTCGGCGGCACCGGTTACCAGCACTTCCGAGCGGAAGGGACCAATTTTCTTCACCGGAAAATTAACCACGCACAACACCTGCCGGCCCACTAAATCCTCGGGTTGATAGTGGCGGGTAATCTGCGCGCTGGAGCGTTTGGTGCCAATCTCAGGACCTAGGTCTATCAACAGTTGATAAGCGGGCTTGCGCGCTTCGGGAAAAGTACGGGCTTCCAACACGGTACCAACGCGCAAATCAACGCGCTCAAACTCTGACCAAGTAAGGGGGCTACTGATGTTTCCATGGCCGCAAAGTAGCAAAAAGGCTATTTCCCGGTGGTGGGCTTCGAAGCATATTGCTCTAGCAAAGCCATTCGCTGCTTTACCTGAATCTCCCAGGTTTTCTGGCGGTCCAGGTTCAGACCGTGGTTGGTTTCCTGGTCATAACGCGCTTCCTCTTTTTGCCACTCCGTGAAAATAGCGTTGGTCGCATTTTTAAAAGCGGGTTGCAGGCGTTTGCAGTCCAACTTCAGCAGCGCTATTTTCTGGCGCATGCGCCGGGCGTGCAATTCCGTGATGTTAAAGTGTATCTGCTCGTGACGCAGCAAGTTGGGTGTGGCCGTAGCCGAGTCGCGCACCCATGATTCGGTAGGCACAAATACGGCTTGCACCGAAGACGTGAACTTGAAATCGACGCAGCCAGCTTTTACGTCAATAGTGGCTGAGGTAAGGGCTGCCAGTCTATCGGCTGGGGTGGGCTTACTCTTAAAATCGGCCCAGGTAAGCGGCCGGTTTGCCGCCCAAACAATGGTACCAGGCGCATCGGCTGGAGCAGTAGGCGCGCTCTGAGGTGGACTAACAACCGGTAGAAAAGGAAGCAAAAAGGAAATAAAGGAAAGCGGCAAGCCGTGCAACATAGGAAAGGGGCTGGGGGGCTTTTTTAGAAGTGAATGGCGATTCTGGAGTATGAACGCAGCTACCTAACGGTTGAGTGCAACCGTCCGTGCTAAAAAATAATGCCAGCCTCGATTTAATGCACCGCCACCACCGCTGGCACCGGTACCACGCTTAGCCGACGGAAGCGCCAGAGCAGAAGGCCAGCCACCAGCGTAAGGCCCGTGAGCAAGCCTATCCAGATGCCAACAGCGCCCATATTCAGCTTGAAGCCAAGGCAGTAACCCAATGGCAAGGCTACCGCCCAATACGCTAGCAACGCCACCACAGAGGGGATTTTGACATCTTCCAGCCCTCGCAATGCTCCCAGCCCCACAACCTGTAAGCCGTCGGATATTTGAAACAGCGCTGCGATGAGCAATAGCGTAGCCGCTTGCGCCACCACGGCTGCATCGTTGTTGTAGAAATAGGGAATAAACTCACGAGCCAGAATCAAAATCAAGCCCATCGCACCCATAAAGAGAAAGGTGAGGCCATAAGCCGTAAACCCTGCTTGGCGTGCTCCCTCCGCATCGCCGAGGCCGCGCATATTACCCACCCGAATGGTAGCCGCCGCTGCAATGCCGCTGGCCGCCATATAGGTAGCCGAAGCCACATTAATGGCGATTTGATGCGCGGCCAGACTGGTAGTGCCCAACCAGCCAATCATGACGGCCGAAAAGCTGAACGCGCCCATCTCAAACATCATCTGCACGCCAATAGGGGAGCCCAAACCCAGCAGACGCCGCAGTGTGGGGCCGTGGAGGCCCAGCCCGCTTGCCGCTGCTTCGCGGTAGGGCCGTAGGCGGGCGGCGCGCAATACATACGTAGCCATCAGGATGGCCATCAGAACACGGGAAATGAGCGTGGCCCAGGCGGCCCCAATCATGCCCATCTGCGGGGCGCCAAGGTTGCCGAACACGAACATGTAGCACAGCAGGGCATTCAGCAAATTGGCTCCTACTGACAGATACATCGCCTGACGTGTGAGACCCAAGCCTTCGGCAAACTGTTTGAAGCCCTGAAAAATCATCAGGGGCAGGAAGGATAGGAAGATGAGGCGGACCCACGGCATGGCCAAGGCTACTACCTCCGCTGGCTGATTGAGGTATCGAAGCTGGGGGGCAATTACAAGCCCCAAACCCGCCAGCCCCACGCCAGCCAGGGTGCTAAGTAGTACTCCATTTACCAGCAGCCGCCCCAACAAAGGCATATCGCGCTTGCCATCAGCGGCCGCAACCAAAGGCGTAATGCCCATCGATAAACCCAGTCCCAGCACCATTACCACCGTGCTCACGCTTACGCTCAGCGACACGGCCGCCAACGCAACTTTGCCGGTTTGGCCTACTACCACGCTGTCGACTACGTTTACCAGTACGTGGCCTAATTGGCTAAGTATTACTGGGTAAGCCAGTAACAACATAGGTTTGATATGCGGACGAACAGCGGTGAGCGGCATGAGGCAATGGAAAAAAGAGCCGCAAAGGTACGCCCCTAATTCGGGCTATGGGCCAGACTTACCAGAGTAAAACGCTCCTGACCGTTAGCTCATCCGGCTTGCCTGGCCTAAGAGAACGGCTTGCAAGCGCTGCAGTGCTTCCCGTAACGCCAGCTCAGGCACAGCATAAGAAATGCGCGCAAAGCCCGGCGCTCCACAACTTGCGCCATCCACCACATCTACCCCCCGGCCCGCAACTGCGCGACCAATGCCGCCGAAGATTCCGTTGCTGAGTGCGCGGGGGGCAAAAACGGCCGCAAATCAGCGAAAACGTAGTAAGTACCTTCCGGCTCCACATAGCCCACACCGGGCAGCGCCGACAAGGCAGCTAGGAGCAAAGAGCGGGTGGGGGCTAACCGTGTGAGCAACTCTTGGGCAATTGTCGCGCTATGCTCCGTTGCCGCCAGGGCTGCGTGCTGATTCGGCACGGGAACGGGCGCGCCAGTAGCAAATTGCCCCCCAGCCGCCGCCCGAACCACCGCTGGCGGCGCCACCAAATATCCCACGCCCCACCCAATCAGTGCCAACGATTTGGAGAAGCCATTTACGACTAAGTGCTGCCCATGTGGGTCGGGAAATGCCAGCAGAGTGGGCACCGGTGCCGAACTGAAGTTGATGAGATTATATATCTCATCGGAAAAAACAAACAGTTCTGGGTAGCGGCGCGTGACGGCTAACAAGGCCTCCACCTCATCGTGGCGATAGATTCGGCCTGTCGGGTTATTCGGATTCGAAAAGAGGAAAACCCGCGTGCGCGGTGTAAGAGCGGCTTCCAGTACTTCCGGCCGCAGGTCATACCCATCGGCTGAGTCTAGGGGGAGGGAGCGCATGGTCCCACCGGCCCGGGTAATCAATTCACCAAAGCCAAACCAATTGGGAGTAGGCACCAGTACCTCGTCGCCGGGGCGCAGAATGGCTTTCAGCAAAGCAACCAGCGCTACCTTTACTCCGGGCGTAACCATGATATGGGCGGGCGTAATCTGGGGGGCTTTTTGGCGATGATAATTTGTTGCTATTGCCTCCCGTAGCGCCAGCAAGCCTTCCACCGGCCCCGGTGTAAGCTGGTCAGCATGAATACTAGCGATGGCCCGCTCAGCGGCAACAGTTGGCGTAGCAAAATTGCCGTAGCCCGAAGCCAGACTGATAACAGCGGGGAAATCGGCCGCAGCCGGGGGCGTTGTCACGAAGGAATCGGGTAGCAAATCAGCCACTGCTTTTACGCTTGCGGAGCCAGGACTACATCAACAAAATAGGCCTGCTCATCGGTGAAAAAATTCTGCACTTCCAGCCCCGCTTCCGTCGCTAACTGACTGATGAGAGGCCGGGTAAATTTGTAAGAATTTTCGGTGTGAATAATTTCCCAAGCAGCGAAATCAACGGTTTGGGCCAGTGCCTCCAGGTGTACTTGCTGGGCGCGGGTGCTCACTAAAAAGGAGCGTACAACGCCCGCAATCGGGTCATAATCGGTGTAGTGCTGCCAATGGGCTAGGTCAAAATTGCCCCCCAACTCCCGGTTCAGCCGGGTAAGTAGGTTAAGGTTGAAGGCCGCCGTTACGCCCTGGGTATCATCGTAAGCGGCGCGGATAAGGCGGGGGCTTTTTGCAGATCGAAGCCAATGAGCAGGCGGTCGTCGGGGGAGAGCGGCTGCGTGAGGGCGCGTAGAAATTCGCGGCGGTCGGAAGGGGAGAAGTTGCCGATGTTGGACCCCAGAAACAGCACCGCTTTCCGGCCGGGCCGGGCGGCCATCAACGTGAGCGCCGCCGTGTACTCGGCTACTACTGGCTCCACCCGCAAGGTGGGCAATTCAGTGCTCAGACTAGCTGCCAGTCCATCTAAGGCCCCCGACGAGATATCGACGGGCACATAGCTGAAATTGGCCCCCAACTCCAATAATTCACGCAGTAATATCTTGGTTTTCAGTCCATCACCGGCGCCAAGCTCTATGAGATAAAACGGCTCATCAGAGGCTGGACGCAGGGCGGCGGTAATGGCGGCGCGGTGGGTAGTTAGCAATCCAAACTCCGTGCGCGTAGGGTAGTACTCCGGCAGCGCCATAATCTGCTGAAACAGCTCGCTGCCCGCGTCATCATAGAAATACTTGGAGGAAAGCGTTTTAGGTGTTTTTTGCAAACCCGCAGCTACATGGCTGGCTAATTCGGTGTTGGCAGTGGCGAGGCGAGGCATGGGGAGCAGTTACGGATGAAATAGGGGATTACTGGCCTTGCTCCGCAGCAAGTATAAGCTGCGTGATTTGACCAGAAATGGCAGCTAAAGCTTAGCGTGCCAAGCGGATACCGGTGAATTGCCAGCGCTTATCCGCGTGAAAGAAATTGCGGTACGTGAGGCGAATATGGCTCGCGGAGGTAGCACAGGAGCCGCCGCGCAGCACCAATTGATTCAGCATAAACTTGCCATTATACTCGCCCAAAGCGCCAGCTGCGCGCTCATAGCCGGGGTAAGGGTGGTAGGCCGAGTACGTCCATTCCCACACATCGCCCAAAAGCTGATGACATTGCTCGGGATCCGCATCGGCGGGGAGAGGTTGAGGATCAAATAGGTTGCTTTCCAGGAAGTTGCCGGCCGCAATCTGCGGCTGAAACTGGCGGGCCGCTATTTCCCATTCCTGCTCCGTAGGCAGCCGGTAACCGGCCCAGTGGGCGTACGCATCGGCCTCGTAGAAGCTAATATGCGTGACCGGCGCGGCCCAATCGACGGGTTGCAGGCCGTGGTGGGTAAAGCGGTGCCACACGCCATCTTTCTGCACCCAATACAAAGGCGCTTCCCAGCCAGCCTGCTCGGCCAGTTCCCAGCCTTCGCCCAGCCAGTAGCGGAAGTCGCGGTAGCCACCCGCTTCCATAAACTGACGGTACTCGCCGTTGGTCACTAAGCGGTTTTGTAGCGCGAAATCGGCTACGTAGGTATCGTGGGGGGCTTTTTCGTTGTCAAAGCAGAATCCCTCTTCCTCAAAGCCAATCCGATAAACGCCGCCCGCCACCGGCAGCCAAGTGGCTGGGGTAGGCTCGGGCGTGGGCGGTGCTTTCGGAGCCGACTTATAAGCCGGCGCCAACGGACTGGTGCTCAAAATGTACTTTATATCCGTAACGAGCAACTCTTGGTGCTGCTGCTCATGCTGAAGGCCCAACTCAAAGATTTCGGCGAAGCTGGGGGGCAAATCGTTAGGGGCAAGCGTGGTAAGCAAGCGGCCCATGTGCTCATCTACGTGCGCGCGGTAGGCGTACACATCGGCGAGAGCAGGGCGGGAGATAGTGCCGCGGTCGGCGCGGTTTACGCGACTGCCCAGCGAGTTATAGTAGGAGTTGAACAGGTAGGCATAATCAGGATGAAATACCTGGTAGCCAGCTAGGTATTCGCGCAGCAGGAAGGTTTCGAAAAACCAGGTAGTATGCGCTAAGTGCCACTTCGGCGGGCTCACATCGAGCATAGGCTGCACCACAGTATCCTCCGGCAGCAAGGGCCGACAGAGGTCTTCCGTTTGCTGCCGCACGGCGTGGTAGCGAGCGGGGAGTTGGGCCAACATGGGCTCGGCAACGGTTTGGGGGGCAAATACGGAGGAAGACATAGACACAGGAATAGGGGTTAACTACTTATTAACCTTAACTCAAAAAACGACGACGGGTTTTGTTCTAGAGGGCTTCGAGTTTAATTAATCAGCCCCAAGACTACGGCAAATACCGAGTACAAATGCTTAGCGAAGACCTCGTTTGGTAGACGTCGCGGCTAGTACGTAGCACAACAGTAGCAGCGGGTATTTATCGCGTTTACGGCAAGCTCAACTACGGAGTAAACGTCGGTAGAAAGCGGTATTTTGGGCTGGAAATGCGGTTTTTGGGTTCCAAATCGTTATCCTTACTATCGCTATTTCGTTCAAATAAGGAGTGGTTCAGCACCTGTTTTCCTTCTTTGGGACGCAATCAAAATACCATAGATACTTCTCCCAAACCCCAAACGCTATGATCTCGAACCAGCAAAACCAGCGCGGCAATGCCGCAACTCAGTCGTCAAGCCGTAGTGGCGCGACTAAGCAAGCAACTTCTACGGGCAAAAGCCTGCGTGGCTTCGCCGCTATGGATCCAGCTGAGCAGCGTCGTATTGCCAGCGAAGGTGGTAAAGCCTCGCACGAAAGTGGTCGCGGCCACCGGTTTACATCAGAGGAAGCCCGCGCCGCCGGCCGTAAGGGGGGTCAGGCGAGCCGCGGACGGAGCAACCAGGGCGGTGCTACCCGATAGTTTCCATTGATGTAACGACGGCACTTCTCCCGTAGCGGTGCCGCCGACTTTGTAAACCAGCCTTTGCGCACAGCGCAAAGGCTGGTTTTTTTGTTCGTTACTTGTCAGACGGTTGAAATCCCGAACAGCCGGTTCTGAAGTGTATACGATTCCGCTGATAGCCAGCACCTGCCCCGCCCAATGCTTCATCTTACGTATTGCCAGCGCGCTTTGCGCTTCAACTTTCCGGCCCGTACCTCGCGTGGGGCGCTTACCGAGCACGTAGCCTATTATTTAGTATTGCGCGATACAGCGCAGCCGGAACATCTGGGGCTGGGAGAAGCAGCGCCATTGGCTGGCCTGAGCCCCGATTTTGGGCCTGCTTTCGAGCCTAGAGTAGCTGCGCTATGCGCCGATTTTAACCGCCGCCAGCTCACCGATTTGCCCCCCAATGCATCCATCTACTTAGTTGATGAGCTTGTAGAGCCTACTTGGCCCGCGCTCCGATTTGCGCTTGAAATAGCCTTGCTGGACTGGCAGCTCGGTGGCCGACGTCAGCTTTTCGATAATGCATTCAGCCGGGGCGAGGTGGGCATTCCTATCAACGGCCTCGTCTGGATGGGCGAGGCGGCCTTTATGCAGACCCAGATTCAGAAGAAGCTAGCCGATGGCTATTCCTGTTTAAAGATGAAAATCGGGGGAATTGATTTTGCCACCGAATTGCAGCTACTAGCTGAAATCAGGGCCGTAGCTGGCCCCGAGCAGCTCACACTGCGCGTAGATGCCAACGGCGCATTTGCCCCCCACGAGGCTTTGAGCAAGCTGGAGCAGCTGGCCCGCTTCGATCTGCATTCCATCGAGCAGCCCATTGCGGCCGGGCAGCCGGCGCTCATGGCGGATCTGTGTCGGCAGTCGCCTATTCCTATTGCGTTGGATGAAGAACTGATTGGGGTGACGCAGCCTGAGCAGCAACAGGCGCTGCTGGCCCACATTCAGCCAGCCTACGTTATACTCAAGCCTACGCTGGTAGGCGGACTGCACGCCACCCGGCAGTGGCTGCGCGTGGCGGAAGCAAACAATGCCGCCTGGTGGCTGACTTCGGCCTTGGAATCGAATGTGGGGCTAAATTCCGTGAGCCAGTTGGCGGGCGAGTACGCCCGGTCCGATTTTCCCCAAGGCTTGGGCACGGGCCAACTTTATCATAACAACGTGATGGCACCCCTCCGAATAGCATCCGGCCACCTGCACTATGACCCCGCGGGAGATTGGGAAATTCCGTGCTGATATACGTGGTTGATAAGTGGTGCTAAGGCGGTTTTTTCAGTAACTTACCCAACCCACCACCCTCCCTGCATGATTGCCTCTTGGCTCGTTACTGTGCTGCTTTTCGGAAGAACCCTGCGGGGCTGGGGGGCTTTTTTGGGGTTGCTGCTAAGCTTAACAGCTACTGGCCAGTCAACCCAATCGGCAACCGCAGCATTCAGTTTTAAGAGTGCCAAAACGCGCAGCCTTGCGGTGCCCGTCGAATTGCAGCGCAACCTGATTATTATCAGCGCTTCCCTTAACGGACAGGGGCCGTTCAACTTTCTGCTGGATACCGGCGTGAGTACGTCCATTCTCACCGACCCAACGCTGCGCACACAGTTGGGACTACGGCTGGGGCAGCGCTTCCGCGTAGCGGGTGCCGGCGAGGATCAGGCCCTAGAAGCTTTCCAGACCGATAGTGTGCACGTGACCTTAGCCGATGGCAAGGTGGAAGCGCCAGCCCTCACGTTCCTGATTCTTTCCAGTGATGTGCTCAACCTGTCGGGCTACGTGGGTATGCCCATCCATGGCATTCTGGGCTATGATGTGTTTCGCAGCTTTGTTGTGCGCATTCACCCGGTCGAGTCCCGGGTAGTGTTGATTAATCCCGCGTCGTTTCGGGCGCCCAAGGGAAGGCGCTGGACTTCTATGGGCATCGATATGGAAGGCAGTAAGGCCTACTTACGTACCGAGGCCGTGGTGCACGACTCGCTGCAGCTGCCGCTCAAGCTGGTGCTCGACACTGGGGCAGGGCACGCGTTGTCGCTCGAAACCACCTCCGACCCGCGCCTGACTCTGCCGCCGCGGCGGATACGGTCGCAGCTGGGCCGGGGACTCAATGGGCTCATTAATGGGTACCTGGGCCGGGTAACATCGTTGCAGCTAGGTAAATACAAGGTCAAATCCTTAGTTACCTCTTTCCCCGATGCAGCCGATGTAAGCCATCGGGCCGAGGTATTTCGTAATGGCAACGTGGGTCTGGAGCTGCTCAAGCGTTTCGATATTATCATTGATTACACCCGCAATCGGCTCTGGTTGCGTCCCAATAGTCTTTATCGCGACCCCTTCGAGCACGATATGAGTGGTATCGACTTGCTGGCTACCGGCTCCGACTATCACCAGTATATTATCCTCAAAGTAGAAAAAGGTTCGCCCGCTGATGAGGCCGGCCTGAAGCCCACCGACGAGATTATAGCTATTAATCTGATGCCCGTAGCGGGCCTTTCGCTCACCCAAATCAGCCGAATTCTGCACTCCGATGATGGCCGCCAACTCCTGTTCATCGTGCGCCGCGCCGATGGCGAACTGATCACAACCAGTGTGCGTCTAAGGCGTCAGATTTAGCCGTATGAGCAGTTGGCTGCGGTTAGCCCTGCTTACAAATTGTTCATAAAAGCACTACATTAGAAGCCCACCTACCTTGCTTTTCGCCTGATGCCAACGGCCCCTTCGCCCGCGCTGCCGCTACCGTCGCCTGCCATCTTGGCCAATCAGCACATCTACTCCGATTATTTCGACGAGGAATACGTGCGGGCCGTCGACAAGCACCTGCTGCAGCTACTCGATCGGGTGTGGTTCCGCTCCAAGCTGGTGGGTTTCGAGCAGTATCCGCAACGGAATAACCCGGAGCGCCCATTGCTTTTCGCCAGCAATCATTCGGGCATGGCGTTTCCCTGGGATGCCATGGTAGCCCTCTCGCACTTGCTGCGCGTGCTGCCTGGTATGTACGACCTGCCGCGGCCCCTTTCAGCGCCCATGCTCTCGCAATCGGTGCTGATGAACCCGTATCTGATTCCGCATTTCTGGAAGAAATGCGGCTGTGTTGATGCTACCACGCTCAATTTTGAGACGATGATGTTCTGCAACGACCACAACTTGATGCTGTACCCCGAGGGCGTGCCGGGCATTGGCAAAGGGTTTAACCGCAAGTATCAACTGCAGCGCCTCGCTACCAGCATCATCCGGCTAGGCATCGAGCACCGCACCGATATTGTGCCGTACTATACCGTAAATGGGGAATACCTGAACCCCTACGCTTATAGCTGGGACTGGCTGAACAAATGGACCAAAAAGATTGGGATTCCCTTCATTCCCGTGGGGCCCATTATCATCATGGTGCTGCTCCAGCCCTGGTTTTTTTACCTCGCGTATCCGGCCAAGCTCACCTTTGTGTTGGGCACGCGCATCAAGCCCTACGAACTGACCGAAAAGCCCCCCAGCGAGCTTACCCGCGAAGATTATCTGGCCTTGTCGGAGCAAGTGCGCCAACAAATGCAGACGGAGCTGGATGCGGCTGTGCGCAACCACGGCAAGCATCCTTACTGCTGGAGCGAGCTTTGGCAACGTATGAAAGCCAACTGGAGCTACTTTCCTTTCTTTCTGCCCTTTGCCTGGCCCGAACTCTTCCGGGAGTTTGAGCGCCAATACGCAGAGAAAGGTCCCGAGGGGGTAGATCTGAAACTAACTAAGCGCGGCTCTTGGCTGCGTATGATTTGGCGCAACCCCTTCACCCTCACTTTCTTCATTCCCGTATTAGGATGGATACCTATTGCTATTCGCGGCTACAAGGGGCATCGAATAGGAAAAAAAGCATAACCAGTCATTGGGAAGGATTCCCCAATTCTTGCCACCAACAATATTCTTGCGTGTAAAAGCCCCCCGCTACTGCTCGCAGTCCGTACCCGCCCTGCCTCCCTTCCCACCCAATAGTATACAAATGCCCTCCACCCAGCATTTACTGCTCAAACAACTCCTGACGGCGGCAACTGGCCCGCTTGCCCGCAAGCGGCCCGGCCTTGGAGCCATGCGGCTAGCTATGGAAGTGAGCTCGTTGTTTCAATTTATGCCGTGGGGTGTACACCTCGAAAAGACAACGATTGACGGCATGAGTGCCGAATGGGCCCGGCCCGCCAATGCGGATCCGTGCCGAGTAATGCTCTATTTGCATGGCGGCGGCTATGTACTCGGCTCTCTGAATACGCACCGCAGCTTGGTAGGAACGTTAGCCAAACGCTGCAATACCAATGCTTTAGCCATCAACTACCGTAAGGCCCCCGACTATCCTTTCCCCGGTGCCCTCGACGATGCCTTGCTGGCGTATCATTGGCTGCTAAAGCAAGGATTTGACCCTCACAACATTATTGTGGCCGGCGACTCGGCCGGCGGGGGCTTAGCTCTAGCCTTGCTTATTGCCCTACGCGAAGAAGGCCAGCCCTTGCCTGCTGCGGCCGTGGGGCTTTCTCCCTGGACCGACCTTGATATGCCTGATGCGCTGCTGCGCCGGGTAGCGCGTGAGGAAACCCAGTTGTTGGAGGCCCTTGAGATGCGCGGCTGGGGACCGCACTACGCCGGCGAAACGTCTCTCACGCACCCGTTAGTATCGCCGGCCCGCGCCGCGGTACACGGATTGCCGCCGCTGCTCATTCAGATATCGGACTCGGAAGTGCTGTGCGAAAGCGTCTTGTGCTTTACCGACAAAGCCCGCACAGCCGGCGTAGCGGTTACTCTGCAATCGTTTACAGGGTTGGTACACTGGTGGCACCTGTTCTGGCGCTTGCTACCCGAGGCCCGCGAAGCCCTCGATGGCGTAGCCACCTTTGTCAATGCTATATGGGCGGCTCAGCCGACGATACTACCTCTCCCTACTCTCAGGCCCAGCAGCCCGATAGTCATAGCAACTGCCACGCGGCCCCGTAAAAGAGCAGCGTAAAATTGAAACGAAAAAAAGCCCCCAGGCATTAGGAATAGGTGAAAAAACCCATAAAACACGGTTGTATGAAGAGGCGGTGACGAGGAATCTGAAAAATTTCTACCTCAGCACCAACTATATAGCTATGTTTTCGTAGGTTTGCCAAAAGTAGTCGGCTTGCATACTATTTTTTCCGGCGTGCAAATCCGTAACGCCATTTTTCGTTTCATTTCACCTCCTTTTAACTAACTCAACAACATGGAAGATCTGTTTAAAAAATTCATCAATGCCGGCGTTGGTTTTGTTTCGCTGACCAGTGACCGTTTCCAAAGCACCATCGATAAGTTGGTGAAGGAAAGCAAGCTGTCGGAAAAAGAGGGGCAGAAGATCATGGATGATCTGAAGAAGAATACCGATACGAAGCGGAAGGAGTTGGAAGCACAATTCACGGGTATTGCCAACCGCCTGATGAAAGGTGTGGGCGTAGCTACCAACGCCGATGTAGAAGAGCTAAAGCGCAGTGTGCGTGGCACTAAGACCTCAACGGGTGCTGCTGCCGGCAGCAAGAGCAGCGCCAAGCCAGCTTCAAGTACAACTGCCAAAGCCGCAGGTGCTACCAAGAAGGCCGCCGACAAAGTGAGCAGCGCCGCTGGTACTGCCCAAAAATCGGCTGCTGCTAAAGCAGGGGCCGCCAAGCCTGCTGCCAAACCTGCCGCTAAGCCAGCAGCTAAAAAAGAAACCCCAAAGCCCGCTGATAGTGGCAACAATGGCGCTTCCAACGCGTCATAGTTTTGCTATAAGCGCCTTGCGTGAAAAGCCAGCGCCGCTACTGCGGGCGCTGGCTTTTTCGTAGACACACCGTACGCATCGCACTTCAAGCGGTGCGGTTTTGATTTTTAGCTAGCTGGGGGGCATTTTGCTTACCTTTCTTGTCGAGGCTGGCCAGGCTGCCTCTTCACGGGCTTCTTTTTTCGCGCATGTTCAAAAACACGATTTCTAATCTGGGCCGCATCCGGCAGGTAATGGAGGTGCTGGTGCGCTACGGGTTTGAGGATGTAGTAACCAGCACGGCCCTACGCCGCTTAGTGCCCCAAGGACGTCGGGTATCGTGGCAGCACGCGGAGAAAACGGTGTTTGACACCAACCGCTGGGAGCGTATCCGCTTGATTATTGAAGAATTGGGCCCCACGTTTATCAAGCTGGCCCAAGCCTTGAGCAACCGCCCCGATTTGCTCCCCGAAGCCCTGATTGACGAGTTTGAGAAGCTGCAAAGCGACGTGCCGCCCTTTGATGTTGTCACGGCCCGCCGCCTGATTGAAGAAGAGTTGGGGCGGCCCATCTCAGAGGTTTTTAGTGAATTCAACGACGTAGTACTGGGCTCGGCCAGCATCGGGCAGGTGCATAAGGCCCGCCTGCTCACGGGCGAGGAAGTAGTGGTAAAAGTGCAGCGCCCCGGCGTGCAGGAAAAGGTGCGCACCGACCTGAGTTTGCTGCGCGAACTAGTGCGTCTGACAGCCGGTTTTCTGCGCAAGCAGGGCCTTAGCAACCCGCAGGATATTGTGGACGCCTTCGAGCGTAGCATGACTAAGGAATTGGACTACACCTCCGAGGCCCGGAGCATGGACCAGTTTCGCAAGCTCTACGCCGACTACGAGACGTTTTATGTGCCGAAGCCTTACCGTGAGTTCTCTACTAGCAAGGTTCTGGTTATTGAGTTTGTGAGTGGCTGCAAAATATCCAACAAGCCGCAACTGCTGAAATGGGGCCTCGACCCCGCCAAGGTGGCCGAAACGGGCATGGATATTTACCTGACCCAGATTTTTGAGTTTGGCGTTTTCCACGCCGATCCGCACCCTGGTAACGTACTGGTGCGGCCCGATGGCACCATCGTGCTCATCGACTTTGGGATGGTGGGCAAGCTCACTAAGCAGCAGAAATACGCTTTTGCCGGTGTGTTTATCGGGATGGCGCGGCAGGATGCACGCAGTATGGCGCTCAACTTCCGCCGCCTCGCGCTCCACGCCGAAATTCCGGATATGCGCCGCTTTGAGGCCGACCTCAACGAGCTAATCGAGGATTTTACGGTGCTCGATGTGAAGGAGATGAGCATGTCGGACCTCGCCGACCGCCTGCAAGTCATCATCTACGATTATAAGCTGCAAGTACCGGGGGCTGTCTTCCTAATTCTGCGGGCGCTCGTGATTCTGGAAGGAATCGGAAAGGTGCTGCACCCGTCATTCAATACGTTTGAGTTCGTGCGGCCTTACGGCGCCCGCATTATTGCGGAGCAATACTCGCCCGAAAATTTGATGAGTGAGGCCCAATACACGGGCGTGCAACTTCTGTCGTTGCTGAGCACCTTGCCCACGGATGTGCGGCAAATCATGCGCAAAATTTCCCGAGGAGATTTGCGTGTAAAAGTAGAGTTGGGCGGTTATCAGCCGCTGCTACGCAAAGCCGACCAACTCGTAAGCCGCACCATTATCGCTCTGCTGGCAATAGCGTTTCTCCTGTTTTCGGGCCTGAGTCTGATGGGCAGGTATTCGCCCGAAATGGCCTATCACCGCGGCATTCCCATGCTGACGTGGTTTAGTCTGGGCGTAACTGGGTTTCTGTTGCTAGTGCTGGTTATTCTGGGGCTACGGAAGCCGCGGGAGTAAATTATGAAGCCAACGATCATATTGATCGTTGGCTTCATAGTAATAAGAGCACAAGACTAGCGTCTATACTCTTAAGGTTGAAGCTATTTCGACGCCTAGAATTTGCTTTAAGTTCTCTGCCTTAATTAAGGCTTGATCTTGCTTTTCAATGGCCGCGATAATACCGACGCGGGAATTTTGGATACTAAGCAGCACTTTATATAAGCCACGTTCTTGAACTGTCATACTTGGAGCTATAGAATCATTCATAACATAGGCTGCATTGAAAGGCGCAACTGTGATCCGTACTACTTCGGGCAAGTGTAACCATTCTTCGCCTTGACGAAAACCAGCAACCCAATTATAGTTAGTGTATCGTTTGGTACGGGCGTCAATCGTGATGCCTTCGTAACTAGTGACCATGGCATACCCTAATGCTAGACAGATCGGACCCGCCAATAATTGAATGAGAGTTACTTCTCCTGAAAGTAAACCCGCTACTGATGTAAGTAAGATGAATCCGCCTAAGCCTAAGAATACGAAACCAGCAAATCGGGCCGTAGACGGAAACATGTGCCTTACTTTTCCATCATATCGTAATGCGTGAGAATCTTTTATTATTTCAACTTCATATCCTCAATAATCCGGGCAATTTTGCCCCCCAGTTCTTCATAACCTTGCTCAAACTTATCTACTGAATCGAGCGGCTGTTTTACGCTGAAATAGAACTTGATTTTGGGCTCGGTGCCGGAGGGGCGGGCGGAAATCTTGCTGCCGTCTTCGGTTAGGAACTGGAGCACGTTGGAGGCCTCTAAGCCGGTGCGCGTTTCCTGGCCGGTGCGCAGGTCGCGGACGATACCTGTGTGATAATCGCGAATTTCTACTACCGGCGAGCCAGCAATGGTGTGGGGCGCCTGGGCACGTAGGTCACGCATCATCTCCTGAATTTCCTCGGCACCGCGCTGGCCTTTTTTAGTGAGCGAAATCAGGTCTTCGCGGTAGAGGCCGTAGGTGGCGTACATCTGCACCATTTCCTCGTAGAGCGTGCGTCCGTTGTCTTTAGCTACGGCGGCCATTTCAGCTATCATGGCGCAGGCCGACACGGCGTCCTTGTCGCGCACAAAGTCGCCAATCATGAAACCATAGCTTTCCTCGCCACCACCGATGTATGTTTCCTTGCCTTCCAAGTCGCGGATGAGACCGGCGATGTACTTGAAGCCCGTCAGCGTCTGGTACGACTTCACGCCGTGCGCCTTGGCAATGTCACCCAGCACTTCGCTGGTTACGATGGTGTAGACGATGAAATCCTGCTCGGTCATTTTGCCGGCATTTTTGCGCGCCGACAGTAGGTAGAAAGTGAGCAGTGCGGCCGTTTGGTTGCCATTTACCAGCACCCATTCGCCCTGGGTATTTTTCACGGCAATACCTACGCGGTCCGCGTCGGGGTCGGTGGCAATGACCAGGTCAGCGTCGAGTTGGCGGGCTTGGTCGAGGGCCATTTGCATGGCAACTTTTTCCTCGGGGTTCGGCGAGACAACGGTAGGGAAGTTGCCATCGGGAGTAGCCTGGGCCTCCACAATGCTGACATTGGTGAAGCCGAAGCGCTCCAATACTTTTGGTACTAACGTAATGCCGGTGCCATGGATGGGCGTGTACACAATTTTTAGATCGTGCTGCCGCTTAATGGCTTCGGGATTGATGCTAAGCTTTTGAACTTCATTCAAATAGGCTTCGTCCAGCTCCGCTCCAATCAGATGAATGCGCGACTCAACGGCTTTGAACTTTACCGCGTCTACGCTCTGAATCTCATTCACTTCGCGGATGATGTTCGTGTCGTGTGGCGCAACTACTTGCGCACCGTCGTTCCAGTACACTTTGTAGCCGTTGTACTCCTTGGGGTTGTGCGAAGCCGTGATAACCACGCCGCTTTGGCAACCCAAGTGGCGGATGGTAAACGACAACTCCGGTGTGGGGCGCAGGGCTTCGAACAAGTAAACTGTGATGCCATTCGCAGAGAAAATCCCAGCGGCAATGCGCGCGAACTCGGAGCTATTATTACGCGAATCGTGGGCTACGGCCACCTTTATTTCCTGACTCGGAAAGGAGTCCAGCAGGTAATTGCATAGTCCTTGGGTAGCCATGCCCAAAGTGTAGCGATTCATGCGGTTGGAGCCCGTACCCATGACGCCACGCAGACCACCTGTTCCAAACTCCAAGTCGCGGTAGAAGGCGTCATTCAGGGCCTCTTCCTGATTGCTGTCGAGCAACTGTTGGATGTCGGCTTGGGTTTGGGCGTCGTAGTTGCCTTTTAGCCAGGTGTTTATTTTTTGCTGAACGTCGGAGGTGAGGGCCATAGGATTATAAAAAAGTGCGATTGGACTAAAGAACGAGCGTAAAGAAAAGAGGTTTGATGAAAGCAATCACAAAAAAGAACGTCATGCTTTGGCTTCGCCTCGGCATGACGTTCTTTTATGAGCGTTCTATTACGTATTACAAATTCCCGCGTAGCGCCTGCTCACGCTCTATGGACTCAAACAACGCCTTAAAATTGCCTTTACCAAAGCTTTTGGCGCCTTTACGCTGGATGATTTCATAAAATACCGTGGGCCGGTCTTCTACGGGCTTGGTGAAGATCTGCAGTAAGTAGCCTTCCTCGTCGCGGTCCACCAAGATGTTCAGATCCTTCAGCGTCTGGAGGTCTTCCTCAATACTACCGATGCGCTCCAACAGGTCGTCATAATACACGGCTGGCACAGTTAGGAACTCTACGCCGCGGCGGCGCAACTCCGTGACGGTGTGACGAATATCTTTGGTGGCAATGGCGATGTGCTGCACACCGGGCGAATGATAAAAGTCGAGGTACTCTTCAATCTGCGACTTCTTCTTGCCCTCGGCTGGCTCGTTGATAGGGAATTTGACGTACCCATTGCCGTTGCTGACCACCTTGCTCATTAAGGCCGAGTACTCAGTGGAAATATCTTCGTCGTCGAAGGTCAGCAGGAGCTTAAAGCCCATCACGTCTTCGTAGAATTTCACCCACTGGTTCATCTCGCCCCACCCTACATTGCCTACGCAGTGGTCAACGTGCAACAGACCCACGGGAGTAGGTTGTGGAATCAGGCTGGTTTTGGGCACGAAGCCCGGCATAAAAGCCCCCCGATAGTTACGGCGCTCCACAAACGTGTGGATGGTTTCGCCATAAGTATAGATACCCGAGAGCGTTACTTCGCCGTGCTCGTCGCTGATGGTATAGGGCTCGAAAGCGGCCTTTGCGCCGCGCTTGGTGGTTTCTTCGAATGATTTGCGGGCGTCATCTACCCACAACGCCATCACTTTTACGCCGTCGCCGTGCTTGCGTACATGCTCCGAAATGTCGGAGTCGGGGAGGAGGGAGGTGGTGAGTACTAAGCGGATTTTTCCTTGCTGCAATACGTAACTGGCGCGGTCGCGGAGGCCGGTTTCGGGGCCGGCGTAGGCTACCAACTCGTAGCCAAAGGCCGCTTGGTAATAATAAGCCGATTGCTTGGCGTTACCAACATAAAACTCAACGTAATCAGTACCGTTCAGGGGGAGGAAGTCGTGGGCGGGGTGGGCCTGCACGGCCGGCGAGGTCATCGTCTGCATAGCGGATGGGGTGGAAATCGGGTGAGAAAAATGTTAGTTTGGTAAAAATAAGGGTTTAGGTTAAATAGCTTGGGCAAATACGCTAGTCTGGTGCGCTGGGGGGCAAAAGTGCCCTATGTCTGACCCGACACAGAATTGCCGAATCCTACGCACCTTTGTACTACACTTATGCACGAGTAGCTATGAATAAAGAGGAATTAAATAAAGCCCTGGTCGCCCTGATCGAGAAGAAGCAGGAGTTGCACAAACTGCCTTACAACCACGACAGCTACGACGACATTGAGGAGGAACTGCACGACCTGGAGGATGACTTCAATGAGGAGTACGGCGCTTACCTGGAAGAAGTGCTGGAAAAAGTACACCAGCAGCTCTGCCCCGACACCGACGTGCTGCTGCCCACCGCCTATCTGCCCAACGACGTGGGCGGCGACACCGGCTACGAGCCTTCGCATAAGGAAGGCGTATGGGTCGATTCGGATGAGTTCCCGGGCAAAGAAGCCCGCCTTGTGCTTGTGCCCAATCCTACTCGCCTGATTCTGTCGGTAGGCAAAAAGGTGCGCAAAGAAGTGTGGCAGGCGTAAGCACGCTACCATTTTCGTAACAAGCGTTTTCTCTCTGGTGCACTTGAAGAACCTCTCCTGCAATGGTAGCTACTGTTGCGAGAGAGGTTCTTTACGTTGTGCTGGGGGGTAAATACTTCCCGCTTTCTACCATGATTTATCGCATCGCCGAACTAGCTGATTGGCAACATGCTCAGCAAACCGGCTTTTTTGCCAGTGCCGATTTATCGGCCGAAGGCTTCATTCACGCTTCCGAACTGTATCAGGTAGAAGCCACTGCGAACCGCTACTACGCTGGTCGCTCCGATATTATCCTGTTGGAACTCGACGAATCGGAGTTGTGGGTGGCGGCGGTGCCTGTGAAGCGGGAATACGCCGAAGCGCGCAATGACTATTTTCCTCACATTTTTGCGCCCATTCCGCTCGCCGCTATTGCCCGTGCTTTGCCATTTCAAGTTGGTTCCGATGGACAGCACGAGTTGCCGCCGGAGTTAGAAGATGAAGCTTAATACGTGAAGAAAAAAGCCCCCAGAAGTACTTCTGGGGGGCTTTTTTCTGCTGTTTGTTGATATTACATAAAGTCGGCTAGCTCTAGCCACCGCTCGCCTTTGCTATCTAAGGCAGCGTCGGTGCGCTTTAGTTCGGCGGCCCAATCAGCCAAGTCTTTATGGGAACCAGTGCCGGCATTGAGCTTCTCGATAAGCTGCTGCTTCACTTCTTCGAGCTTCTCGATTTCCTTTTCTAAGGTCTCGTACTCCTTTTTCTCCGCGAAAGTGGCCTTGCGTTTTGGTGCCTCAGCAGGGGCAGTTGCTACTGCTTTCACTGGGGCAGCTGAAGGCGCTACGCCTGCAGCCGCTTTGGCCGTTTTGGCTTGCTCTTTCGCGTATTCTTCGGCGTTGTTTTCCTTCTGCCACTCGCGGTAGTCGGTGTAGTTGCCGGGGAAGTGTCGAATTTGCCCCCCGGGCTCCAACACAAACACGTGCTCCACCAGCGCATCCATGAAGTAGCGGTCGTGGGAAACAATGAGCAGGCAACCACCAAAATTCAGCAGAAAATCCTCCAGAATATTGAGCGTGATGATGTCCAGATCGTTTGTGGGCTCGTCAAGAATCAGGAAGTTTGGGTTCTTGATAAGCACGCGCAGCAGTTGCAAACGCCGCTTTTCGCCTCCTGAGAGCTTACTAACCAGCGTGTACTGCTGGGCTGGCGGGAACTGGAAGTGCTGCAAAAACTGCGACGCCGTGACCACCTCGCCGTTGGCCATTTCCACCACTTCGGCCACCTCCTTCACAATGTCGATGACGCGCTGGGTAGGATCAAATTCCAGCTCCGTTTGGGTGTAGTAACCGAAAACGGTGGTCTGGCCCTTGTCGATGGTGCCGCTATCCGGCTCCTGGCGGCCGGTGAGCATGTTGAGCAAGGTAGATTTGCCGGCGCCATTCGGGCCAATCAGGCCAATACGGTCCTTTTTCTTGAATACATAGCTGAAGTCATCGAGCACTACTTTATCGCCAAATTGCTTGTGCAGGTGCTCCACCTCAATGATTTTGCCCCCCTGACGCGTGGTTTTCACCGATAGCTCCAGCTGCGGACCGCTAATCTTGGTCTTGGCCTTTTCTTGGGTTTCGTAGAAGGCATCGATGCGGGCCTTTTGCTTCGTGCCGCGGGCTTGCGGTTGCCTACGCATCCAATCCAGTTCCTTACGTAGCAGGTTGCGGGCTTTTTCTACCTCCGCTACCTCAATCTGCTCGCGCTCAGCCTTTTTCTCGACGAAGTAGGAATAATTGCCCTGGTAGCGGTGCACGCGACCTTGGTCGAGTTCCACGATTTCATTGGCTACTTTATCGAGGAAGTAGCGGTCGTGGGTCACCATTAATAAGGTGAGATTAGGCGAAGCCAGCCGGTTTTCGAGCCACTCAATTGTGTCGAGGTCCAGATGGTTGGTGGGCTCGTCAAGAATCAGAACTTCCGGCTCTTCAATCAGAACGCGCGCCAAAGCTACGCGCTTGCGCTGTCCGCCCGATAATTTGCTGACCGGCCGCTCCAGTAAGTCACCCAGAATACCCAAACGTCCTAGGATTTGCTTCACCTGCGACTCGTAGTCCCAGGCGTTCAGGGCGTCCATGCGCTCCATTACGCGCTGCAAATCGTCGGATTTGTGCGCGGGGTCATTCACTACATGCTCGTAGTCGCGGATGGCCGCCAGCGTATCGTTCTGACTGGCAAAAATGGTTTGCTCTACAGTCAGGGCCTCATCAAAAATGGGCTGCTGGCCCAAAAAAGCCACCCGGATATCCTTGCGTACGCTCACCGAGCCGGTGTCGCCGGGCTCCAAACCGGCCAGAATGCGAAGTAGAGTCGTTTTTCCCGACCCGTTGATGCCCACCAGTGCCACCCGCTGACCTTGGCTCAGGCCAAAGGAAAGGTCGCGAAACAGCCAGCGGTCGGCGTAATTTTTAGAGATATTCTCAGCTGATAACAGATTCATGCCGCAAAGGTAGGCAAGGCATCCCAGCTAGGAAGCAGAAGAGTTAATTCTGAGCCGCGTAATATCCCCGGCAGTCTATGAAGGCTAGGCTTTTTATTAGCAACAACGTTACTGGGGGGCTTTTTTGGCAGCTAATGCTTGTATATCGAGGTGCATCTGCTCAATTATTTGCAGCAACAGGTTGTTCACGGTTTCAATGCGAGGTTGCAGCACATGGGGGGCAAAGTTGCCTTCCCACGAATCCAATTCCTCCACTAAGGAGAGTGCCTGATGCACTTGCAGATGATCGAGGCTGGGCTTGAGCTTATGGGTGGTGGCTTTTAGAAGCGTCACATCATGGGTCTGCAACGCCTGTGTGAAGTCGCGCACGGCTTCTTCACAGCTCTCAATAAAGCTCTCGAGCATGAGGGCCACGAAGTCATCATCGCCCTGGCCTACTTGGTGTAACAGGTCAAGCTTGTAGAGCGGGGTGGGGGAGTTGGAGCTGACAATTGGGCCGGCAGCAACTGGCGTCGCATCCGTGTCGGAAACAGCAGGGCCTAGTACCCAGTCACCAATCAATTTTAGCAGCTCATCTTCCCGGAACGGCTTTGCCAGGTAGTCATCCATGCCTGCAGCCAAGCATTTCTCCCGCTCCCCTTTGATGGCATTCGCCGTTAGAGCAATAATCGGCGTTTTTAAAGCTAGCTGCTCGCGCAATATGGCCGTGGCTTCCAACCCATTCATGACGGGCATTTGCATGTCCATCAAAATCAAGTCGAAATGCCGGGTCTGCAATAGCTCCACCGCCAGCGCGCCATTCTCCGCCTCCGCCACGTGGATCTGCGCATTAGTAAGTAAAGCCTTCGCAATCTGTCGGTTAAACTTGTTGTCCTCCACTAGCAGCACTTCCTTCCCGCGTAGCCTTTCGCGCAATCCCTGATCGACGGTTTCCTTGCGCGGCAAATCACTTTCGCTGCCTATCTGCAACAGGAGCGAAAAGGAGCTAACGGTGCCTTGGTGCTTCTCACTCTCAATCTGTAATTCGCCCCCATCAGGTTCACCAGGCTTTTACTGATGCTGAGCCCGAGGCCAGTGCCGCCAAATTTGCGGGTCACCGAGGGGTCCTCCTGGCTAAACTCTTTGAAAATGTGGCGCAGGTACGTTGGGTCGATGCCAATACCGGTGTCAGCCACGGAAAACTTGATTTCCACGGCGTCATCGATCTGTCGGATGAAGTCACACGAAATCGTGACGTGCCCTTTTTCCGTGAACTTAATGGCATTTCCGGCCAGATTCAGCAGTACTTGAGTGATGCGGTAAGGATCGCCGAGCAGCACCGCGGGCAGCTGTGGCGCTACCTTCGTCTCAAAGAACAAACCTTTCTCTTCCGCTTTGTAGTGCAGCGTTTGCTCAATCTGAGCCATAAACTGATTGGCACTGAAGCCAATCTTCTCGACTTGCAGTTGGCCCGCCTCTATTTTAGAAAGGTCCAGAATATCGTTGATGATCACCAGCAGGTTTTCGCCCGATATAGTAATAGCGCGCAAGTATTCGTCCTGATCTGGAGCAAGCGGAGTTTTGGCAAGAAGTTGCGCCATGCCCAGAATGGCGTTCATCGGTGTCCGAATTTCGTGGCTCATATTGGCCAGAAATAGCTCCTTTGCTTTCGACGAGTCCTCGGCGTGCTCCTTGGCGGCACGCAGCTTGTGCTCCAGCGTTTTCTGGTGGGTAATATCCAGCGTGATATGGATGGAGCCTATAGGCTGGCGGTCATCGTCGTATACGGGCGCGCGGCTTACCAATAGCCACTTGTAGCTACCATCTTTGCCCAACACCATGCGCTCGTAGGCCCCCTGATCATCCTGCGCAGTGGACGCTGCTTCCTGCGCTAACAGAGGATGCAAGAGATGCTGTTCCAGAATTTCGGCACTGGTAAAGCCGAGCATATCACAGAAAGCCTGGTTGATATACAGCACCTGCTCCGTTAAATCCGTCTCGATAAGACCCAGATTCATTCGCTCGATGATGCGGCGGTACTTCTCTTCGCGCCGCTTCAGGATGTCCTCTGCGTTTTTCTGCTCCGTCACATCCTGAAATTTCCACAGATAGCCCAGGGAAGCGTCGTGGCTGAGTATGGGAATAAAGTCACGCTGGAATACTTTACCGTTTCTGCGCGGAAGCAGCTCGCCAATGACAGCCTGCTGCTCCAGAACACGGCCATCGGTGCCCTCCAGCCACCCGAGTTCTGTAGGAAGCTCAACGGCGGCCAGCAGCGCTGCGGTTTCTACGCCAATCAATTGCTCAGGCATCACCTGAGTGTTCAGCATTCGGCAGAAAGCCTCGTTTACCAATACCACACGGCGGAGTTCATCCTCTATTAAAATACCTTCCTGAAAGTTGGCAATAGTAGTTGACAATCGCCGCGTAGAGGCCTCAATGGCCAGATTAGCTTGTTTTATGGCCGAAATATCCGTGTGGACGCCGGTCATAATGAGCGGCGCGCCATTGGCGTCTCGCTTGGTTATGAGGCCCCGGGTCAGCACCCACTTATACTCGCCATTCTTGCAGAGCAGGCGGCGTTCCACGGAGTAAATGGGGAGGTCGCCGCGTAAGTAGGCATCGGAGGCCTGCATACTAGCTACATGGTCGTCGGGGTGAACGTGGTTCTGCCAGGCATGAAAGCCCGTCGGAAAATCCTCATTCGGGTAGCCAAGCATGGTGCGGTAGGCGTTGGAAAAATACTCGTCGCCTGTTTGATAGTTAAACTCCCACGCGCCGTCGCCAAACCGCTCGATAGCCAAGTGCCAGCGCTGCTCGCTGTCCTGCACCGCTTCTTCCGCCTCTTTTAGGGGGCTGATATCCTGTATAATGCCGCTGTACAGAATACCCTCGGCGTCGCTGGCCGTAGGTTGGCAATCGGCTTGAAACCAACGCAATGGCTGCCCCGGCACCAGCGCACGACCTTCAAACGAGGCTGATCCGGCACTAGGAGGCCGCTTCCAAAACTTAACCCACGCTGCTCGGTCGTCGGGGTGAATGATTTCTCCGAGGTGAGCTAATTGGGCTGGGTTGTACCCAAATATTTTCGAGGCATTATCACTCAGGTAAGTGAGGTGGGAAGAGCCATCGTAATTATTGCGCCATTGAAAAAGTACACCCGGAACCTGCGCCAATAAGTGTCGCTGCTGCGTCTGATAAGCTTGAGTTGCTAACTGCTCAGCTTTCCACGTAGTGATATCTTCCAACAGTACCAAAAACCGAGTCGACTCGTGCGGCTCGGTTGGCACACTGGGTTGCAGCTTGGCGCGCATCCAACGGGCGCTACCATCGGAGGTAGTTACCCGGCCCTCATATTGCAGAGCGGTCTTAGCATTCAGGCTAGCCGTAGGGGACAAATCTGGCGCTATATCAGCGGGCTCGGGGGGCAAAAGCTGCCATAAGGTATGCTCCGACAACGTGCCAGCTTTACCCCCAAAAAGCGTGAAAAAACTATCGTTAGCCCACTCCAGACGACCTTGTTCGTTGATGATAGCCACGGCCGCAAAGGCGTGCTGAATCAATAGTAGCGCCTGCTGCAACTGCTCCGGTAGTTTGGAGTCCTCAGGCGATTGGCTGGGCTTCACCCGTTCTGGTATCGAGGACGTGTGAACACCACTTTGCTTCATAGCATCAACAGCACTTGGAGGTCTTATTTGCTATAAAAACCCCGGCTAGTATATTAAAAATGCACTAAAAATCTATTTCCACTAAGCTGATTTAAACAACAATATACAGGTAAAAGGAGAAATATTTATGTAAGCTCTCTTGACAGCCAAGCGCAGTTGAGTATCCTCATAGGAAGACGCAATATGACTTTTGGAAGCTGAGTGCCAGATCATGTATGGTAAGGCAGTACCACTTCGTAACTGTATTGGGGGCTTTTATGACGGAGGTTAGATTACCCGCACGCGGTCCACATACAACTCGTCGCGCAGGATCTCGAGGCCCTTATAGGCAAGCGGGCGACCGGTGTTAGTTGTTAGCTCGCCACCATCGCGGTACAGATGAGCGACGTCGAGCACCAGCTGAGTGTATTTTAGCTCACCCAACTCTATAGCCACTGGCCGGCCCTGGCTAACGTCGAAGGCGGCAATGGCATGGTCTATTTCTTCTAAAATCTTACTCATAAAAAGGCAAAGCTTGAGCGAAGAGGCGTCAAGATAGAACATTACTAAAAATTACACATTTCCTAAGACCCCAAATTACAAAGCAGGTTGCCTAAAGCCCGTACCTTCGCCTCTATGGCATCTTCTTCTGCTTCCGCCGATTTGCGGACCCGGCCCATTGGAATGTTTGATAGCGGTATCGGCGGGCTCACTGTGGCACGGGCTGTCAGCCGCCTTTTGCCCCACGAACAGCTTATTTACTTCGGCGACACGGCTCACCTGCCTTACGGCGACAAAAGCACGGCTGCTATTCAGGCTTACTCAGTCAAAATCTGCGACTTACTGCTCAAGCAGCAGTGCAAAGTCATTATGATTGCCTGCAACTCGGCTTCGGCGGCGGCCTACGAGCTGGTGCGTGAGTATGTAGGCTCTAAAGCGCGGGTACTCAATGTAATTGACCCGATTGTCGCGCACGTAGGGAGGGCATATGCTGGGCGCGCCGTAGGTCTTATTGGCACCAAGCAAACCGTCAATTCTAATGTGTACAAAAAAAAGCTGGACGACCTCGATGCCGGCGTGCGACTACAGTCTCTGGCCACGCCGCTGCTAGCGCCCATGATTGAGGAGGGCTTTTTCAATAATAGTGTCAGCGACAATATTATTCAGAACTACCTCACCAATCCGGCCCTTGATGATATTGAAGCGTTGGTACTGGCCTGCACGCATTACCCCATGATTAAGGAGCAGATTGCCCAGTTTTATGAGGGTAAAGTAGAAGTATTGGATGCTTCTGATGCAGTGGCTACTCACGCGCAAGCTTATTTGGCGGAGCACAACTTGGCTGCGGGGCCAGCAAAAAAGCCCCCCACGCATCATTTTTACGTTTCTGACTTCACCCAGTCTTTCGAGGAAAGTACCCGCATTTTCTTTGGGCAAGAGGTTCATCTGGAGCACTATCCGCTCTGGGAGTAGTGTTTGCATAAAGAACCTCAGTGAGCCGTTCTACAGGCCGTAAGACGCCCTTGATAGCTGTCTAATAAGCCAAAGTAGATTCGACCTTTTTCAAAGCTATTCACGTTTATATAGTCTGATTAATTTGCCATTCCTGAAGCGCGCAACGTCTCAGGTATATGCAGTAAGGAGCTAATAACCATGAAAAAGACCTATTACCGTCTCGGCGACTGGCGCCGCAATACATTACTGGTAGCGGCCGCCGCTACCTTAGGCCTATCGGTGTTGCCGGCCTGCTCGGGCAATAGTGGCTCCGAAACCAGCCAGGAACAGTGGAGTGGGGGCGAGACCTACTCGCAGGGTGTTATCACGGAAATGACCGAAGTACAGCCGGGCGAATGGAAAGTAACCGCTGAGCGCCCCGCTGGAAAAGAGGAAGTAGCTGCTATTCTCAAGCACTTCGACGGTCAGGTGGACACACTACAGGGACAGGCCTTGCAGAAACAGATGCAGGATTACAGCCAGCAACACCCCGAAAACCGGGTGGCTGGCACCGGCATGATGGATATTTTGATGTGGAGTGGCATTGGGTATATGGCCGGTCGCTTTCTTACGCCCAACCGGGCGGCATATGCTAACCCCGGATTGCTACAGCAGAATGCCGGCTGGCGCCAAAATGTGGCGCGGGAGCAACAGCAAGGCCGTGGTTTCTTTGGGCGGGGCTTTACTGGCAACCGCACTGCTGGCGCTGGTATTCGTCCGAGTACATCCGTGAACCGGTCGGGAGTGCGTAGTACTGCCCCACGAGCGGGCCGCAGCAGTGGTTTCTCTAGTCGGGGAGGCGGTAGCTTCGGTGGCTAGATCAAAAGACTTGTTTCTCCTATAATTTGCCCCCCAACACCTTATACAGGGCGTTGGGGGCAAATATATAGTATACCGTTGCTAACGTTAACCGTATGATAAAGCTGTTACCTCTGACCGGTGATATTGCACCTGCTGTGCGTGGCTTAGGCTGGGATTGGGCCATTGAGGAGGCTTGCGCCGCTTACGTAGCGCGCGAAGCCGTTGTATTGACTGAGAATGAGGCTGATACCTTGCTCCAGGCTGCTGATACCCTGTATGAGATGCTCGTAGCTTCCATACCCGACCCGATTCCGGATGATTTGCTCCAACTGCTGGCTATTCCGCCCAACTTGTGGGCCGCGGTGCGTCATTCCTGGAATGATGAGCGGCACTGGCACATATATGGTCGGTTCGATATTGCCGTCACGTCCGATGGCCCTAAGCTGCTTGAGTTCAATGCTGACACCGCAACCAGCCTGCCCGAAACTGCTGTAGTACAATGGGCTAGCTTGGTGGCAGCGGGCACCTCCGACGAAAGCCGGCAAGCCAATGGGCTGTTTGAAGGGCTGAGTGCGCAGTTTCGCGAGTGGCTTGATCTCAATTCAGACTTAGAACCAAGCTTATTGCTCGTGTATTTGCCCGGCAGCCCAGAAGATGAAGCCAACTGTGCTGTGTTGGCTGAAGCCGCTCGCGAGGCTGGTTTTGAGCAGGTGCATATCTGCTCGGTAGATACTATGCAGGTGTCAGTAGCAGGAGAAGAGCGCGGCGTGTGGGCACCAGTTGAAGCAGATCAATGGCAACGCTTTGGCTTCCTATTTAAGCTGGTACCATGGGAAGTTTTAGCGGAGGAGGAGCCAGCGCTTACCGCTGACTTATGCGAACTGCTTTTAAGCCGTGACGTAATTATTGCTAATCCAGCTTATGCGCTTTTATTTCAGAGCAAGGGCATTCTAGCGTGGCTCTGGCAAGTATATCCACACCACCCGCTACTTCTAGAGGCTTCCTTGCAGGATTTGTCGGGCCACAGTGTGCGCAAGCCACTTTTCGGTCGCGAAGGCCAGAACGTAGCTGAGATGCAAAATGGGCAGGTGGCGTATGAAATTCCAGGTGATTTTGCCCCCCAGCCCCAAGTGCGTCAGCGTTGGGCCGATCTTCCTGCGGATGGGCAACGGCGCCTTTATCAGGCGGGCGTATTCTGGGCGGGTGAAGCATGCGCCTTGGGATTTCGCCGAGAGAAAGGCTTTATAACCAACCTGTCGGAGTTCGTACCTCATATCCTGGAGTAGCACGCTATTCGCTTGGTAGCAACATGATTCGAAGACAAGTCGACTAGTTTATCTAATCATGTACAGATCAAAATAGCGTCGTGTATAGCTAAAGTCTAAAATCTATTAATAGAATACCCAGCCTACATAGCGCTGCTCATATATGGGCAGTCATATGTAGGCTGGGTATTTTATTATCAAAAAAAATACTGAGCCTGGTGAATTTAAGGTATGCTAATTGTAGAAGGAGGACTCAAAAGTCAGGTTGGATATTACTGAGAATCAGATTTATGGCTTATTCAAAAAATAATTGTACTCCTGCATGTTTTGCGAAATGGCTGTTATAAAAATTAGATTCTGCAAGTATAAGACTAGACTTTAAATAGAGACTCATAGCGCATTTTACAAGTCACATCTCATTCTCTATAAACTTTCTTTCCCACGCGTATGAAAAACACTTACCTAAGTACCCTGGCTCGAGCACTACGACCTCGAACTTGGACTCTTCTATGTTTGATGCTTTTGCCATTTTTCACTATGGCTCAAACCATCACCTATACACCCAAACAGTCAACTCGACAAACTCTAGACTTTGGTGATCAAGCCGTTGGCACTCAAGCATCACCACCTGAAGAGTATGTTGTTACGGGTAACGGATTGACTGAGCGTATTCTGGTAACGGCTCCAAATGGGTTTGTAGTAAGTACTAACGGAAGTACTTACAGCTCATCTATAACCTTAGCTAATAATGGTGGTAATTTCTTTCTAACCTTTGCTCCTTCGGCTGGGGGGCTTTATAGCGGCAATGTTGTGCTCGGTAGTGCCGGCGCAACCGATGCTACTATTAGAGTAGCAGGTAACGGAATTGCCCCATTGGTTACTCCGAGTACTCGTAACATAGTGTTTGGTAGTGTTACGGTAAACACTTCTGCCACACGTCAATTGACGATTGATGGAGAAAATTTGCAGGGAGACTTAATCCTTTCAATTCCGACTAACTCGGGTTATCAGGTAAGATATAATGGAGTTACTGCTAACACAGTTACAATACCGAATAAGCCCAATGGTCGCTTGAGCAACATAACTGTCGACGTAATATTTTCACCTACTTCGACCAGAGACTTCAGCTCAAACCTTCAGATTTCCAGTACTAATCTTGCACCTGCTGTAAGCATCGGGTTGGATGGATCTGGTGTTCCTCAACCATTATTAACTGCTCAACCTGCTACTCTCCCCAACTTTGGTGCTGTTGTAGTCGGTCAAACTTCTTTCACTCAGTCATTTGAAGTCAAAGGCAGTTTCTTGCAGGCACCAGTAACGATTGCTGCTCCTGCTAATGGCGCTTTCCGAATTCGGACTGGCACCAATACTTTCTCTACAAGCACTATCACTCTAAATCCCGCTGCTGATGGATCGATAGATGCTACTATTGATGTGGTATTTGCCCCTACTGCTACCGGTGCGGTTAGTGGAGCAATTGCCATCGCTTCTTCGGGAGTAAATTCTGCTCAGGTTCAGGTTAGCGGTACAGGTACAGCTGTTGGCCAGCCTGCAATTGTTGCTTCACCCACTTTGCTTGACTTCGGGACAGTAAGCAGCAACGGTTCGGCTAATACACTAACGTTTACCTTGAGTGCTACTGGACTTACTGAGTCCCTCGTATTAACTCCTTCCTTTACTACCTCTGGTGGCGAAGAGATTCGCAATATTGAGTTCCGTGACACTTCGGTGCCAAGCTTGTTTCAAAACCGTCCGCTGACAATCAATCAAGTAAACGGCAATATTCAGACCCGCACAATTGAAGTTAACTTAGCTGGAACAATAGCCACTGGCAAATTTCGTGGCTCATTGATCCTGAGCAGTTCAGGCGCACAAACGGTTGTTACAATTGAGGCAAATAGCACCGGTAATCAGTCCGTTATTGTAACCTCACCGGGTGCGTTTTCGCAATTTACCACTGTTCCTAATGTGCCTTCAGCGGTACAGTCTTATCAGCTATCCGGACAAAACCTGCTACAGCCTATTACTGTAACTGCCCCACTGCTTTTTCAAGTATCGAAATTCGCTGACTTCAGTGATCTGACAGATTCAAAAGCGACTGGTAACTCAATCACCTTTGCTCCAAACAAAGGCAATGATCTGACCCCAGCTGTCAATGTATATGTGCGCTTCTATCCTACTACCGCTACAACGGTTTCAGATGGCGTGAGAAACACAAGTGCCCCGGCTACTGGTACCAGCATCCCGGTGTCTGCGACCAGCGTTCCGTCTATTCAAACGGCCGATGTTGCTCTTATCAAGCAGGTAGTGATTTATACTTCCAAGGATGCACAAACGCCGATTACCGTGCGGGCTTCACGAGTACAGCGTGATATTACCCTCTCTGTAGCACAATCCCCTAACTCGTTCAATCCAAACAGAACGCCTCAGTACCAATTATCACTCGATGGTACGACGTTTGGATCAACAGTAGTTCTACGCCCTAATCTAGATCCAAATAGCGCGGCGGTTTATACTGTAGATCAGCCGGTTTATGTTCGCTATAACCCAACTTATTTAGGCGTTGCAGATGCTGCATTGCAGTATCAGAGTGGTGACTTTGCAGTGCAAACAGCACAGTCTTTCACTGCTAATGGCTTGATTACTGGTCAGTCGATTGCTACTGAGCCCGCTCAGATATTGGTAGCGGCGCAACAGTCTATCACTCGTAGCGCTGATGGTAAGTCGGCTACTGTAAACTTCAATCCGGTACCAGAGCGTACTGGCACTTCAACTTACGGCGAAGGTCGTTTGATAGTAGCGAGTGAGAATGGCACTCTAACCAATGCTCCTGCGAGCCAGCCTAATGATGGTGCTGGTTATGAGACGTCTAATGGAGTGTATAACGGACAGAACCAGGGAACTATAGCTCCGGGCTTCTATACCGTATTCGCTGGTACTGCTGTTCCAAGTACTACTATCACTGGTCTAGATCCTTACAAGACGTACTACTTCTACGTTTATGGCTACAACAACATTGACCCCACGCAGAACATCAGCGTAACCGGTGCTGAAAATTATCTCACGCCAACAACTCCTACTACGCTTGTGGGTATTGAAGTTGTTGGTCTGCCTCCTGTTATTCTGCCAGTTGAGTTAGTGTCCTTCACGGCTAAGCTGCAAAACAACAAGGTCAATTTGAGCTGGGTAACTGCTTCGGAGAAGAATAACAAAGGTTTCGAGATTCAGCGCAGCCAGGATGCTACTACGTTCTCTACCATCCTGTTTAAAAATGGCAAGGGTACTACCAACAACAAGACTACTTACACGGCCCTTGATGAGCAACCCTTATCGGGTGTATCTTACTATCGCCTTAAGCAGATAGATAATGATGGCAAAATCAGCTTGTCAAATGTGGTAGCCGTTACTGGTCCCGAACTGGCTGAAATAGCTATGTATCCGAATCCGACACAGCACATCCTCAACATTCGTTTGCCTTATGCTAGCAAAGCTGGCGCGCAGGTAACAGTAACTGATTTGAGCGGCCGAGTGGTGCGTACAGAGAAGTTGGCTGCCAACGGTGAAATGAATATGAATTCTTTGAGCAACGGCACTTATTTGGTGACTGTGAATGATGGAGTGAAAAAGGTTACCCGTCGCATCGTAAAGAACTAGTACAGACTAAACAGTTTATAAAAAGCCCCCCAGATTCTGGGGGCTTTTTTTATATGATTTGCTGACTGTGGCATGATTTGGGGTAAGCGGCAATCACCTTCAAATATTCCTATCTGTGTTATTATTTAAGAGATGAAAATCTTTACCGTTCAAGTACGTTTTCTACGCCTTTCATTCTCAGTAATTACTTTAGTTATTGCCTTTATATTGGTTACGACAGCCAATGCAGCCACCTATACTTGGGTAGGAACAGGTGGGAACACCAATTGGTCAAACGCCAACAACTGGGAGCCGGCGCGCACGCCGGCTAACGATGATGTACTAATTTTTGATGGTAGCAAAACGGCGGCAGCGAGCGTGAACGTTGACTTTGCTTCGCCGCAGATTATTGGTCAGTTGCGGTTCATTAACGGTGTAGTTGCCGTACTGACTGTGCAGCCTAATACAGACGCCACTGCGGCACCGCCGGCTCGGCAATTGACACTGGCTGGTACACCGTTAGCAGGTGCTAATCTTGACATTGCTGCTGGTAGCTCCGTCCAGGTTAAAAGCCCGGATGGAGTGAAGTCGACTGCTGGGATGGGATTTTATCTGGGCTCTGATGGAACAGCTGTTATTGCCGGTACGCTCATATTTGGAAGCAGCAGTGCAGCATCACTTACTAATGATCCGCATCAGCTAATCTCTTTGAAAAAGGGATTCAACATGATTCAATTTACTGCAGGCAGTACTTTTCGAGCAGATAAAACCTTTACCGGTTTTCCCTTTAATGATAAGGCCGAGTCCAGCGGCACCGTCGTTTTTAGGAGCAATTCGGTATATGATCATAGAGGCGGCAGCGCTCCATTCGGTACAAGTCTTCCGACCGCGCCAGTAACTGCTTTTGAGAAAGGGAATCGTTACGTTTATTCAGTTACGTCTACGGCTGCTGGCCCACAATTGTCTGGTCGTACGTATGGCTCCATCGAATATAACCGGGCCACTACGGCTACTGGAATTGTAGGAGGAACCACAACAATAGCTTCCTCAAGTCTGCCACTAATAATCCTTAATGATCTGATTCTCTCGACGGGTAACGTTCGTCTTAACGTCGCAAATGTGAATGTGCAAGGCAACCTGATCATAAACGCGGGCACGCTAGTAAATACACTCGGACCGTCTACTATAGCCTTTAATGGGAGCACTGCTCAACTCATAACAAGTGCGGCGGTTCCAGGGGTGCCTGTTTCATTCGGCAGTGACATCATAGTGGTTATAAACAATCCTACAGGTGTGACTTTGCAAACACCCGTGCAGGTAGCCAAAGCACTGACTCTAACTAATGGTAAGCTGATTACTACCACGGCTGGGTCTCTCACTTTAGGAGCAGGCGCAAGTACAACCGCCAACGAAAATAGCTTTGTAGTTGGCCCACTCACCCGCGTTGTAGCAGCCAGTGGCATAACCGGCCTAGATTTCCCCATTGGCTTTGGAGCAGCATATCGCCCCCTGACACTCACCATAAATCATGCTGACGGTACCGAGGCACGCTATACTGCAGAGCACATAAAAGGTAAGCCCCAATCCAGAAATCTTACTGGCGACTTAAAGAAAGTGTCGGCTGTACGTCACTTTACTATAACCAGGAGTTCTAGTATGCCTAACCTGGTCAGCGGTACGGTGAAACTAAGCTATGGCACAGATGATCAAGTTGATAACATAGAAAAATTACGCATTGCTAAGTCATCCGCTGATAATCAGACTTGGGAGGATCTGGGTGGCACGGGAAGTGGAATACCTACTGGCACCATCACCTCCAGCGTACCTTTTGCCAGTTTTGGCACCTTCCTATTGGCGAGCACAGATGCCGGTGCTTTAACAGGAGCAGGAGCCAATCCATTACCTGTTGAGCTTATCTCTTTCTCGGCTGAACTTCAAACTCAAGGCGTATTACTGCGGTGGGCGACGGCCAGCGAAAAGAACAACGCTGGCTTTGAAGTGGAGCGTAGCACTGACGGACGCGTATTCGAAACTGTAGGTAAAATGAAAGGGCAAGGCCAGAGCACGCAAAAGCAGGCGTATAGCATATGGGATACTGCACCTCTCAGTAACTCCATTACCTATTACCGCTTGCGGCAAATTGACTTGGATGGTGCAGCAACCTACTCAAATGTTATAGTCGTGAGAGGGGAGACTAAGGAGGAGATTTTCCCTAATCCTGCTCATAACCTGCTCACATTTCGTTTGCCATACAATGGTGTGGCTAAATATCGGATTCTGGCTTCAACTGGTCAGGCTTTGCAAACTGGGCAGTCTACGAGTGCTTCAACAACCCTTGATATAGCAAGGCTGCCGGCCGGCCTCTATTATCTGGAGATAGAGATTCAAGGCGCGCGAACGGTTCGCAAGTTTGTTAAGCAGGTAGATTAAGTATTATACTATAAAGTAGATCATTAAAAAAGCCCCCCAGACGACGTCTGGGGGCTTTTTTAATAAGAAAACGGATCTATACGGAGAAACTTTCACCGCAACCGCAGGTGCGAGATGCGTTGGGGTTATCAAAGTAAAAACCTTTGCCGTTGAGGCCGTCGGAAAAGTCGAGTTGCGTACCAGCCAGATAGAGAAAGCTCTTCATATCGACTACTACCCGTACGCCTTTGTCCTCAAACTCCTGGTCCATGGGCTTGACTTCGTTATCAAAATCAAGCTTGTAGGAAAGACCTGAACAGCCACCTCCCGCTACTGAAGCCCGCAGACGATATGTCTCGTCGAGCTGCGCGTCGTGCATGAGATGCGTTACTTTTTCCTTTGCTTTATCAGATACAGTAATCATGGGAATTGCCAGTTACGAGTTGTAAGTTGTCAATTATGAAGAGCCTGCCTTTAGCTCAAAGCAAGCTCTTCATACGAACATTCGCAACGAATTAATGGTGCGATTTGGCTTCTTCCAGTGCTGGCAAACCGTTCTTCACGCGGTAGTCGTTGATAGCCGATTTGATCGCATCTTCAGCCAGTACCGAGCAGTGAATCTTAACAGGAGGAAGAGCAAGCTCTTCTACAATCTCCATGTTGTCGATGCTTAGCGCTTCGTCTACTGTTTTGCCTTTCAGCCACTCAGTAGCCAATGAGGAAGAGGCAATAGCCGAACCACAACCGAACGTTTTAAACTTGGCGTCGGTGATAGTGTTGGTGGCTTCGTCTACTTCAATTTGCAGGCGCATTACGTCGCCGCACTCAGGAGCACCCACGAGGCCAGTACCTACGTTCTTTTTGCTTTTGTCCAGCGTGCCCACATTGCGGGGGTTGCTGTAGTGGTCGATTACTTTATCGGAGTAAGCCATTATAGTAGAATTAGGAAGTTACAAGTGAGATGTGAGACTAAAAATCGTTAATAGACAAAAGAGCCTCACTACTCATGTCTTGGTACAGAAGGGTTAAATCAATGCTCAGCCCACTCAATCTTGCTGAGGTCAACACCCTCCTTGAACATCTCCCATAGCGGAGACATTTCGCGGAGTTTGTTCACAGCCTCTTTTACGTGGTTGATGGCATAGTCAATCTGCTCATCGGTGGTAAAGCGGCTCAATCCGAAACGGAGGGAAGAGTGCGCTAAGTCGTCGCTCAGACCCAACGCCTTCAATACGTACGAAGGCTCCAAAGAGGCTGAAGTACAGGCAGAACCGGACGATACGGCTAAGTCTTTTACACCCATCATCAGGCCTTCACCCTCTACATAAGTGAAAGAGATATTGGTTACGTGCGGCAGGCGATGCTCACGTGAGCCGTTAACGTAGCTCTCTTCCATCTCCAGCAAAGAATTCTCAAGCCGGTCGCGCATAGCGGAAAGACGCTTGGTGTCGTTCTCCATTTCGAGGCGGCATAGCTCACATGCTTTACCTAGGCCTACGATACCAGGAACGTTGAGTGTACCCGAACGCATACCACGCTCGTGCCCGCCACCGTCCATCTGGGCAGTCACTTTTACCCGAGGATTCTTACGACGTACATACAATGCGCCTACGCCTTTCGGGCCATACATCTTGTGGGCAGTGAATGCCATGATGTCGATGCCGTCAGCTTGAACGTCCACTGGTATTTTGCCGACAGCCTGCGTAGCGTCAGTCATGAAGAGCGCACCGTGCTTGTGGGCAATAGCCGCGATTTCACGAATTGGCTGAATAGTGCCGGTTTCGTTGTTGCCGTACATGATAGTCACCAGAATAGTCTGGGGCGTCATAGCAGCTTCGAGGTCGGCTAGGCTGATAAGTCCTTCGCGGTTTACCGGAAGATACGTCACTTTGCCCCCCAGCTTCTCAATATGCTTGCAGGTATCGAGCACCGCTTTGTGCTCAGTGGTAGCGGTGATGACATGATTACCCTTCTGGGAATACATCTCAAACACGCCTTTAATACCTAAATTGTCTGATTCGGTAGCGCCTGAGGTGAAGATAATCTCCTTGGGGTCGCTATTGATGAGTTGAGCAATCTGCTCACGGGCATAATCCACGGCCTCTTCCGCTGCCCAGCCGAAAGGGTGGTTACGAGAGGCCGCGTTACCAAATACCTCCGTGAGGTAGGGCATCATGGCTTCTAACACACGCGGGTCGAGTGGCGTGGTGGCGTTGTTATCGAGGTAAATAGGTAGCTTGAGCATGGCTCGAATTTCAGTAAGTCAACGGAAAACCAATGAAAGTCCAAAGGTAACTCAGTGGAGAATCATTCGCATCTAGAACAGCAAAACAAACAAACTGGTTTTACTTTGCGCCCACAAAAGTAGAGATAATCCAAGTAAGCTTTCTCACCCACATTATTTGCCCCCCATGTTTACTAATCTGGAGCACCTTGGCTTAGCCGTACACGACTTAGAAGCAGCTACTGCGCTGTACAGCACGCTCTTAAATCAAGAGCCCTATAAGCAGGAGCATGTAGCCAGCGAAGGTGTAGACACCGTTTTCTTTCGGGTGGGCGGCTCCAAGATTGAATTATTGGCCGGTACGACGCCTGACAGCGCCATTACCCGCTATTTGAGTAAAAAAGGGGAGGGAATCCACCATGTTGCCTTTGAGGTGGCCGACATCCGAGCAACCATGGCGCGCTTGAAGGAGCAAGGCTTTACGCTCTTAAATGAGGAGCCTAAGCGTGGGGCCGACAATAAACTGGTGTGCTTCGTGCATCCGAAAAGCGCGGCTGGCGTATTGGTAGAGCTGTGTCAGGAGATTGTCTGAGCAAGCAAAACGTTTTTCTGTCCTCTATCTACTAGCTACGTGGCCAATTTTCAACAAGAAGTAGAAGCCGCCGTCGAGGCGTTGCTCTTTCAGCAAATCATACTGTATCCTACTGATACCGTGTGGGGAATAGGCTGCGACGCCGAGGTGCCACGGGCTGTAGAGCGCCTCTATAAACTAAAGGAGCGCCCCGAAGGCAAGCCCAGCATTGTACTGGTAGCTGACCTGGATATGCTGCGCCACTATACTGCCGAGGTGCCCGAAGGCTTGGAGCAAGCTATAGCGGAGCAAACGCGTCCTACTACCTATATTTTACCAGCCAACCATCGGTTGGCCCCGCAACTACTAGGTCCAGACGGCACTATAGGCTTGCGCATTCCGCAGGACGAGTTTTGCCACAAACTAGTACGCCGCCTCGGTCACGGCGTAGTTTCTACCTCCGCCAACAAAGCTGGGGAGCCTACCCCGGCTACGTATGCTACCGTTGATCCTAAGCTGGTGCGGGCCGTAGATCATGTAGTAGGCTGGCGGCAGGAAGATGTAGCGAGCACCGCGCCCTCGCGGGTGGTTCGATTTGGCGCCGATGGGCAGTTGGAAGTAGTACGTGAGTAGAAGCCAAGGTCACAAATTTGCCCCCCAGCCACAGTGGGAGTGCTACCTTTGCGGCGTAAAATGCCCCCCAGTACTCTTATGAATTCTCCCCAGCTTCCTGACCTACCTATTTTCCGAGTTATTGCCGATGCCGCCGGTGAGTTGAATTTTCCGGCTTATGTGATTGGCGGTTACGTGCGCGATTTGGCTCTGAATCGGCCCAGCAAGGATATTGACGTAGTTTGCGTGGGCGACGGTATTCAACTGGCGCAGGCCGTGGGCAAAAAACTGCCCGGTCGGCCCCGCGTAACGGTATTCAAAAACTTCGGCACGGCCATGCTGCCCACGCCGGAGGTTGAGGTTGAGTTTGTAGGTGCCCGCAAAGAGAGCTACCGCAGCGAATCGCGCAAGCCGGAAGTGGCGGCGGGCACGCTGGAAGAGGATTTGGCGCGCCGTGATTTTACCATAAATGCCTTAGGGTTGAGCCTGAATCCGCAGGATTTTGGGGCGCTGGTAGACCGCTACGATGGGATGGGCGACCTCAAGCGCAAAACTATTCGCACGCCCCTCGACCCGGATATTACGTTCTCCGACGACCCGTTGCGCATGATGCGCGCCGTGCGCTTTGCTACGCAGCTCGACTTTGATATTGAGCCAGATACCTACGACGCTATTGCCCGCAATAAGGAGCGAATTCGCATTGTGTCGCAGGAGCGGATTACGGATGAGCTGAACAAGATCATATTAGCCCCCCAGCCCAGCTATGGCTTCAAGCTGCTGTTTCAAACGGGTTTATTGCAGCTGATCTTCCCGAAAATGGCCTTGTTGCAAGGCGTCGACAAAGTAGGCCAGCACGCGCACAAGGATAATTTCTACCACACTCTGCAAGTGCTGGATAATGTGGTGGCAGCCGGCGGTGACTTGTGGTTGCGCTGGGCTGCTATTCTGCACGATATTGCCAAGCCCGCCACCAAGCGCTTCGACCCTAAAGTAGGCTGGACATTCCATGGCCACGAAGACCGCGGCGCGCGCTGGGTTCCCCAGATTTTTACGGAACTGAAGCTTCCCCAGGGTGAGGAGATGCGCCAGGTGCAGAAGCTAGTAAGGCTACATTTGCGCCCAATTGCCTTGGTTAAGGAGACCGTGACCGACTCGGCAGTACGGCGCCTATTATTTGAAGCTGGCGACGACATCGACCGCCTTATGCTGCTGTGCCGCGCCGATATCACCAGTAAAGACCACCAACGGAAGGAACGCTATCTGCGCAACTTTGGAGTGGTGGAGCAGAAGCTGAAAGAAGTAGAGGAGAAAGACCACCTGCGCAACTTCAAGCCAGTTATTACGGGAGAGGTCATCATGGAGACCTTCAACCTGAAACCTTCGCGCGAAGTGGGTGAGTTGAAAGAAGCGGTGCTAGAGGCTATTCTGGACGGGAAAGTGCGGAATGAGCTGGAAGAAGCGTACGCCTTGTTGCTGGAACTCGGAAAAGCAAAAGGGCTGACTCCGGTTCAGCCCTCAACTCAGCCGTAAACCTTTGACTACACAATGTAAATGTGTAAGGGCCCGGTAGTTCGCAGTAGGTGCACTGCGAACTACCGGGCCCTTACACAAATGTGAGGAAGCTTCTACCCCCAGTTGCAGCTCGGTTAGGTAGAAAGCTTCCTCAGGGTCCACCTTTCACTCACTTTCAGACCCTATACTTTGTTCACCGCAATAATAGATGGTGATTATGAAGGCAAGGTTGCCCGATCGTCACGGTTTTGTTGCGTAAAATTTAGGTAGCGACCAATTCAGGTGTTAAAAAAGCCCCCCTCACTTATACTGGGGGGCTTTTTTACTCATTAACCCGAGTAATACGGGAAGCACCTACGTCGCTCACTTTCACGCTATTGGGGTTGCCACTGTACTCAATCACGCTGGCACCCACGGCATCAGCCCGAAGCGACTCCTCAATCCGTAGGCGAGCCTTGCTCATGCCAGCCAGATCCACATCGGCCGAGCGGGCAGTGAAGTTAGCGGCCGCCAATTCGCAGGCGCCGGCACCGTCTACTTCTAATGTCTCGGCGCGGCCTTGCAATGTGGTGCGGCAAGCACCAGCCAAATCCAGATTCAGCGTGCGATAGTCACCATTCAACCGCAAGTGACTAGCGCCGGCCTGATCTACTTCCAGTGTCGATTGGTTTGAAAAGCCTGATACATCGGCGCGCACGGCTCCGGCTAAATCCAGCTTGTCCAGCGCAGGCATCTCAATCGTGATCAACACCTTCTCACGGTCGTCATCACGACCCCAGTTGCCACCAAAAAGGGAGCGGTTGCGGGGGCGTACTAACAACTCATCGCCCTCGCGGTCTACTCTCAGATCACGCAGTTCCCGCTCTGGACCAGCCGCTGTCACCCGGAAGGTGTTGCCTGACCGAATAACTGTCCGGTAAGAACCGACCACCGTTACTTCCCGAAACCCATCCATATTATACGTCTCACGGCCCGAGCCGTAGTCATCGGCGTTGGTAGAGAAGCTGGGTGCACCGCCGTAATCCAAGGATACGTTTGTGTCGCCGGTTTCTTCATTCTCGTCAATATCAATATTGATCTCGCCTTCCTCGTCCGTGTTCTCGTCCTCGTCTGTGGTTCTGTGCAGATCTTCCTCTGTGCAGTCAACGCACTCGAGCTCGTTGCCTTTCAGGCGATAGAGATGTTGCTCTACGTTCTCGGGCATATCGTTGTCGACGAAGTTGTCGCTGCCGAGCCAGTGCGCCGCGCCTTGGCTCAACCGAATGGTCCGATTGCGGGGCAATTTGAGCGTCACATCTACTCCTTGGTCGCGGAAGCGGGCGTTTGGGCGGAAGGTAAAGTGATCATCGAAGCGCAGGGTAGTGTCGTTTACCTGCCGCACATTATAGGCTATGCTGCTAAGGGCCATCTGGCGAGCTTCTTCCTCAGTAGCGCCTTCAGCTCGGAACGTTTTGTCAACAGAAACCACCTGATTGCTGTCTACGGCGGCTATCTGCGCGCTCACCCATTGGTCGTGGCCGTTGTCGGTTCCCCGGATATCCAGATAGAGGTTAGAGGCACGGAGGGTTGGGAAAGCCTGGTTTTGCGTCACGTCGGCCTCTTCTTGGAAATCGTGGCTGATGCGGGTGGCACCGATGGAGGTACCCACTATACCCAGCAACCACAGGCCCAGCAACGTCAAGCCTACTGTACGAGTAAGAATGGAACGGCGGAGTAACAAGCCCAAACCACCCAGCAACAGCGCAAGAGCAGGAATGGCAGTGGTCAGATAGAAGGCAAACATTGCCCATACTGGAACGCCATTGAGGAAAACGTGCGCTGGAATATCACCAGTCATGAAGCTGTTGGTGGCTGGAACCATGCCCAGTCCGATACCTAAGGCTATAGTGAGGCCCAGCAGCATCGAGAAGCCGATAATGACTAGCAGGATGCCAGCAAACACCCGAATCAGGGAGCCTAGGAAGTTAACCAGCGGGCGCAGATTGCGGGCTAGCTCTTCCAAAAATGTTCCTACCTGGCGGCCGCTCCCTGCTACGCCGCCAGCTTCAAAAGCGTTGTTGCGCAGGCTATTGTCGATGCCAGAGAGGGTTACTGCGTCGCCGCGCATCCGCATCTTTTCAGATACGGTGCGGGCTTCGGGTATCACAATCCACAACAACAAGTAGAGTAACAGGCCAAAGCCGGTAAACAAGCTCAGCACAAACAGGATGCGGATTAGGGTCACATCGGCTTTGAAGTAAGCAGCTAAGCCAGCCGAAACGCCCCCGATTTTACCGGTATCCGTGTCGCGGAAAAGCTTCCGCTCGCCGGTGGCCTCACCAATACCCACTGGGTCAGGTAGGTCGTTGCGCTTAGGCAATACAGCCCACAGGATCACGTAGGCCAGAATGGTGAAGGCCGGTAAGGCACCCACAAAGTCGCCGATGACAACCGAGAACAGCGAAGCAAGCGCAATCAGCCGGATCCAAACGGCATTGATGCCGAAGTAGTGAGCCAAGCCAGCGCAGACACCAGCAATCTTCTTGTTGGCTACATCGCGGAAAAGACGACGGGGCTCAGCGGTATCAGCGGCGGCGGTAGCAGAAGCTGCGCCGGCACCAGCGCCAGTGGTGTTGTAGGCATACTCGGGGCGAGCGTAGGTGCCAGCAGCCGTGCCGCTATTTACGGCGGAGGCGAGTAGCTCTTCGTCGTCCTCGGCATCGTCGGCGGCTTGGAAATCGCGCACCCGGCCCATTTTGGCGGTCATGGCTTCTACATCCTCCAACGAAATAATTTGCTTGGTAGGGGAGAGGCGAGCCACAAATAGCTCGGCAATGCGGCTCTCAATGTCGGCCACGATTTCCTCGTGTCCGCGGTAGCCGCTGAAGTGGGCTTTTACCTCGGCCAGGTAGCGGCTGAGTACGTCGTAGCCATCTTCCTCGATGTGAAAGATGATGCCCTGGAGGTTGATACTGATGTTCTTTTTCATCTCAGTGCTGCAAGAAAACGTCGAAAGAAAGGTGGAAGCGGCGCTACTGCTGCGCCGGAGCAGTGCCGTTCACATGCGGCTTTTGGCGAATGATGCGAATTGAGTCGGCAACTTCTTCCCAAGTCAAGCGCAGCTGGTGCAAAAACTCCAGACCAACGGAGGTAAGGGTGTAGTACTTGCGCGGTGGCCCTGACGTGGACTCCTTCCAAGTATAATCAAGTAAACCCGCATTTTTTAGTCGGGTCAGGAGCGGATACAGCGTGCCTTCCACTACGATCATGCGAGCGGAAGTTAGCTCTTCCAGCATATCGGAGGCGTAGACCTCGCCGCGGGCGATAATTTCCAGAATGCAGAATTCCAGGATGCCCTTCCGCATCTGCACTTGGGTGTTCTCTACTTTCATGGGCTTGAGGCAGATATCGGTGAAGAATGAGTCAAAGATAACAGAAGGTACTATGTAACGCAAGGTACTTGTTAAAATTATTTTTGCGGATTGCTATTGAGGCGCAATCTGTAGTGAGAGAAAACATGTAAAATCAAGTAAAAAAGCCCCCCAGATCATATCTGGGGGGCTTTTTTACTTCCTAATAATTTCTTTTAAGTCACTAAAATAAAAATGAGTCGCTTTTACTGACGAGTGGAAAGCAGGGGACGAGTCGAAGAGAAATAACAATGCTCAGGTAGGATCAGATGATAATAAGCAGAGGTTCAAAAACTGAATTTTGTCCCCCACGCATTTCTCACTTCCCAAAAAGCCCTCCAGCTACCGCCCGGCCCGATTTATGCGGACCACACAGGCATTATTAGCCCGATTAAGCCAGCAGACGCAGTAGAAATAAGTAACTTGCGCTACTGCTGCAATTATTCGTTTTTCCCTACTTTATTCTATGCTGCACTTCTCCAAAGTAGTCCCTTTGCTGGTTGGCTTGGGACTGAGCTTGGGCGCGGCGCCCGCCGCGTGGGCACAGTCGAACGATGCCACTCCTAAGTACAGCAATGAATTCCTGAACATCGGGGTAGGCGGCCGGGCTCTTGGTATGGGCAACACCCAAGTCAGCATTGTGCAGGATGCCACCGCTGGCTACTGGAACCCAGCTGGTTTGCTCGATTTGAAAACTAAGTACGACGGCGTGCTCATGCACTCCGAGCTGTTTTCGGGCATTGTAAAAAATGACTACGCGGCCTTCGCTATGCCGCTCGATGAGAGTAGCGCCATTGGAGCTAGCATAATCCGCTTGGGCGTTGATGATATTGCTGATACCCGCGACCTCGTGAATGAGTACGGCTACATCCAGTACGACCGGATTCGTTATTTCTCCGTGGCCGACTATGCGTTGCTACTCTCGTATGCCCGGCGCATTGGTGCTATCGAGGGCTTAAAGCTGGGTGTCAACGCCAAGATTATCTATCGCAACGTTGGCAAATTCGCTAATGCCTACGGGTTTGGTGTCGATGCCGGCTTGCAATACGAGCACCAAGGCTGGCGCCTCGGCCTGATGGCCCGCGATATTACTACCACCTTTAATGTGTGGTCTATTGATGCAGATGAGTTCAAAGGATCTGCTACTACCATCGACGAAATTCCGAGTAACAGCTCGGAAGTAACGCTACCGCGCCTCGTGTTGGGTGTAGCGCGCGCTATTAAGTTACCCGGTCAGTTCACGGCCCTCGTCGCCACCGATCTGGAAATGACCACCGATGGGCAGCGCAATACACCTATTTCTACTGGCTTAATCAGCATCGATCCGCACGCGGGCTTAGAAATCGGCTACAACAATATCGTGTTTTTGCGCGGCGGGGTCAGCAACTTTCAGAAGATACAGGCCTTCAGCGGCAAAGAGGAGTGGAAAGCCCAGCCGAGCCTTGGCGTAGGTGTAGCTACCAGCGGTCTGCGCTTGGACTTAGCGTTGTCGCGGCTGGCGGTGGAAAAACTGGGGCAGCGCTCCCAAACCAACTCTATTATCGTCTCGCTGGGCTACGGATTTAAATAAGCAAGTGAATGAGTACTGGCGATGGGTTAACCATCTGGCCAGCCGATTATTCAGCCATACAACTAGCATGAAACAAAAGTACACATTACGCTACCTGCTGGGGGCTTTTTGGGGCTCCTGCTGCTTTTCAGTAGTCTCCCAGCTGCCGCACAGTCGGGCCCTTACGGCAACGAGTGGATAGTGCCAGGTCAGCAGTATTATAAGATCAGGGTAACACAGGATGGCATTCACCGCCTCGACAACCAATACCTAACTCGCGCTGGCCTCAGCAACGGCACCGATCCGCGCCGCCTGCAACTCTGGCGGCGGGGCCAGGAAGTAGCTATCTATGTGGGTGGCAACCAAACCAGCCTCGACCCCAGCACCTTCATCGAGTTCTACGGCCAGCGCAACGATGGGCGCCTAGACCGCGGCATGTATAAAAAGGCCGGGGATCAACCGCAGCCGCTTTACAGCCTTTTCACGGATACCGCCGCTTATTTTCTGACAGTTGCTCCCACGGCTACTGGCCGGCGCATGGCGGAGCCCACCGCAGCGGCTTCAGCTGGTCAGCCTTACCACTTACAGCAACGGCAGCGTATATTTTCTAACGAATACTCTGATATAACCGAGGGGGTGCTCGCTTATATGCCGTGGGCAAGCGCCGGGGAAGGTTTTTTGTCGGGTCAATTTGGCCGCAACGCCGTTAACCCCATCGAGTTTGAGGTAGATTCCCTGCAAAACGTAGCTATTAGTGGTGCGCTACGCGTGATAGTCGGGCTGGTCGGAACCAGCCCTTCCGAACACATTACGCAGGTATCGGTGGTGCAGCCAAGCGGCACGGTACGGCTCCTAGGCACCGTAGCCAATTACGACAGCTTCGATAGAGTGAAGGCGCAGTTCCCGCTGCTACGCTCCGATATCAGCGCCGACGGAAAAGTGAAGATGCGGTTTGAAAATACGGGGCCCAATGACAGCCGCTTCCCCCGCGACCGTTCGCGGCTAGCGTACATAACGGTGGTTACTCCCCGCGAGAATCGCGTATTCAGCGAACGGCGCAGCACTGCCTTCAGCAATGATTCGACGTTGCAGGGCCCGGCAACCTATGTGTTGGAAAATGTGCCTGCTACCCTGCGCGGCTACGATGTGACCGATGCCACTGCGGTGCAGCGTATAGAAGGAAATAGCACCGGCGACACTCAGCGTAGCTATGTGTTTCCGGCTGCTGTGGGCCGTACGCGCAACTTATTACTTGTGGATGCAGCCCGTCCTAGGGTGCCGCTGCCCGCTCGCCTTGTTCGGTTCCGCACGATTACGCCCGCCGACTACAGTTTTCTGGTAGTGAGCCACAGTTCATTAATGCGCCCTGTTGGTAACATACCTAACCCAGTGCGGGCCTATGCCGGCTACCGCGCTTCCGCGTCCGGCGGCCGCCACGATACCTTGGTGGTAACGAGCCAACAACTCTACGATCAGTTTCACTACGGTGAGAAATCACCGCTAGCTATTCGGCAGTTTGCGCAGTGGATGCTGACAAACAACCGCGAAAAATATCTGCTGCTGTTGGGCAAAGGCCTAGCCACGGCAGAAACCGTTCGTACGGGCGCGGGGGTATTTTATCATCGGCAGGTGTCGGATAGAGATTCGCCGGTGCCGGATTTAGTGCCAACCAGCACCCGATCTCCATCGGATATATTTTTTACGGCTGAGTGGCAGCGCAACCAGTACGTGCCGCGCATCCCTACGGGCCGCATATCGGCCAAGACACCGCAGCAAGTAGTCAACTACCTCAATAAACTGCGAGAACACGAAAGTCTTGGGCCAGAGCCATGGCGCAAGAACCTGCTGCACCTAGCAGGCGGCGCCGATGAATCAGAATTCGCTCAGTTTCAGAGCTATGTAAATGGGTATAAGGAGCGAGCCGAGAAGCCTTGCTTTGGAGGAACTGTAGTTAAAACCTACACCCGCGACACGCCCGGCGACTATCAGCGTTTTCCGATAACTATCAATATTTCGCCGGAGCTGAATGCTGGCTTAAGCTTGATAACGTACTTCGGGCACGGCTCCCCGCTGGTCTTCGATCTGAACCTGGGCGATATCAACGACCCGAGCAACAACTATAATAATCGGGGCAAGTATCCAGTCTTCATAGTCAATGGCTGCGCCGGAGGATTTGCTTACGGTTCCTTTACCTCCATTGGCGAGGACTGGACGCTGGCGGCTGACAAAGGCGCCATCGGCTTTTTGGCGGATTCTGACTTTGGCTACGACGGGCAGTTGGATGCCTTCTGCGACCGGATGTACCAGCTGCTGTTCAATGACCCTAACTGGTACGGTAAACCTATTGCCGTTATTCAGGGGGAAGTATCGCGGCGCCTGCAAGCAGTGTTTGGCAACAACCCAAATGGGGTTTCGCTGTTGATGAACACCACTTGGCAGGGCGACCCCGCACTAAAGCTTTACGCGCCAGACAAGCCAGATTTCGCCACCACCGATCCACGCTTGCAAATTGCCCCCCAGGCGCCCGAAACTACGGTTCAGGCTTCTTCGCCCCGCTTTCAATTGCGGGTAGGCGTGAGCAATGCCGGTAGCCTCTGCTCCGGCAGCACGAGCCTGGGTATTTCCGTAACGCGCCGCTATCCGGCAACGGCTGCGCGGCCCGCTGAGGTTCTGCGTTTTGAGGTTCCGCAGCCCCGCCGCGATACGACTTACGTTTTTGAGTTGACAAATACAGGCAATGTATTCGGCGAAAACGAGTTCACCGTTGTGCTGGACGAAGGCAATAAAATTGCCGAGCTAAGCGAGACAAATAACCAAGCAACGATTAAGTTTAACTTTTTGCAAGGCGGCGTTACGGCCCTCAGTCCTCCCGAGTTTGCGATTGTATCTAATCCGGCCGTTCGCTTAATCGGGCAAAACAACGACCCCAAAGGTCAGCTGCGCTTCTATGAAATGGAGCTGGATACGGTGCCGACGTTCAACAGCCCACTAGTGCGCCGCACCACCGTACAGGCTGCTGTGGCCCCGGAGTGGAAGCCAACTTTGCCCCCCACCGCTGGCCGCGACAGTGTAGTATGGTATTGGCGGTTGCGTTTTCAAACCAGCGGCCCCAGCGAAAATCAGGAGTGGGCTGTCAGCTCTTTCCGTCTCATTAACGGTAGCCCCGGCGGTTGGTCGCAGAGCCACCACGGACAGTTTCGCCGCGATGGACGCACCACTGTGGATGTTGCGGCTCCATCGGGCAAGTGGGACTTCAGCGACCAAAGTATTAGCGTGAAGCTTTCTACCCGCGGCGGAAGCACCGGCGCCGGCCCTACTTTCCTGACTTCCTATGGCATTGCGCCAGAAGGTACCAGTCCGTACGTCATCAACTGTGCGCCCTCAACGCCCAATATGTTGGCTGCCGTATTTGATGGACTGACGTTGAAGGCGGTGCGCAACGTGCCGGGCGCATACGATTCCTGCGGTCTTAAACCCAATATGTATTATCACTTCGCCCGCGAAGGCACAGCTGATAACCTGAATACGCCTGCCCGTCAGGCGCAGCTTCTGGCCTTGCTGAATAACCTGAAGCCTGGTCAGTACGTGGCGCTGGTATCGATGAACAAGGTGAACTTTGCTTCCTTCTCGCCCGAGTTGAAAACGGCGCTGAAGTCACTTGGTTCGCAGCTTATTGATCAGTTGCAGGACGGCGACCCATTCGTATTCCTTGGGCAAAAGGGCCCCGGAGCCCGGCCGGCGCAGGAGCGGTCATTCGACGCGACCAGCACGGTGGCTCGCGCTGAGCAGATTGTAACCCTGGATGCCTTCCTGCGCACCCGCGCTGCCCGCGGCACGATAACTTCTACCCTGATTGGGCCGGCCAAGCAGTGGGGTACACTCTTCCATACGGTGCGCACGGAGGCTTCCGATAGCTACACACTCCGCCTGATTGGTATTGATAAAGACGGCAATCAGCGACAGTTAAATCCCGACGTGAAAAACCGGGAATTAGCCTTGGCTGGCGTATCGGCGCAGGAATACCCTTATTTGCAGCTGGTGCTACAAATGCGCGACACGCTCAACCGGACGGCTCCACAGCTCAAGCAATGGCTGGTAACGTATGAGGGCTTGCCAGAAGGAATTGTGCGCCGCGACTTGGCGGAAGCGAAAGAAGCGAAAGTATACGATGCCGCTACGTTGGCCCAGCAGGCCATGAGCCGCGGCGAATTAACCTTTCCGGTTTACTTCCAAAACGTATCGTCTGTGGCGTTTGGCCAGCCGCTCATTGCCGAAATCACGGTGCGCGACGCCAGCAATAATGTGCGCACGGCTAAAATTCAGTCGCTCCGTCCGCTCAAAGCCGACTCGACGGCTACGTTCAATATCCGCCTCGATGTGCGCGGGTTGCTGGGGCCATTACGGGGCAGGTAAACGTGAATCCACGCTTGCTGCCGGAGCAGTTCTACTTTAACAACGAGCTAATACTGCCGCCTTTCACGATAGAAGACCGCAATACGCCGCCCGTGCTCGATGTGGCCTTCGATGGGCAGCATATTCTGGATGGAGATATCGTGTCGCCGATGCCCGTTATCATGGTGCAGCTCAATGATGAGGACAAGTTGAATGCTGTCCGCGACCCTAGCAATTTTGACTTATTCCTGACGAAGCCCGGCGAATCTATTCCAATTAAGGTGCCCATGACGGGCTCCGATGTACTGTTCACGACTGACGTAGAGAAAGGAATTGCGCGCGTGGAGTATCAGCCGGGTAAGCAGACGCCTTTGCTGAATGGCATCTACAAGCTGGAAGTACAAGGCCGTGACGCGACCAACCTGGCGGCCAGCACGCAGCGCTACTCCATTCGCTTTGAGGTGATTAACGAGTCGACCATTACGAATTTCTATCCGTATCCGAACCCTATTACCAGCAAAGCTAAGTTCGTGTTTACGCTCACGGGCGCCGAGCTGCCCCGCGACTTGAAAATTCAGGTGATGACGCTGACGGGCAAAGTGGTTCGCGAGATAATGATGGCTGAACTCGGGCCTCTGCACATCGGCAACAACATTACCGACTATGCCTGGGACGGCACCGATGAGTTTGGCGACCAATTGGCAAACGGTACCTATCTGTACCGCGTGGTAATGGATAACCCCGGCCAGTTTGAGCGCCGCCGCACTGCCGGCGACCAGGTCTTCAAGAAAGATTGGGGTAAGCTAGTGCTATTGCGTTAACCTTTATTTAAGCACAAAAAAAGCCCCCAGAGAAGTTCTGGGGGCTTTTTTGTGCTATTTACTTTTGCAATTAACGCCGACGCAGGGTCACGAAACTGAACGGATAGGCGTGCTTCTCATCAGGCCCATGACGTTCCCGCGTTTCTTCGCGCCATTCCGTGTGGCTGAGGTCGGGAAAAGTAACATCGCCCTCAAAGTCGTGGTGCACTTCGGTCAGGTAGATCGTGTCGGCCGCCGAGAGGGACTGACGGTAGATCTCGCCGCCGCCAATGACAAAGATGTTTTCATCGTGCGTTTGGGCCAATTCTATTGCCTCGGGTACAGAGTAAGTTGTTTCCGTGCCGTCGGCTTTCCAATCAGGCTGACGGGTCACCACAATATTCTGCCGCCCCGGCAGCGGCTTCCCGATGGCTTCATACGTGCGCCGGCCCATGATAATTGGGTGACCCAGTGTCAGGGCTTTGAAATGCTTCAAATCTTTCGGCAAGTGCCAGATAAGCTGATTATCACGACCTATAATACCATTCTGAGCTACTGCTACTACTAAAGCAATCATATAATTCTTTCGATTAACGAGAAGTGTTTTCTTCTCACTCTATTATGCGATGTCGGGTTGCTGCAAGCGCAGTCGGACATTGCGTAAAAGCTTATCGTGGGCCGGAAGCAGATGGCTATTTCTGCAATGCCGACAGATTAAAACCGCGCAGAAACTCCTGGATCGACATGCGCTTTTTACCCTCTAGCTGTACGTCCAGCAGATCTAGTAGGCCATTGGTCGTTTGTACGCGCAGATACGTCCGACCGTCGGAAAACCATGTGCCCGGATACGTGGTGGTAGGGCCGGTGGAGTCTTCATCATCCAGGGCCTGAGCACGAAATATCTTGAGGGTGCGGCCATCGGGTAGCGTGGCGAAGGCCGTAGGGATGGGGAGAGGCCACGCACCAAATTTACCAGCTGGGGGGCATGTTGCTTAAAATCGAGGCGGCCAGTTTCCTTCTGAATCTTGGGAGCGGCGCGCAGTTCCCCGCTTTCCATTTGGGGCAAGCTAGGCGCGGTACCATGCGCAATGGCTTGCACGGTGCGCAGCGCCAGCGCTGCACCAGCTATTTTTAGCTTTTCATACAGGGAGCCAAAATCGTCCTCATCTGTAATCGGCACGACATCCTGAAAAATCAGGTCGCCGGTGTCAATCTCATGGCGGAGGAAAAAAGACGTGACGCCGGTTTGCGTTTCCCCATGAATCAGGGCCCAGTTGATTGGCGCTGCTCCCCGATACTGCGGCAGCAAAGAGGCGTGAATGTTAATGGAGCCCATGGGCGGCATACTCCACACGGCCTGCGGCAACATTCGAAACGCCACGACAACCTGCAAATCAGCCTCTAACTCCTTCAGCGCAGCCTGAAATTCCGGGTCTTTCAGATTGGTGGGCTGCAATACGGGCACATTATGTGCCTGCGCGGCCTGCTTCACTGCCGACTCGGCTAGCTGGCGGCCGCGCCCGGCAGGCTTATCGGGAGCCGTAATGACCGCCACCACCACGCACCCAGGCCAGGAAAGCAAGGCTTCCAGCGTGGGTACGGCAAATTCGGGCGTACCCATGAAGACAATGCGCAGGGGTTGAAGCATGATACTTAGTCGCGGTGAACAGAGATAAAGGGTTGTGTATGCCGTACTAGCGTAGCTTTTATGTGATTACGCGCCTCGCTAGCACAGCGGCAGGTTACGCCTCAGGATACAACAAATACTTCTTGCGCATAGCCTTGTACTGGCTCAACGCCGGCTCCCAGGTCTTACGAATCTCAGCCTCCGACTTACCGGCGATAATTTGCTGGCGTAGGGCTGCCGTACCAACTAGGCGCTCAAATCCTTTATTAAAGAAGTTTGCTTTGTCGGTGCTTTGCTGGTAGAAGTCGAGCAGGTATTTCAGCGTGAAACCGATGTCGCCGTTGGTCTGACGCAGGTCGAGGCCGTAGCAAAGTTTGCCTTTTTGGGGTGGCGCGGTAGAGGCAGCGTTAGGAGTAGGCGTGAAGCTGAACGGGCGGCTAGTTGGCTGAGTAGGCGCACCAATTACTTCAAACGGCATCGCTGTGCCCCGGCCCACGCTGACATCCGTGCCCTCAAACAGACACATGGTCGCATACAGATCAACTGAGTGCGCGTTCGGCAGGTTGGGCGAGGGACGTACGGGCAGCTTGTAGCGGGTGGCATGGGTGTAGCCTTCCACTGGTATCACCGTTAGGGAGCATTTTTTGCCCCCCGCGAGCCAGCCTTCCCCATTTATCATTTGCGCTAGCTCGCCCATTGTCAGCCCATGAACCACCGGAATAGGGTTCAGGCCGACGAATGTTTTAAACTGCGGCTCCAGCACCGGTCCATCTACGTAATGGCCGTTGGGGTTGGGACGATCCAGCACAATTACCGTTTTGCCCTGCTCGGCGGCGGCCTCCATTACATAATGTAAGGTGCTGCTGAACGTATAGAACCGAGCGCCTACGTCCTGAATGTCGAATACCAATACATCTAGGTCTTTCAGCATTTCGGGCGTGGGCTTGTGGGTGGCGCCGTAGAGGGAGCGCACGGGCAGACCGCTACGAGCATCGCGTCCATCCTTAATCGTAGCTCCATCAGCCTCTTCGCCCCGAAAGCCATGTTCGGGAGCAAAGATGGTCTTGACCTGAATGCCTTGCCGAAGCAGCGTATCTACTAAGTGAGAGCGGCCCACCAGCGAGGTCTGATTGACGACTAGCCCCACGCGTTTGCCCTTAAGCAAGGGCAGGTAGCGGTTGCCTAGCTCAGCGCCCATGCGCGGACCCTCCATAATTTGCTGCGGCGCCGACTGCGCTGTTACCGGCGCGACTGCTGTACTGGCTTTGGTAGTCGTGCTGGGGGGCAAAGTTGGCGTGGTTTGGGCTGCGGAGCAGTTGGCCATCAGTACACTCAAACTTAGCAGATTAGGGAGGAAGGACGAATACATGCGGAAATGGGGCTAGAAAACTGGATGGGTTAGAGTAGCTTTACGGCAGTGAATATATCGCGCTACATCTCCAGTAAGATTGACGGAGCCGACTCCGGGTCGTTTACTTCGTCGGTGACAAAAATAGCCATTATCAGCATTGCCCTCGGGCTGGCTGTGATGATTGTGTCATTTTCCATCCTGGAGGGCTTCCGCAACGAGATACAAAGCAAGATCTTTTCCTTCGGCGCGCACCTGCAAATCAGCAAGTACGACACCAATAACTCCCTGAATGCTGAGCCCATCAGCGGGCCGCGCCTGATTCAAACTTTGCGCCGTTCGCCGCAGGTAGATGTTATTCAGCCCTTTGCCCGCAAGACGGCAATTATCAAAACCAAGGATGAGGTGCTGGGCATCGTGCTCAAAGGTATCGATGAGAAAACCAGTCGCTCGCCCATGCGCCAGAATCTGGTGGCTGGTGAGTTTCTGACATTTCCCGATTCCAGCGCCAGCAACGACGTGCTGCTTTCCCGTAAAGTGGCCGATAAGCTGCGTTTGAAAGTTGGCGATGAGGCGCTGTTTTATTTTATCCAAAATCCACCCCGGGTGCGCAAATTCCAGGTGCGCGGCATTTATCAGACCGGCCTCGATGAGTTTGACGAGGTGTACATCATTGGCGATATTCGGCAGATTCGGGAGTTGAACGCTTGGCCCGATACGTTGGTGGGCGGACTGGAAGTGACGCTACGCGACTTTCAGCGCCTCGACCCTGTGTCGGATACCTTGTACGAAACCCTGCCCTACGACCTGAAGCTGGACAAGATTACCGATCAGTACGCCCAGCTTTTCGACTGGCTGAAGCTGCTAAACAAGAACGTTGTCATCTTCCTGATCCTCATCATCTTCGTGGCTACCTTCAATATGGTGGCTACTATATTTATCATGATTCTGGAGCGCACCAATATGATTGGTGTGCTCAAAGCCATCGGCGCTACCGATAACCAGATTCGGAGCATGTTTTTCTTTCGAGGCCTAAGCCTGACCCTGCGCGGCATGCTCATCGGCAACCTGATTGGTCTGGGTTTCTGCGCCTTGCAGTACTACACGCACCTCATTCCCCTCGACCCCGAGAACTACTACATGGACCGCGTGCCGATTCACTGGGACCTTACCATCATCATCGTCCTGAATGTGGCTACGTTCCTCACGTCGCTCTTAGCCGTACTTATCCCAACGTATCTGATTTCGCGCATTATGCCCGTAGCCGCTATCAAGTTCGACTAAACCAGCTAGATTAAGAGTATCATATAAAAAGCCCCCTAGCGCATGGCTGGGGGCTTTTTTATTACGTAGAGTGTCGTTCTTGATTTCTGCGCTAGTCGAGGTGCCGGCTTTGCAGAATCAGGTTCGGATTGGGGCACAAATCGGCCCATTTCTCTCGCTCCGCTGGGAGCGCTACGCCCGGAAAATCACCCTCTAGGCTCTGCATATCAGCTATAACCTGAAAGTGAAGGTGAGGTGGCCAGTCGCCATTCTCGGGGTGTGGGCCTACTTCGGCAAACGTGATGCCCGGCTCCACCAGCATTCCCGGCCGCAGCAACGCCACTTCACGGCGGCCTAAGTGCCCATAGAGGGTATAAAATGTGGTGCCTTCCAGCTTGTGCTCCAGAATAACGGTAGGGCCATAATCACCGAAATTATCATTGTCGGCGAGGCTGTGTACGGTAGCTGGCAAGGGCGACCAAACGGGCGTGCCGGCCCGCACCCAGACATCGACGCCCAGGTGCAAAGAGCGCGCTGGCACGGCTGGGTCGCCAAACAAACCAGGGCTGCGGCGGTAGATAATACGATTCTCCAAATAGCCACCAACCCCAATTAATGCTCCCTGAGCTTCCAGCAGTTCAGTTACCAACTCCTCAAAAGCAGCGGTATCGCGCAAATCAGCTTCCAAGACTCGCGGATTGCGGTCGGTAAAGTCGAGCCGACATACTTCCGGGCTGTTCAGGTCAATGGGCAGCACCGGCCCGAATTGCGCCTGATGCCGTTGTAAGAGTTGAGAAAGTTCAGTCATATAAATTTCGGGAGCAGATGACCGTTTATGAGGCATTCGTAAATACAGAAAGCTCATAACCGCGCTGACCTTACCACGTAAAGTCGGGCGCAAGCTAAGGTCTGAGCAGCATTAATCCCGTACTTTTGTACCTAGGTTTCCAAGTTCCTAAGCCCCAGTCCTCCATCCAGAATGAGCAGTCCTTACCTCACCCTCCACGTTGTCGAGCTCACCCACGAAACGCCCGACGCCGTTACTATCCATCTTGAACAACCCACCCGCCAGCCCATTGCCTGCCAGCCCGGCCAGTTTCTAACTCTGATTCTGCCCTGCGGTCCGGGGGGCAAAAAAGAGCGCCGCGCCTACTCCCTGAGCAGCACGCCGCACGAAGCCCCGCGCCTGTCCGTCACGGTGAAGCGCGTGCCGGGAGGTTTGGTAAGCAACTATCTGCTTGATACAGTGCGCGTAGGCCAGCAAATCGAGGCAATGGCGCCGCTCGGAAACTTTACAGTGAAGCCCAGCCCAAAATCGGCCCGCTCGTTGGTGCTGGTGGGTGCCGGCAGCGGCATTACGCCCCTGATGAGCATACTAAAAGCCGTGCTACGCGAGGAGCCACAAAGCCATATCTTGCTCGTGTACGGCAACCGCAACGAAGAATCCGTGATTTTTCGGCAGCAGCTGGCCACGCTGGAGCAGGAGTCGGGGGGGCGTTTGCAAGTCGAGCACGTATATAGCCAACCTGCCAATCCGGCAACTACCCAGCACAAAGGCCGCCTGAACCGCACCATGCTGCTGCGCATTCTGGAGCAGCGCCACCAGTTTCCGGCCGAGCAAGCCGAATACTACCTGTGCGGCCCCGATGGCCTGATGCAGGAAGCTCGCTCTGCGCTGGACTTGCTAGGTGTTCCTGCTGCTAATATTCATCGTGAAAGCTTTGTAGCCGCCGCCGACAGCACCGAAGCCGCTGCTGCCCAGCCAAACGGTCACGGCGACGTATCAACGGCCGACGACGATGGCAAAATCGTGACCCGCACGGTAACTATTAATTATGAAGGCAGTGAGTATAAACTGGTAGTTGAGCCCAACCAAACGATTCTGGAAGCGGCTCTCGATCAGGATATCGACTTGCCATATTCCTGTCAGGCAGGCTTGTGCACGGCTTGCCGCGGCAAGTGTCTGTCGGGCAAAGTGCACTTGGATGAGCGTGAAGGCTTATCCGACTCCGAAATGAAACAAGGCTACGTACTTACTTGCGTTGGTCATCCGCTCACAGCCGACGTCGTTATTGAGATAGCATAAAGACTTGGCGGAACGGAATTTCGCGTAAATGCCTCCTGTTGAGGCTGATTTGTACTAAGTTGATAGGAATTTGCCTCAACTATCGACAACATTAAATCGCTGGCTTATCTTGTACTCCCTATGCTACACGCCGCCCCCGAAATTCAACTCGCCTCGGCCACAGATACCCAGCGCCCAGCGCGCCGCTACTTGCCCGAAGATTTTGTCGTAACAGATTGGTCTGCCCTTGAATCATACTTTATTGAGCTGCGCGACCGGGAAATAAATGCCCCCCAGGAGCTGGAAGAGTGGCTGCTAGACCGGAGTGAACTGGAAAGCGCGTTGAGTGAAAACCTGGCGTGGCGCTACATCCGCATGACCTGCGATACGCAGGATGAGGAACGCGCCGAAGCCTTCCAATACTTCGTGAGTGAAATTGAGCCCAACGTAGCGCCCTACGATCACGCCCTGAACGAAAAGCTTATCCAATCGGAGTACGTGGGCGAGCTGGATCCGCAGCGGTATCGTGTGTTTATCCGTTCGGTTCGGCAAGCTCTGGAGATTTATCGGGCCGAGAATATTCCGCTCAAAACCGATATCAGCACGAAGCAGCAGCAATATGCGGCTACAGTAGGCGCGATGACGGTCACGATAAACGGGGAGGAAATGACGCTGCCGCGGGCAGCTGATTTCCTGAAAAACCCTGATCGGGCAGTACGTGAGCAAGCTTACGTAGCTGTGCAGGAGCGACGCTTACAAGACAAAGACTCTCTCGATACGTTATTTACGCAGTTGGTGCGTTTGCGCCACCAGATGGCTTTGAACGCGGGTTTTAAGAACTTCCGCGATTACATGTTTGCCGCGCTGGGTCGCTTCGACTACACGCCCCAGGATTGCTTCAACTTCCACCGCGCCATTCGCGAAACGGTAGTGCCACTCATCGACGACCTCGACTTAGAGCGCCGCCAGGATCTAAATTTGCCAGAGCTGCGTCCGTGGGATCTGGATGTGGATGTGAGCGGTAAAGCGCCGTTGCGCCCATTTGAGACGGGCGCGGAACTGCTCGAAAAAACCATCACCGTTTTCCAACACCTTGACCCTTATCTCGGTGATTGTCTGCGCACGATGCGTCAGATGGGCCACCTCGACCTAGAGTCGCGGAAAGGGAAAGCGCCTGGTGGCTACAACTATCCGCTGGATGAAACCGGGGTGCCGTTCATCTTCATGAACGCAACCTCTTCCTTGCGCGACGTGGTTACAATGCTGCACGAAGGCGGCCACGCCGTGCACTCTTTCCTGACCCGTACGTTGCCGTTATCGGCCGACAAGCACCCACCGAGTGAAGTAGCCGAGTTAGCCTCCATGAGCATGGAGCTAATGAGCATGGATCATTGGGACGAGTTTTTTCCAGATGCTGATGAACTGCGTCGGGCTAAGAAAACGCATCTGGAAAGCGTACTTGAAACCTTCCCTTGGGTAGCTACCATCGATAAGTTTCAGCACTGGATTTACGAAAACCCGGAGCATACCACGGAGCAGCGCTACGAGCGCTGGGTGCAGGTATTCGACGAGTTTAACCAACGCACAGTAAGCTGGAAAGGCCTTGAGCAATACAAGCCGTATCTGTGGCAGAAGCAGTTGCATCTGTATGAGGTGCCGTTCTACTACATTGAGTACGCCATGGCTCAGCTTGGGGCTATTGCCGTTTGGCGTAATTACCGTCAGAATCCGCAGCAGGGCCTAGAGGCCTATAAGCGCGCTTTGGCATTGGGCTACACGGCGCCCATCGGCGAAATTTATGCTGCCGCCGGTATTCGCTTCGATTTTAGCACCGAATATCTGCGCTCCCTAGCTGACTTTGTGCGTGAGGAAATGGCTCGGTTGTAAGAAATAGAGGCATAACTCACTACTACCCAAAAAAGCCCCCAGATAGTTCTGGGGGCTTTTTTGGGTAGTAGTGAGTTATGCTTATTGCTGCAGCTCGAACAAAGGCACAGGCTGTAACTGCCGGTACTCACCACCTATCTTAGAAATCTCAGACTCGTGCAGCTTTAAGTAGTTGTTAAACTGTTTTGCCGCCTGATCGTAGCGGACGCGGTAGCCAACCACTTCATTATCAGCTATCTTAATATTTTCGGTAAGCGTCTGTACAGTTTCGTTGACAGGGCCACTAGCAGTGAGTGCTACGGCATAAACTGCCCGTAGCACTGAATCCTGAGCGTTGTCGTAAGCATCAATGCGTTCAGAAGCAGCCATGCTTTGTTGGTTGTAGCGCAACGCTTTGAGCCGCTCATTAGCACGTGTTAGCTGTTGCACCTGAGTTGCATCAGTATTGGGTTGCTTGCGCAACTCGCTCAGTACTTGTGTAGTGGCTTCTATTTTGGCGTCGTCACTGGCTATCATCGTCTTCCAGCGTACATCCAGCGTGTCGCGGAATACATCGAGCTGTGCCTTGGCAGCGGCCGGCGATACAGGATCGACAACGGCATTTTTATTGGCTGGGTCAGTTTTACAGGCGGTAAAGGCGGCCACAAATAGAAAGAATGCTAGCTGAATTAACTTTTTCATAGGGGCAATAACGCCGAAGTTCGGCGAAGAAATATATGGTAAGGGTTAAACAGGTTTAAATTGTTCAAATAGTTGTCGACAGTCGTTACAATAGTGCATAGAACGACACAAAGTAGCTCCAAAAGGCGTCCGCAGCTCCGTATTATGACTGTTGCAGTGCGGACACTGAGCATACTCCAGAATATCAAGGTCTAGAATCCCTTGGTACGTGGGGGGAGGCGCAAGGCCAAAGTTCTTCAGTGCCTCCCGACCTTTATCCGAAACCATATTTGTATCCCAAGGTTCCTCAAAGCTCATTTCCGTGGTCACTTCGGCTATGCCGTGCGCTTGTAGCGTTTGCACTACGTCACGCTGCATGTAGTCCATGGCCGGGCAGCCCGAAAACGTCGGCGTCATCTTCACTGTTACGCGCCCGCTCTCGTCTATCACTACGTCGCGGATTACTCCCAAATCCACCAACGACAGCACTGGAATCTCGGGATCTTTTACCGCTTCGAGCCAGGTAAGAATGGTGGCCTTATCCATGAGTAGTGAGTAGTGAACTTCGGTTTAGAGGTTACGGATGCTAAGGTTGAACAAGCGATTCCGCATTACCATTCCGCCGTCGGATCGACCCGAAATACTTCGGCCATCTCATCCAGTAAGGGCTGCAGATATTCTGTGTGTTGACCAACTCGCCCGCCATAGACGGGTGTAAGAGTAGCCAAATCGGGAATGTCCAACGCAGTTTGACTCAGCACTTTGGTAATGTTCTCCTGCCAGTGTGCCTTGATTTCGTCTTCGCCTACGAAAATGCCTTCGGAGATAATCTCGGCTTCGGCTGCTGTTTTCTCGAACAAACCCAGCGCGTACGGTAAGGTGTAATTCAGTGAGTTTTGCAGTCTCTCAATAGCTTCTTCCGTCGAGCTACCAAGCTGCTTTATCCAGGTATTGGCGTGTAGCGTGTGGTACTTCAACTCGCCTTTGAGCTTGCGCGCTACCTGAGCTAACGGCTCGTAGCTGCTGTGGCTAAGCGCCTCGAAGCGTAGGATTTCGGCGTGGTCGTACAGGAAATGACGAATCAGGCTGAAGTCGTATTCCCCGATGGGTAGCTCTACTAACTGCGCGCAATGGAACTGGGGGGCATTTCTGGTGAAAGCTACCGTGTCGGGCTCCGCTTCGCCGAGCTGGTGCAGGAGGGTGTAGAGCTGCAGACTGTGGCCCAGTTTGTCTTGAGCCATGGAAGAAAAGGCAATATCTTCTTCCAGAATTGGCCCCAAGCCGTTCCACTCGGAGTTGCGATGACCTAGGATTAGCTGGTCGTCGGCGAGGCGGTAGAGCAGGTCTTTTAGCGCGTCGGTGTTCATGCTTGGGGGGCGTTTTCGGGATTCTCAGCTTTGAAGCGCTCGATTTTGTCCTGCACTTTGTAGGCCAGGGCGTCGCGGTATTTTTTCTCAGGGGTAGTCGACCAGATGTCACGGTCGTCTTCGTCGGAGAGCAGAATATCGGCCGAGCGAATCACCCACACATTTACTACTGGCTTTTGCTCGCCAAAAACTGCTTTGGCTTGCTGTAAGGCCATTGCATGCGAGCTAGCCCGCACTTTACCCACGTGCACGTGGGCTTTGCCGCGCTTCTTCAGGTGAAAAATATCGTAGTCTTCCTCACCCGCCGCGTAAGCTGCCTGTTCCTCCGCCGATTCGGAAAGTGGTGCTTCCGTGGGCTCATTTTGACCCCCAGGCAGCGTGTCGTACACAGAACCGGCATCGTCGCCGTATGCTGTCACCTGCACGGCGCTAGTAGGCGTCACCCACAGACCAGTGCACGCAAAACGACGACTATACTGCTCTTTACCAAATAAAAAAGCTACCTCCAGCGAAGGCGCATGCACTGGCCCGACGTAAGTGTAAGCCGTGCCTTCCTTTTTCTGGTGGAACACTTCATACGTCTCGAACTGGTCTAGCTCAGGCTTATCGGGTGGGGGCGTAGGCGAATCGGGCAGCCCAAGGCGGGCAATGCGCGGGTCGAGGGAGGAGAGGGACATGGGAGAATCGTATATCAAGCTAATGGAACGTCATGCAGAGCGGCAGCGAAGCATCTTGCCCACTTCGTTGGAGTTAGCATTACAACGACCGCGAGCGAGATGCTTCGCTGCCGCTCTGCATGACGTTCTTCTTTATTTGAATCGGGCTACGCTAGGGGCTTTACGTATTTCGCTTTGGGCGAAAGCAAGGCACGGCGTACCCAAGCGCCATTTTCCTCCGCGGCGCGGCGTACGGCTAGGCGCTCAGCATTGCAAGGACCATCACCATTGATAACGCGCTTAAAGTCTTCCCAATCAGGCTCAGTGAATTCCCACACGCCATCTTCGTTTTTGCGCAGCTTAGCATCGGGCACCGTCAAGCCAAGTTCCCAGATTTTGGGCACGTACATATCGAGGAATTGCTGGCGGCAATGATCGTTGGAGGCCATTTTCACCTTCCAACGCATCAGAATTTCGGTGTGCACGCTCATCTTATCCGAAGGGCCGAAGAAGGTCATAATCGGCGGCCACCAACGATTCAGGGCCTCCTGAATCATGCGGCGCTGAATAGGCGTACCAGTAGCCAAATGTACCACGGCATCGTGACCGTACTTCAAGTGGAAGCTTTCCTCGGCGCAAATCCGCTCCAGAGCGCGGCAATATGGGCCGTAGCTGCCTTTGGCGTTGGCCATCTGGTTGACGATGGCGCCGGCGTCAATCAGCCAAGAAATGACGTTGGAATCAGCCCAGGTGAAGGCGGGATAGTTGAAGACGTTGGAGTACTTGCTCTTACCGTTAATCAGGTCAGAAAGCATCTGCTCGCGAGTTTTGCCCAGAGTCTCGGCCGCCGAATACAGTAGCTGCGCATGGCCTACTTCGTCCTGCACTTTGGCCATTTGAGCCATTTTACGACGGAAGCCGGGAGCGCGCGTAATCCAAGTGCCTTCGGGCAAGGAACCGATGATTTCGGAGTGGGCGTGCTGCTCAATCATGCGAATGAGCTGCTTGCGGTACAAAGCCGGCATCCAGTCGCGCGGCTCGATTTTTTCGCCGCGGGCAATACGCGCCTCAAACTCAGCCAATAGGATTGGATCTTCGTTTTCGAGGCCGGTAGTAGCGCTGGCCGGAATATCGTGGGTGCTTGCGGAGCCGTACATAAGGGTGGGATTATGAAGGTGGAATGCTAAGTTTAGGAGTTGGCCAGACCAAGCAACAGCTGGTCGGCCAAGCGGTGCGCAATTTCACTGGGGGGCAATTTGCCCTCGGGCTTATACCAAGTTGGCAGCCAATTCAGACTAGCAAGTAGCGTGAGCGTTGCAAAAGCGGCATCAGGTGTGCGCAAGTCGTTTTGCTCGATGCCGCGCTGAATTAAAAGTCGGAAGCCAGTTTCGTACCGCTCGCGCAACGCCAAAAATTCGGTGCGGGCGGGTTCGCTCAGGTGGCGCCACTCGTGCAGAAACACGGCAGAAGCGGCTACATCCTGGGTCAGTACGCGCACGTGGCTTTCGATGGCCCGGCGCAGTTGCACGGCGGCAGGCTCAGCAGCATCATGGGTAGCGGCGGCAAAGCCAGCAAAAAAGTCTTCAGCCAAGCGGAAGCAGATGCGGTGCAGTAGCTCTTGCTTGGACTTAATATGGGAATACAAGCTGCCTGCCTCTAGGCCCAACGCCTCCGCTAGCTCGCGCATACTGGTGGCCGCAAAACCCCGTGTCCGAAACAGGGCCGTAGCCGTCTGGTCGATCTGGGCTTTCCGCGAAAGGGTAGGGGCAGTGGCTTCCATATTCTAGTCAACAAAGCTAAGGTTCCTAACGTTCGTTAGCAAGTGGAAGTTGCGTTTAGTATAGTGCTGCAAATCACTCCCTAAACCCAATACTACTCAGCGGTAAACCTTATGAGCAAATTGCTGCCAACGCCAGCCCAAAACCTCACGTACCTTTGCACCTATGAGCGACATCACACCTCTCGATAAAGTCGGCGAATTCGGCCTTATCCGCCGCATCCAAGAAACCATCACCCTGCGCCAGCCCAGCACCACGCTCGGCATCGGCGACGACGCCGCCATCCTGACGCCCGCTGCCCAACACGATATCGTGGTGAGCACCGACCTGCTGGTGGAAGGCGTCCACTTCGATCTTACGTTTTGCCCCCTAAAGCACGTGGGCTACAAAGCCGTGGCCGTCAACGTGTCGGATATTGCCGCCATGAATGCCCTGCCCACACAAATTGTGGTAGGCCTCGCCATCGGCAGCCGCTACTCCGTGGAGGCCATTGATGAGCTATACGAAGGCATGCGCTTAGCCTGCGAGGCCTACAAAGTAGACTTAGTTGGCGGCGACACCACCGCTAGCCGCGGTGGCCTCACCATCAGCATCACGGCCATGGGCCAAGTAGAAACTGGCCGCGCCGTACGCCGCAGCGGAGCCCAGCCCAACGACCTGATTTGTGTAACCGGCGACCTCGGGGGGCTTTTTTGGGCCTACAAGTGCTCGAACGCGAAAAAGCCGCCTTCCTCGCCGACCCCGACATGCAGCCCGAGCTAGCTAACTACACCTACGTGCTCCAGCGCCAGCTCCGCCCCGAAGCCCGCCTTGACATTATTCACGAGTTGCGCGACTTGGGCCTCACACCCACCAGCATGATCGATATTTCCGACGGCCTGGCCTCCGAAATCCTGCACATCTGCACGGCCTCGGGTACGGGAGCCCGCATTTTCTCCGAGAATCTGCCCGCCGCCAACCCTATGCTGGAAGTCGCTAACGAGTTCAACCTCGATCCCATCACGTGCATGCTCAACGGTGGCGAAGATTACGAACTACTCTTCACGCTGCCCCTAGCCGACCACGCTAAAATCAAAAACCATCCCGACATCACCATCCTCGGCCACATCACCGAGAAAAGCGACGGTGTAAACCTTATCACCAAAGCCGGCCAGCCCGTCCCCATCACCGCGCAAGGATTTCAGCATTTCTAGATCGTAGTGCCTTGTAGATTACCAAGAAAAAAGCCCCCCAGACTAGTCTGGGGGCTTTTTCTTGGTGAAACTCATCTTAAACCTAATCCTCAGGATAAGGCACGTACACGAAATTCGTAAACTCCTCATCAAGTACGAATAAGCAGCAATACTCTTCCGGGTCTTTATAGGTCTGCTCGAAAGCCTCAATGCCTTCCGGGCTGATGACGCGCTGCTGCACGAATACATCCAGATACGAGGCGAAGACGTGCCACTCTAGGTTTAGCTCATCGGCATTCACCAAAAGGCCCCCAGCGGCACCTCCTGCCGGGCAAACACAAAGATGGGATACTTCGAAATCTCCCGCTTCCGAATTTGATAAGATGCTTCCTTCAGCGTGTCCGATACCGTGGCGAAATCCTTAGTGATAGTGCCGAGGTATTTACCGTTCAGTTCAGGGTCGTTAGCGTAGTCCATATTATAGAATTTGGTTACCAGCTGATAATGACAACTGTTTGGCCTTCCACGAATTGTTGGACGAAGAAAGTGTCAAAATCAGCTTTGTGTTCTTGGTCGACATAAGCCAGCATCCGCTTAACTTCGTGCTGACGGGTTAAGCATGTATCGTTGGCAAAGTCGATATAGAAAGCTTTAAGTACTCCTTTCGACTGGAAAGCTATTTCTTCAAAGTAGTATACTTCCGCATCAAACTCTTCATCCACATAAGCAAAATGCTTCGTGCGCATAAGGTGGTGAAAGAGCGGATACAACTCTGGGCATTCCTTAGCCTCCAGCCAGCACCCCTCCATTACTTCATGATTAACTATTCTAGCCAAGGTTATATCCAAACCCATAACTGTACAGTTAATAGATGAAAGACTACCGCAACTCCAGCGCCACCACATTCTCCACATGATGCGTGTGCGGAAACATATCCACCGGCTGCACGCGCGTCACGCGGTACGCGGCGTCTAGCAGCTCCAAATCCCGCGCTTGGGTGGCGGGGTTGCAGCTGACGTACACAATGCGGGGTGCGCGGATTTCGAGCAGGCGCTGCACTACGTCAGGGTGCATGCCGGCGCGGGGCGGGTCGGTGATGATGACGTCGGGGCGACCGTGCTGGGCGGTGAAGTCGGCGGTGAGTACGTCCTTCATGTCGCCGGCGAAAAAGGCCGTGTTCGTAATATGGTTGATTTCTGAGTTCACGTAGGCATCCTGCACGGCCTGCTCCACATACTCCACCCCGATAACTTTGCTAGCCTGCCGGGCCACAAAATTGGCAATGGTGCCGGCGCCGGTGTACAGGTCATACACCAGCTCATTGCCAGTTAGCTGGGCAAAGTCGCGGGCAATTTTGTAGAGGTTGTACGCTCCCTCGGAGTTGGTTTGGTAGAAGGACTTCGGCCCCACGCGGAAGCGCAGCCCCTCCATCTCCTCATGAATGTGGGGCTCACCTTTGTAGCACACCACCTCCAGGTCGTGGAAAGTCTCGTTGCCCTTGTTGTTGAGCACGTAGTTAAGCGACGTGATTTGGGGAAACTTCGCGTGCAGATAATCCAGCAGGGGCACTAGGGCATCGTGGTGGTAGTAGCACTGCAAAATCACCATCAGGTCGCCGGTATTGGCCGTGCGGATAATGAGGTTGCGTAAGAAGCCCTCCTGCGTCACCAGGTTATTAAAAGGCAAATCGTGCTCGTGAGCGTAGTTGCGCACCGCCAATCGAATCTCATTCGAAGGCTCGGGCTGCAGCCAGCAGTGCTGCACGTCGATGATCTTGTCGAAGCGGGCCGGAGTGTGAAAGCCCAGCACCCGGCGCTCAATCTCCGCGCCCGACTGAATCTGCTCGTTGGTAAGCCAGCCGTTGTGACTGAAGGTGTATTCGAGCTTGTTGCGGTAATAGGTGCGGGCCGGCGAATGCTGAATAGGCGCCACGGGGGCATTTCTACCTTACCAATGCGTTGCAAGGTGTCCTCTACCTGCTGCTGCTTGTACTGAAGCTGGGTATTGTAACCCAAGTGCTGCCACTTGCAGCCACCGCAGGTTCCGAAGTGCTGGCAAAACGGCTCCACGCGCAGGTCGGAATACTTATGGAAACGCGTCGGCACAGCTTCCAAGAAGCTTTTCTTGGCTTTGGTAATGCGCAGATCCACCACGTCGCCGGGCGCTACACCGGTCACGAAGATGACCAAGTTATCATGGCGCACGAGGCATTTGCCTTCGGCTACCATGGTCGTAATTTCAATTTCGCGGAGTCCTTCCGTCTTGAGTTTTTTAGCTGTCGTAGTCACGGGTGCAAAGGTAAGAGGTTAGACATGAGACTTTGGGATAGGAGAAATGAGATAAACGACCCTGACACGTGCTTCGCCTGTCTCACGTCTCACAGTCTCCTATCCCAAAGTCTCATGTCCAGGCTCTAAAATACCCCCCAACGGCCCCGCGAAAACCCGTAGTTTTGCCCCCAACTTGTCACAAGACAGCAGCTTTCGTTTCGCAGGGATGAATAGTAACATGAGTGAAGTGCTCAATAAGCGAGGCACCGTTTAAGCTCTCATGTTTCACAGTCCCGTGTCCCATAGTCTCACGTCTCACATATGAAAGATAAAGTAGTGCTCATCACTGGCGGAACCTCGGGCATCGGCCGGGCCTGCGCCGTAGTATTCGGGCAAGCCGGCGCCCGCGTCGTCGTCACCGGCCGCGACGGAGCCAAGCTCGCCGAAACCGCTCAACAGCTCACCCAGCTCGGCATTCAGCACCGCACCGTGCGCGCCGACGTGGGCGTAGAAACTGACTCAGCCCGCGCCGTCGAAGAAACCGTAGCCGCTTTCGGCCGCCTGGATGTGCTGATTAATAATGCCGGAATTTCTATGCGCGCCTTATTTCAGGATGCTGATTTGGAAGTGATTAAGCGCTTGATGCAAACTAACTTCTTCGGCACCGTCTTCACCACCAAGTTCGCCTTGCCGCATATTCTGGCCGCCAAAGGCTCAATCGTAGGCATCTCCAGCATCGCCGGTTACCGCGGACTTCCCGGCCGCACGGGCTATTCCGCCTCCAAATTCGCCATGCAGGGTTTCCTAGAAGCCCTCCGCACCGAGTTATTACCCCAAGGCGTACACGTGCTGGTCGCTTGTCCCGGCTTTACCGCCTCCAATATTCGCCAAACGGCCCTGGCCGCTGATGGCTCCGCCCAAGGTGAGTCGCCCCGCGACGAAGGCCAGATGATGAGCAGCGAAGAAGTAGCCGGCCACCTGCTGCGCGCCGTGCAGCAGCGCCGCCGCGACCTCGTACTCACCAGTCAGGGTAAACTGACCGTTTTCCTGAATAAATGGCTACCCGCTCTCACGGACAAGCTTGTGCTCAATCACTTTCGCAAGGAAGAAGGTTCACCTATCAAGTAGGACTGCCTAGCAACTAAAAAAAGCCCCCAGCTAGCCATAATGCCTTGCTGGGGGCTTTTTTCTTATTGCACAAGCATCAAATCGTGCCGTCGAATGTAGGCTGACTGTCCGCGCCATTGCACTTCGTACCAGATATCGCGCTGGCCTGTCACCACCAATCGGTCGCCAGCGGCGGCAGTTGTGAGCCAAGTAGCCCCAGGACTGGGAGCCCCCATTAGCGCCGCGGCAGACTTTGATACGATGCCTACCTTTTCCGGCCCGAATACATTTAGGTAAACAGCCGTCAATCCTATATACACAGCGTAAATTGCCCACCAGCCGGCTCCTATCTGGCGGTGCCGCACCAGAAGGAGCGTGCCACCTACCACCGCGCCCACCAACAATACCTGTAGAACGCGGTAGTAGTAGCGCCGAATAGTGATCAGGAGTTGTTGTTGCCAGGTGTTCGTATAGCCAGTAAGGCGATAATTTTGCGCCAGTTCTGTCATTTTACGCCAAGTCGCTGCCCGAGGCTGACGCGCCTGGGCAAGGCTCAGATAGTAAAGCGCGGCTGGGTAATGTTCCAGACCTTCCTGGATATAAGCCATGCGCAGCAGCAAACGTGTCGAGACCAACTGCTCTTGCCGCAATACCTGTCGATATAAAGGATAAGCCTGCTCGTAAGCCTTAGCTTCAAACAGAGAATCTGCTTTAGTAAGAACTGAGCTATTCTTTTGGCCCAGAACAGGTTGACTGAAAAACGCCAAAAAAAGAAAAAAAGATACAGCTTTTTCAACAAAACGTTTGGTGGTTAAAGAGCGGACCTCTACTTTTGTACCCGCAATCAAGGAAGGCAATTTCCAGTTGCAAATAAACGATTCTGTAGCTCAGCTGGTAGAGCAATACACTTTTAATGTATGGGTCCTGGGTTCGAATCCCAGCGGGATCACGAAAGCCACTCTTAACGGGGTGGCTTTTTTTGTTTTTAATACGTTTCTATACAAGCGTATAAGGCCTATTTCAGTTGAAGTAGTTTAAAACATAATCTTACATTTTGACCAAATTGTGGTCTTACAACTCAGGTTTGTAAGATTATATTTTTGCTCAAAGCTTAGGGTAGAAACTGTTTCTGTTCTCCTCTCCCACCCTATAGGCTGGGAGAGGGTGACGCAATCCGCCTAAAAAATCCTGATAACCTCCCGAAGTAGGCGGCAGCATCCCTCCGACTCTAAAGGCTATGCATCTAGGCTACGCCGCCGTGCTGGCTATCGAGGAAAGGCTGCCTTACCCTTATATTTTCTTAGCACCCCACTGGTAGGCCGTGCTCCGCCGTGCCCACTAAGCCGGGCAAAAGCCCGAGCATTTCGCTCCGCCCGAAAAAGCGAATCAGGATACTTAGACGGCTCGCGCAACCTGCACTGTCATTTAAGAACCAGACCAAGGAAAAGACCAATGCCATGGTTGACCGCTACTTCCGCCTCGATGGTGTCGCCTCTTACACCGCCCAAAACTTAAGTAAAGAAGCCAGCAGAAAGCAGCATACATTACTATTAACGTATACCGCTTCCAGCCGGCTTCTTTACTTTGAGGTACCGCTTACTTACGAATCAATTTTACGTGAGTTTGAATCTTTGCTCCTTTTAAGTGTAGGTAATATTCGCCTATCACGCTCATCTTATCTGCAAAATCGAGTTTTAACAGGGAGGTTGCAGCAGGCAAAACAACCCTACCGCTACTTACCTTCGACCCAGTCGACGACACCAGTGTATAGGTAATATCACCTTGAAAAGCTTCCGGCAATTCAATGTTAAAATACCCATCAGAAGAGGGGTTTGGATACACGTTTACTAGGGAGGTTGAAAAAATTAATTCCTTTTCTTCAAGCGTCGTTGATGTAGTGGAAGCAGTTAGAGCCGTCTGATTAGTAACGGTGAAGTTGACAGTGAGCGCGGTTCCGGCCGTGCCAGCCCCATTGCCTTGTGTGTATGGGGTAGCTTTGAGCGTGTAGCTACCTACGGGTGGGGTCCAGGGGTGGTAGTTGTAGCCCGTCGTAGGGTAAAGGGCGTAGGGCGCATTTGGATCGCTCTCACTCTCGGTCAGGTTAACGGTGCCACTTAAGATAAACACCACACTTCCTACCACCGTTGGGTTGGTATTGGCCCGTATGTTGAGATTTTTGGTGGGCAGGGTGGCCAAGTTCAGGACATCGCCCGCGACCAAGTCGCGAATGGGTAGGTCCGTGTCCGCATTGATAAGTGTGAAGCTCGTTACTTGCTGACCTGCTGGGATGGTAGCGGGGTTGACGGTGACGGTGACCTGATCCGCGGCACTGGCCTTGCCCAGGTTGTCGGTGACCACCAGGGCGAAGGTGTAGGTGCCGGCCACCAGGCTGCTGGCCGTCAAGCTCGCCGTGTTAGCCCCGCTCAAGCTGGCCGTACTGGGCGTGGTGCCCACCTGGCTCCAGCTGTAGCTGGCAATCGAGCCATCATCGGTGCCGGTGCCGGTGAGTACGACACTGTTGGTAGGTAGGGTGAGGGTCTTGTCGGCGCCGGCATTGGCCACGGGCGCCGGGTTGGTGGGCGTCGTGCCGCCCACACTGTAGATCTCGATGGCCGAGACCTTGGCGTTTTCCACCCCGCCCTCGCTGGCCAGCGAGCTGAAGGCCAGGTTGAGCGTGCCATCGGCGGCCGTCACAGTGACGGTTTCGCTGATGGCCGTGAAATTGCCCCCCGCCTTTTGGAAGATGTCGTAGTTGTCGAGCACTTTGGTGCCTTCCGCGCTCACGTCGAAGACGCGCAGCCCGGGGCCCCATTTGTCGATCTCGGCGAAGTGCAGCACGACCCGGTACTGCTGGCCGCTGGTGACGGGGAAGGCATAGGAGAAGAGGTTGCCGTAGCGCTCGCTCTGATACAGGCCATCGTCGGTGGTGTTGGCAATGGCGGTGCTGGTCGTGTAGGAGTTGCCCGGGGCGGGGGTGAAGCTGTTATCGGCGGCAAACGTGCCCAGTGAGGTGGTCAGTTGCCCCCCGCCCGCGTTCACCCGGTACAAGGCCGTACTGCTGGGCGGCGTGGTCGTGGCCGGGTTAACGGTGACAGAAACAGCCTCTGAGTCTGTAGCGGTGCCATCGGAGACGACCACAGTGATGGTATGGTTACCAACCTGAGCAGCGGTAGGTGTCCAGCTAAAGGCTCCGGAGGAGCTAATAGTGGCACCTGTCGGTATAGTGCCTGTCAAGCTGAAGGTCAGGCTTTGACCAGCATTGGGGTCCGTAGCTTGGGCCGAGAAGGTCAGGGCTGAGAGGGCATTCACCGTTTTAGGACCAATGGTGGCTAATACCGGCGGCTGGTTCGTAGGGGTGGTGGCGGGGTTGACGGTGACGGTGACCTGATCCGCGGCACTGGCCTTGCCCAGGTTGTCGGTGACCACCAGGGCGAAGGTGTAGGTGCCGGCCACCAGGCTGCTGGCCGTCAAGCTCGCCGTGTTAGCCCCGCTCAAGCTGGCCGTACTGGGCGTGGTGCCCACCTGGCTCCAGCTGTAGCTGGCAATCGAGCCATCATCGGTGCCGGTGCCGGTGAGTACGACACTGTTGGTAGGTAGGGTGAGGGTCTTGTCGGCGCCGGCATTGGCCACGGGCGCCGGGTTGGTGGGCGTCGTGCCGCCCACACTGTAGATCTCGATGGCCGAGACCTTGGCGTTTTCCACCCCGCCCTCGCTGGCCAGCGAGCTGAAGGCCAGGTTGAGCGTGCCATCGGCGGCCGTCACAGTGACGGTTTCGCTGATGGCCGTGAAATTGCCCCCCGCCTTTTGGAAGATGTCGTAGTTGTCGAGCACTTTGGTGCCTTCCGCGCTCACGTCGAAGACGCGCAGCCCGGGGCCCCATTTGTCGATCTCGGCGAAGTGCAGCACGACCCGGTACTGCTGGCCGCTGGTGACGGGGAAGGCATAGGAGAAGAGGTTGCCGTAGCGCTCGCTCTGATACAGGCCATCGTCGGTGGTGTTGGCAATGGCGGTGCTGGTCGTGTAGGAGTTGCCCGGGGCGGGGGTGAAGCTGTTATCGGCGGCAAACGTGCCCAGTGAGGTGGTCAGTTGCCCCCCGCCCGCGTTCACCCGGTACAAGGCCGTACTGCTGGGCGGCGTGGTCGTGGCCGGGTTAACGGTGACAGAAACAGCCTCTGAGTCTGTAGCGGTGCCATCGGAGACGACCACAGTGATGGTATGGTTACCAACCTGAGCAGCGGTAGGTGTCCAGCTAAAGGCTCCGGAGGAGCTAATAGTGGCACCTGTCGGTATAGTGCCTGTCAAGCTGAAGGTCAGGCTTTGACCAGCATTGGGGTCCGTAGCTTGGGCCGAGAAGGTCAGGGCTGAGAGGGCATTCACCGTTTTAGGACCAATGGTGGCTAATACCGGCGGCTGGTTCGTAGGGGTGGTGGCGGGGTTGACGGTGACGGTGACCTGATCCGCGGCACTGGCCTTGCCCAGGTTGTCGGTGACCACCAGGGCGAAGGTGTAGGTGCCGGCCACCAGGCTGCTGGCCGTCAAGCTCGCCGTGTTAGCCCCGCTCAAGCTGGCCGTACTGGGCGTGGTGCCCACCTGGCTCCAGCTGTAGCTGGCAATCGAGCCATCATCGGTGCCGGTGCCGGTGAGTACGACACTGTTGGTAGGTAGGGTGAGGGTCTTGTCGGCGCCGGCATTGGCCACGGGCGCCGGGTTGGTGGGCGTCGTGCCGCCCACACTGTAGATCTCGATGGCCGAGACCTTGGCGTTTTCCACCCCGCCCTCGCTGGCCAGCGAGCTGAAGGCCAGGTTGAGCGTGCCATCGGCGGCCGTCACAGTGACGGTTTCGCTGATGGCCGTGAAATTGCCCCCCGCCTTTTGGAAGATGTCGTAGTTGTCGAGCACTTTGGTGCCTTCCGCGCTCACGTCGAAGACGCGCAGCCCGGGGCCCCATTTGTCGATCTCGGCGAAGTGCAGCACGACCCGGTACTGCTGGCCGCTGGTGACGGGGAAGGCATAGGAGAAGAGGTTGCCGTAGCGCTCGCTCTGATACAGGCCATCGTCGGTGGTGTTGGCAATGGCGGTGCTGGTCGTGTAGGAGTTGCCCGGGGCGGGGGTGAAGCTGTTATCGGCGGCAAACGTGCCCAGTGAGGTGGTCAGTTGCCCCCCGCCCGCGTTCACCCGGTACAAGGCCGTGCCTGCTTCCGCTGTAATGGTTACTTGGAACGTATCTTCCACGAACAAGCCTTCCGCGTCGGTTGCCCGAATGGTCACGTTTGCGGCGCTTACTGCATTCGGAGCGTACGTGAGCGTTAGGGTGGTTCCGCTGAGGGAAGCAGAAACTACGTTCGGGTCGGAGTTAGCTGCAATTGTTAGGGTAAGGTTGGCGGTGCCGCCGTTATCAGCGAAGACAGTAGCTAGGTTGAGCTGCGTGGGGGGGCTGTTTTTTGGTACTGTAACATCCGCGATAGGAGTAGCGACCGTCGGAGCCGAAGCCGTAGGATTATCATTCACCCCGGATGCCCACTGTACCAAACGCTGGGCAAAGAGTTTGTTATCTACGCGGCTCAGTTGCGTACCCGCACCCGCATTCCAGAAGGCATTGCGATCAAAAAAGCCGAGTACTCGTCCTTGGCCCACTTTTGCGGCGGCAATAGCGGCATCCGCGGGGGTTACGGCGCCATCCAAGCTGTTGAGCTTGGCGCAGCAGGCGGGCATATAAGCCAGAATGGTAGCCGGGGCGCTCGTCCGAATAGGACTGGCTCCTTCTGCTTCAATCGTTAAGCCGCTGGTTTTATTAAATCCATTGATGTAGTGATCAACAGCCCACTGCGTTAAACTGAAAGTAGTCACCCCATTATCCCGCAAGAACTGCATGCCAAACTGTTGGGTGAGGTCATTATCACTTAACGATCCCGCCGTACTATTAATGCCCCCTCCAAATGCTCCATCCGACCAAGCTACTAAGCCGCCCCCAGCGTTCACCCAGGTAGCCACAGCCGCTTTTTCGGCGTCGGTAAAGCGGCGATTATTAGAGCTTAAAATCAATACTTTGTATTGGTTTAGCGTAGTAGCATTTAGGGTGACACTAGCGTCCAAGGCTTCCGTGGTTACCATGCCAACATCCTTCAACGCCTGATTGAATTGCGACATGCCTGTGGTGCCGGTATCTGAGAGTTTCATATCTACCTCGGCAGGCGGAATACTACCATAGAGGTAGAGGACCTTTACGGTCGCAGCGGACCCCGAAACCGTGAGAGACACGGGCAAGGTAACATTAGGGTACCCTGGCGCGGTTGCGGTAATCGTAGCGGAGTAGTTACCAGCTGTTAAGCCCGTTGTGTTCACCGTCAGCGTGACCTCACTGCCTCCTAACAAGTCTATAGTGCCTGTGGCTGGGCTTACTGTAAGCCATGCGGGGAGCTGGTTTGTGGCGATACTATAAGTAGGCGCGCCACTCAATGACCACAGCAATACCTCTTTGCTAGTCGTAGACCCCTGCGTAGCCGTTAACTGTACCTGGGCTGGTGAGAAGCCTATTGTATAATTAGGCGTGCGGGGAAAGTACCGCTTACGGGCGGTCGTTTGCGGGTTCGTGCGGGCGTTGAGGGAGCCGTTGGAGACAAATAGCTCTTCCCCGATTACTTCAGCGCTGGGGCCAAACAAATTAACGGGAAGCGGCGCCTGTTCGGCCCACGTGTCCGTGGCCGGGTCATACGTGGTGATCGTATTTAAAATATTATTATTCAGTGAAACGCCCCCCACCAGTGTTATTTTACCATCGGCAACAAAGGTGGCCGATTCACTGTGGGAGCGGGCATAAGGCAATGCCTTCAGGTCGGACCATGTGTTCGTAGTCGGATCATACACATTTGCCGCACTGACGTCTAGGACGGGGCCATCATGGCCAGTCTGGCCGCCGAGGGCATATATTTTGCCGGCCACGACCGCGCTGGCAAAGTGGCAGCGCGGCAGTGGCATAGGGGCAGCGTTACTCCAGCCCGCCGCGAGGTTATCTAAGTCCAGCACATAGTGGGCGGCATTGCCTGTTTGACGGTCGGGCATCATACCCCCAAACGAGTACAGCTTACGCCCGACTCGAACGAGTGCATTCCCACCCATTACAGCTGGCAACTTGGGCCCACTACTCCAGGTGTTGGTGTTTACATCATAGATCTGCAGCGCGTCCGTGTTAGGCTTGCCGGCCTCCAGTCCTGTAAAGCCACCAGCGACGTATATCTTGCTCCCATCAGTGGCAACACCTGCGTGGGTGACCGGAAGAGGCATATCCGCCAGATACGTCCACGTGTTCGTGGCTGGGTCGTACGACTCACACTTGGGGGTAGTTCCTGTTTCGGCCGTAAAGAAGCCGGACATAACTTGCATTTTATTAGCCACCGAAACACTGACACCAACCCACTTAGGCGTGTTGGAAGGAGCAATGTTTACCCAATCGGTTGTTTGCGTATTGGCCGTCACATAGAGAAAGTCCCAGGTAGCAGTGAAGGGCGTGGCCCCCGCGACGTGGCGATAACACCGACTGCATAGGCTTTGCCACTCTGCAGGGCGCTCAGAAGCGCCCCGCTTACCTGAATAGGGTTGCCTAGGTTAGTACTTGCTCCCCCGTTGATAGCGTACTTCGGCTGCACGGCGCCCGTCGTCGGGTTAACAACGAAAAAGAAGTCCAACGTGGAACTAGGAATGCCACCGGGTAAGGGAAAGGTCGTGGTCACCGGGGATCCAGCATTTTCATAGACTACTTCGAGCCCACCTGTACCGTTATTGGCCGTGAGCGCTATTTTCAAGTAGTTATCTTGGTCCCCATTGCTGAGGTAAATTCCCTGTGACTGGAAATTTTGAGGCGTCTTGTTATTAAAGAAAGGTCCCAGTAATCGTCCCTGCACCGTGAAGGGGGCTGTGGAAGCCTTCACCCCAAAATGAAAAGCATTTTCTTGGCTATTTAATGCTCCGAGAGCATCGCCGGGGGTTGTATTCACGACGGAAAAGGCACCTACCGCGCCCCCGGCAATGAGGTTGTTTTCATCAAATAACTCCGTATAAACGGTCGTCTTATTACTGAGCAAGCCAGTAAAGCCCACGCCGAACAGGCCTGTTCCGGGGCTATTGTTGAATAAGTCGTACTTGATGGGAAGGACCGTTGTCAACCCATTGGTGTTATCTAAAGGAAAGAAGTCGAAGTTGTCCGCAATGGCATCGTTATCATCGTCTATATCATTTAAATCCGAGATGTAATCGCCATCAGCATCGGGGGGCATACTAGAGGCGGAACACGGCTGGGTAGCGTTATCAATCTCGTCCGCATTCGTATACCGGTCTAGGTCATCGTCGTTGCTATCGTATTTGCCCGTACAAACCAAAAAGTCCTGGGGCTCAAATATGGTAATAGCATTAGCTCCGTAGGTAACGGCCCATACGGATCCGGGAAAGATATCATTATCACCCTGGGCAACAATATCTAAAGGGGTGGAGCCAAAACCTGAAGCAAAAGGGAGATCTTCATTTAATTTATTTGTTGTGTTCCGGGGGTTTGTTACGTCAGTACCATCGGCCGTCAGGGCGATTTTAACGATGTTACCGTCAAAGCTGCAAGCCAGCAAGCTACCTTGCAGAGCTCCGCCAAAATTGGAAGCGGTATACTCCGCCATTCCATTCGTTGAGGCGGTAAACGTTAGCAGGTCCGTGCTCAGCGAGCTTCCGGGCATTTTAAAATCCCCTTCAATCGGATTTGCGTTTGCCACCGGAGGCCAGTCAGCAGGCAAGGGCGGGGTCCCAGTTTTGCTGGTGCGCCACACCCCGGAGGTGCCATTATGGGTATAGAGTCCAGCCCCAGCAGGGTTAGCTCTAGTGGGGTTGGGGTGACCCCCATAGTAGCTGCCCGGCGTATAGGTGTCCAGGCTGCCGACAAAGTCTAAATTATCGAGGTTATTGACTTGCCCTTCGCTCGGTGCAGGCCCGGTCGAGCCGGGTTCGCCCACGACATAGTTATTATTGGCATTGGCCGTACCCTCATTTTGGGGATAGCCTCCCCAGCCTTGGTTAGGACCGTTATCGATGGTATACATCCGCCGGGCCTTAGTAATCACTAAGTCATAAACATTGCGATAGCCAGGAGAATAAATCTGTACAGGCCCTCCTGCAACAATCTTCGCCTGGTTTAGCCCGTCATTCCCTCCAAAAGGGTCAAAAGGGTCGGAGCCATCCGGGTTGTTCGCCCGATCTGGGTCATCCAGCGTTGGGAGGTTATATTTAAAGGCGTTATTGCCGGTTCCCTGCGTAGGCAAGGCGTCAATGACCGTTAGATTAATCGAGAGGATAGCTGCTGAGAGCGCGTACTCGGGCGTATACGCAAAGTTTTTGGACGTACCTCCTGCATTGGTGTGTCCCCCTTGGGCCACATACAAGATATTGGTTTTCTCATCCAACTGCATACCATTAGAGGCGTGGTTCTCTTCCGAGCGCGGTAATCCACGCACTAAATCCAGCTTGGTCCAACTGGTGCCGCTACGCGTAAGTCTAGAAATAATGCCGGAGTTGGTATCCAAATTGAAATCGCCATCCGGACCACCAATGCGGCTGTCGCTGGAAGTGACATAAATAATTGGAGTAGCCGCCGTGCCTTTCACGAGTATGCCCGTAACCTGTCGGGTGGTGACGCTCGTGTTTAAACTTCCGTTATCGTTATGATTAGGAATTTGATTAATAAGGTGGATCACCTCTGTCGCCGTAACGGAGTAGTCATTAGCTGCATTTCTTTTGATAGTAAAAACCTGAATAATTCCAGCTTGTTGAGAGACGTATAAACGCCCATCAGGCCCAAATTGCAGAGAAGTGGGTTGACCTAGCGCGGTACCCTTCAACCCACTTGGGGCGAAGTTATACTGCGCATTAGCAAGCATCGTCCCGGCTATATCGATTGGCGGGAGTTTTGCTCCTTTCTTCTTTTCTTTTTGCGCTAGTACACTAGCAGGATAAATGCCCGATAGAAGTATACCTAGAATGGTAAGCCAACAAAAGCATCTCCTCCCGACAGAATGCTTAACATAAAGTAGGTGCTGATTCATAACACGTGATATTGAAAGGATGTTGAACACTGACCACAATCACCCCAAATGTTAATTTAAATGACTGAAAATCAGTTAATAGATAAAAGTACGGTGAGCGCAAACTATCCTAAAGCGGCAAAAGCCGGTTAGGTATATCTTGAAATTTGTGTGTGCTGAGTGTAAGGCTATGAATGCTCCTCCCTTAGGATAAAAAGTGAAAGCCTGGGCTTGGCATTGAGGGCTAATAAAGCATAGCCAGCGTCAACCTCGTAAGCCTACTTCTTTCCAAGAGATCTGCCTATAATCAGACCGCACTATGACCCGGTCATCTGAGGCAGTACCAAGCAGGCTTAGTAGGCGTTAGGTTGGCGGCCTAACCATAGGCCAAGCGTGCGGGCGATGATATGCACATCCAGCAGGAGGGACCAATTATGCAAATACCAGAGGTCCGCCTTGACGCGGTTTTCCATGGCGCTGAGTTCCTTTGTTTCGCCTCGGTGGCCGTTGACTTGGGCCCATCCCGTGATTCCGGGACATACGCAGTGGCGCACCATGAAGTAATCAATAGCTTGCGCGTAAACTTCAGTTTGACGCAGCATATGCGGCCGGGGCCCAACGACCGACATATCGCCGCGTAACACATTAATAAACTGCGGCAACTCGTCGAGATTATTACGTCGCATAAACGCCCCTACTCGCGTTACGCGCGGGTCGTTAGGGCAGGCCTGCCGCAGGTCAGCTTCGGTATTGAGACGCATGCTGCGAAATTTCAAGCAGTAAAAGGGCTTCCCGTTGCAGCCTGTACGTAACTGCTTAAAGAAAACAGGCCCTCGTGACTCTAGGCGAATGAGTAAAGCTAAGAGCGGAGCCAACCAACTCAGGACAAATAGGACGGCCACTAAAGCTACTATAATATCAAAGGTGCGCTTCAGGCCGTGGTTGACGGTAATCGAGCTGCGATGTACATCAGAAGCGAGTACATACTCGATACTTTTCGTCTGCGGCGTAGTATAAGAGTGTATCATGTGCGTTTAATAGTTTCTTATTAGGCGACTAACACATTTTTTCGATCCATAGGTCTTCTCAGCTTTACTTCTCAAAGTCCAAAAACAACTCTGTAAACCATGTAAAATTCTATTTATATACTTATCCTATATTTTTTATAAACATAGCAATAAATGTCTGCTTTTCTAAAGTTTAAATCAAAAAAAATCTTCGAATATAAATAGAAGAGTTACGTAATTGCTCTATTTATATTCGAAGATTGAATATAAATATAATTGTATTGAAATTATATTTATCTGTTATTCAGCTGAATAACTCAGTAATCAAGAGCGATTGGCAAGTGTATTTCAGTCAGCATGAAGACTAGATAGGGGAAACGTTACCAAGAAGGATAGATTAGTTGTTTCCTATACCTTCACACCTGTAGCTTAATACACCTTTTAAAGAGCTAGTTGGGCGTAGGAAAACAGTCAGCGAGTACGGAGGCTCTAGCTACGCATCCCCAATGGGCAGAATTTGCGTATGATTATCCAAGCTTACAGTAAGGGCACTTACGCCTCTAAATGTTAAAGCGCAGGGTATTGTACATAAGCGCGACTACTCGCAATAAGCAAGCTATAGGGTGCGCATCCTAAAACTTTTAAGTGACCCGATATATTAGCCTATGGATAAAGACTTGCCTCGGGCAACAAACGATGAGGCAACGAGTAATCACACTACGATCTGTCCAGTCAAATTAAGTAGCAGGCTTAAATATTGTTTTACACGTATTGCTAGTCCTTACGTACTTGGTTATTATAATCCTGGCGTAGCGTTTCCAATTGTCGTGACATGGCTTCGAGTTCCTGGATAAGGATGCCAGCTTGCTTTCCATAAGAAGTATGGGGGTTGGTCCAAGCCAAGAATTGCTTTAGCTCCGCTTTGGCAAATCGCAGCAGCGTGCTAGCATTCTCGATAAATTCGTCTTCCGGCTCCATAGAAAAACTGCCATCTGTTTTAGCGTCTCAGCTCTTTCGCAAACCATCCAAAGGCTGGAACACTTAATAACGAGCAGTGCTTAAAGTTCAATATCTATCATGCTAAGATAAGTTATAGACTCGTCAATTACTTAGTAAGCGTTTTAGGAAAGGGTCAGCTGACCAAAGGGATGGGGAAGAAGTATGGGAGCCGTCTAACTACGCCAGCGTGCTTTTGGTTCTAATTTATTTGGGTATTAGGTAGCTTTCAGCGCTGGCTTCGCACCACTTTGTAATACACTTAACGGCCTGAAATCACCGGTATCAGGGGCTACTCCTGGGGCGAGGGCAGCATCACCCCAGGATTGATCTATTACCAAACCGCGACGCTACAGCTCCCTCTATCTAAAGCCCTCGGCTATAGGAACCAAGGCGAGCCAGCGGATACCTGACCATCTATTATATAACCCCTTAGCGCACTCGTTTGTAAACCTGTCCTACTACCCCTTAAGGGCGACGGAGCCGGGGCCGAGCAGGACTCGGTAAAGAAGAAAGACAACTGCTTGAAGTGCTTGCCAAGAAAGTTACTTGGTAGACTTACAGTTAAACCATTCCTCTATTAACAAGATCATTTACTGCTCATCTTGGTCTGTATTTTATACCTATTCAATATTAAATAAAGCCTAGATTAACGTATTTCGTTAAATTTATCAAATAATTTATTATTAATAGCAGAAATAGTACTTAATTTTTCGATCGGTACTGCCAATTTATTGCCATCACGATGTGATGCATTCTCCTCGATTAAAGTGTAATCTTTGTGGCAAAAAATACCTAAAAAAGGCCTATTAGCAATCAAGTTAAAGATCTTGTATTTTTCCGGAAAAAGTAAATCCAATTCAATGCTAAACTCTCTCTCGTTGGCACTCCATTCAAAAAAAACAACTGGTCTATAAGTATCCAGAGTATGGCGGAGACCACGAAGTGCTTGAGGCTCGAAGCCTTCAATATCCATCTTTATAAAATCGATTTTAGATAGCTTTAATGTTTTTACATATTCATCACCTCTTCTTATAGGAAGCGTTATTTTAAATGAGTTATCAACAGAAGTAGCAATAAAGGAGCCTGACCCCGTATTATGTTCTGACGGTGGAGTAAAAAGCGAATCTTCATCTGCCTCTCCCAAAGCAATTTCATGTACTTTAATATTCGTTATAGCATTGGCTTTAATTTTTTCGTGAATTTTAGCTATAACTTTGGGAAAAGGTTCAAAGGAGTGTACTTCCTTCGCTATAGTAGAGGCGTAAAGGGAGTGGTGGCCAATATTAGCGCCAATATCTAATACGATAGGATCTACAATTTTCGCTAATGTGTCACGCATTAATTCTAGTTCCTCGCCGGAGTACGCCCCATAATAATAGGTGCTCCAATCAACAAAAACGGAAAGGTCGCCTGTATACGTTTTACCAAAAAATGGTACCGTGAATGGTTTACTTGGTGAGGTATCAGGGTTGTTGAAGGCACGGATTATTCGATCACGTATACCAAAGCGAATCCATTTTTGATGACCAATGTAGCGAAGTAATGGCTGGATGAACATGAGACAAATGTTATTAATTCAGGCTGCATATTTTGTCCAAGAAATGTATTGCAAAAAAATATAAAATATTGTTATTGCCAGTAGATGAAAGCTAAAAGCTATTAGTTCTCATTCTATCTGCTAATAATTTATGCTCAATTGCGTAACATTTTAGTACTAGAATCACACTTCTGAGATTGTATGTAATGAGTATCCGTACGTTAAAAATTAAATAATTTATACTATGCACCCGATTTATTTTGTATTTGCTGAATACCATCGTAATAATGGCACCAGAATAATTACGGGGACGGGAGACACAAGGAAATGCAAGAGGTGACTAGTAATAATTGTAAGGGAAAAATTAGGACCAACTAGTTTGTTCGTTACCAGTAACAATAGCGAAATGATAGATGTAATACCATAGAAAAAAAGCACATATCGTCGTTGTCTAGGATAGGGTAACAACAAAAAGAGCAATGCCAAACAGACTGTCACATACAAGAGACTATATAAAATAACAGCTGGAATACTATGCGGTCGATTCATAGTCTGACTGATCACGCTACCTTGTTCAAAAAATCGAGGTAGGTATGGCGTCAGGCCTAACGTATCAAAGAGCCTTTGACAAAAAGTGCCGAGTACAGCATATAGCTGTTCAGCGTAAAACGAAGCACTAAATAGAATTAGGACCAATAATAAGCAGCAGCCTAGGCGCATACCAGTATGGTCAGTAAGCCTCTTAAATGCTGGTTTGTGTTCAATACTAATTGAGTCTTTAAGCGGGGACATGCTGGGTTGAGTTGACAGGAACTTTGGTTGCCAGACGCGTAGCCCACCAGATCCATAACAGGAAGATAAACCCGTACACGAGGAAAGTAAACGTATAGTGGTGATTAAAGTCTACAGTCTGGTGCCAGTATAGATGATTTAAACAAAGAGCCGCAATACGTAAAATATTGATGCTATAAATAAGGATAAGACCCATGGGGATAAACCATATTTTGTGCCGTATGGGCCCGGGAAAAGCCAACACAAATCCTGCGAACAAGGCATACAATACTAACCCATCACAGTAATACCCAATCTTGACAGCGGGGGTATTCGATAAGAGAATCAAGTTTGCTTGGTCACTTGATACCGCAGCTTCGAAACCAAATAAACGAAGAACTGCGGCACCCGCTGTTGCGATATTCTGCGTTAAAGCAGCATCGAGACGACCATCAATAGCTAAATATTGCTCATAGCCAAAAAGCCAAACCAAATAAAGGCTTCCAGCTATAAGCATAAAACGTATTAGAGGGTTCATAATTAATATCGAAGAATTAATGTTCTTTTAATTATATACTGTATAATAAAAGAATAGCCTTGCGGGTCAGCAGGGCTAGTCTTTTATTATATAGTCAAATCTAAAGCTGTGCCTTCTTATTAAGTCGAGCCTTATTGATACGACGCAAGGCATAGGCTGCTCCTCCAGCGAGAAGCAATGAAGCTCCTCCATCTATGGGGGCATCTGTAGGACCACCCTTGTCTTTGTCTTTGCCTTGCACAGGTGTGATTGCCAGGCTTAACAGGAAGACTAGAGCTGACAAGGAAAATAAACTCACAAGTTTTTTCATAACAGTACTACTTTAAAAGGTGAAAAGAAAAGGAAATTAGATTGGGAGTTGATGAAGCCTAAAGCTGTGCCTTCTTATTAAGTCGAGCCTTATTGATACGACGCAAGGCATAGGCTGCTCCTCCAGCGAGAAGCAATGAAGCTCCTCCATCTATGGGGGCATCTGTAGGACCACCATTGGGGCCACCATTTCCTTTACCATTGCCATTATTGCCTTGGCAATTTCCACACTGGTTAGGTTCTCCACCCTTACCAGTATCCTTATCCTTATCGTTTTTTGCCTGTACGGGTGTGATTGTCATCCCTAACAGAAGGATTAAGGCGGATGAGGAAAGTAAACTCATAAGCTTTTTCATAAGAGTACTATTTAAAAAGGTGAAAAATGAGGAAATGAACAGGAAATAGTGCTCATAATAAGGAGGTATAGGCTGCATGCCTCGTAAGGGTTTATACTATTGAATGATAGTATAAAAGGCTTGTAATTAACTATAGCTCAGCAGTTCTCTAGGAGCGCAAGCTTTTCAAAGAGTTATAATAATACTACGGAGAAATGGTTTTTGCAACCAGTTTTATCCAAATTTATTTGGTTTTATTTATATAATGTAACTGTATTAGTTTTGTATAATTTATAAAGTTCTTCTATTTGAATAAAAGAATCTTTAAATTAATATCTCATTCGGGTCAGGGAGCCTGTTATAACTAATACCTATGACTATGAGGCGCCTTGGATTATGTGTCGCGGTATTAACAGCTTGGGTATGGGGTAATGGTGCACTAACAGCTGCCGCTCAAACCAGTATATTCAACGCAAGTCCAACGGGTCAGCCAGGGGAGACGATCAACTTACAAGGCCATTTCAGTGCTACAGTCAAAGTGTATCTTGCGCAAGCAACCGCTGGCACAGCCATTACTCCATCCATCCTAGTGCAGAGCGCGGGGCAGGCTACAGTGGCAATTCCCAACAACTGGCCGTTAGATGTTTATAAACTGTGGGTGGAAGACAGCACCTCCCACAGTCCTGCCTTCTATATAAATCGCGCTAGAGGCATACATTACGACTCCCCTGAAGTGATAGCGGGGGGGACGGTGCGAATCTTTGGCCGAAATTTGAAGTTTGCCCAGGGCACCTGTGGTGTTCGGTTCGTGCAGCATGATTCAGGCGCTTCAACGGACGCAACCATTGAGGAAAGTGAATCCGAGGAATACAAAATCCGCGTTCACATCCCTCCAAGTTTACTCGCTGGCCGGACTTACGATGTTTATATAACAAACGGGCTGGGGGCTTATTAGGAGAAACTAAAGTGGAGCAGCCGCTTACTGTTATTGAAAGAAACACTAATACCTATGACCTTCCTGTTGGCTGGGGCCATAAATACAACTTTACTCAAAACATCTATAATGTAAAAACTGATTCTCGTCTCGCAGTAAAGGCCGTAGGAGACGGAATAACGAATGACAAGCCAGCTATCCAAACCGCCATAAGTATGGCTAAAAAAGCGGGCGGAGGGATTATTTTCTTCCCAGAGGGAATCTATAAGTTACTCCATAGTGGTTGGGGAGGATTGGAGTTAGGAGACCGAGTGATACTAGCAGGGGAAGGAATTGATAAAACGGTTCTCCGCTATGGCTACCCTGGGGAAAGTGGTGTTGGAGTACGCCTAAATCCGGGCGTAAAAACCACAGGGTTGGCCGATTTAACTATTGAGAATATATCCGATGGTGGCCATTGGGCTTCCAACTTGAGTGCTTCTGGGGTCGAGGAATTCTTTATGCAGCGAGTGTGCTGGAAGCTGAACCAAGGCAGGTGGCTAGATATCGCCGATGCTAATAAGGTATGTATCGTCAACTGTGACTTCACCCAGGGAGTAACAGCAACAACAGGTTATCGAGGTCCCTTGCGTATGGATGGTAGCCAGAATGTGGTGTATGCAGATAATAAAATGGTATATGCAAACGATGGACTGCACTTCGGCCATACCCGAGAAAGGGGGGGGGCGCAAAACATTGTGTTTGAGAATAATAAAACTTACCGGGATGGTAGTGCGCGGTGGCCACGTAATGCTCGAGTGATCACGCACGTCACCACCTGGAATTTTGCCCGTAATGTGGCTATTCTGAACAATACATTTCACGTGATTAATGGACGCCCGCAGAACACGAATGACGGGGAAACCATTTTATCAGAACAAGGTGCTAATTATGCGCCTGATGAGTCCGTTGGCACCGTTTCCAGTGCGACCAGCAATACCCTTACTGACAATACCAAAGCTTGGGGAATTTGGTACAACCTCGGGTTGGGGTCGGCATTGTGCATGGCAAAGGGATGGGCCAATGGCGGCAGATTACGAACCGGACCGCAACCACCCTCACCTTGGAAAGTAATTGGGAAGTGATACCTGATCATACGTCCCGCTATGCTATCTGGACTTGGGGGGCAGAAAATTGGCTGGTGCAAGGAAATGTAATGGAAGGTAACCAGCGCGGGATTATGTTGTCGCAAAACGCTAACCACGACATTGCCATAGTAGGTAATACCCTGATTAATAATGGTTCCATTGATATTGCCCCTTTCAACGAGAAACACCAAACTGGCAAACTACCATTGGGATGTATCCTACCTGGAATATCCAGATAGTAAAGAACTCGGTTTCCGACCTCAATGGTGAAATGGGGGTTTTTATTGGCGTTCATCCAACCCAGCATATTCAACACAAGCCTTTTGGCACCTTAGCCCTGGGCGTAGAGATGCGGAATAACTCGATTACGGCGCATATTCCTAATGTAATAGCACGAGTAGACGATAATTTTCCCAATGGCTACCTGAATTACTTGGAATTCCATAAGCTGGAGCACAATTATGTGGATGAAGGTATTCCCGCCATTCTCGGCAGTATCATTCAAAACAACAGTGCCACCAACTGTGAGAACGCCGTCTACCTTAATTCGGGTACGTACAACGCGGTTGTTTGTAATACCCGTTTGGTCAATACAGCCCATGGCATCAAGGATAAGACACTGCAGGGGCTGAATCATGCCTCAGTCCAGACCACTACCTGTGCGGACGGGACTACAGGTCAACTCCCGCTAGCAGATCCTAAAACAAATCTGCCTATTCTGAGCAGTGCGGGCCTCACCCGTCTGCTGCCCCTTACTGGCTCTACTCATAGGGGAGAAATTACGGCATTCACAATTAGCAAATTGCCGTCCGTCACGAGTGGGATACTTTATATTAATGAGACTCCAGTAGCAAAAGATACCGTTGTCTCGAGTGATCAAGCCGCTTTTGTAAGCTTTTACCCTAGCCTAAACTATACTGGCACTGTGAGCTTTGCCTATTGCTCTATTGATGATCAAAGCAATAGGAGCTTACCGGCTACTTTTAGTATTCCCATCATTTCCCCGCCCTCCGTCCAACAAATGCACTTTGCCGTTGAAGGTGATAGCGCAAATGCATTTCTACACTGGGAAATAGCTTCTAAAACGAATGTAAAGTACTTTACGGTGCAGCGCAGCCTCGAAGGGATTCACTTTACTGCAGTCGGTCGAATAAATGTGCGTGACAGCATAACATCAGTCAAAACAACCTATGATTACCAGGATATAGGTATTGGTACAACCTCTCAGGGTTCTATTTACTATCGACTAGAACAATTTAATACAGATGGTTCAATCCAGCATAGCTACGCGCGATCAATTTACTTTCTGACGAAGAATGCCCCTAAGGTAAATATCTATCCCAATCCAACCGACAATAATCTGTACGTGGGTTTATCTGCCCCCCGGCGCAACTTGAAATTTATTCGGTAGCAGGGGCATTGATACAAATTACTTATACGTCTACCAAAGAGAGCGTACTAAATGTAAGGAGATTACCAGCCGGGGTATATATTTTATTGATTAAAACCCGAGTAGGCGATCAAACACGGCACTATTTCATTAAAAATTAAAAAAGAAAATAATATAGACCCAAATATAATGTATAGGTTATAATGCTAGGGCTTGAAAAGATTTCATGATCGTGTCAATTTCTAAGTATCGATCCGCGTAAGAGCGAGCATTTATTCTAATATTATCATTAGGCTCATTTAGGGCATCCATTAAACCCTTGTTTAACGCTACTTGATTTTCTGGTTCAACAACCAAAGCTATATTGTGTTTCTTAATTAAAGAGCTAAGGCCAGAGTCTCCATTAGCCGTTACTAAAGCTAATCCCCAATAGCTAGTATTGTAGTGAGTTTAGATGGCATTACTAAATCACACGTGCTGCATTTTTGAATAACTAAATGAACATCAGCTAGGTTGAGAAAATAGTTGAACTTTTCAAGTGGCTGCACCGGAAAAAATTGAATGTTAGTAAGATTCAGCTCTTGCGCTAACCGTATCAAGTGATCTTTATAGGGGCCGGATCCACAGATAATAAATTTAATATTAGTGTGGTTTTCTCGGAATTGGTTTGCAACATACAAAATGTTTTCTAATCCTTGCTTTTCCCCAATTGCACCTGAGTATAAAACAATTCTTTCGGCGTTACTAAAGCCAAATAAGGTTTTCAGTTTGCACTTGTCTTGTATAGGAAAAAAAAGACTGGTGTCGGCCCAATTTGGGAAAAAGTGAACTTTTTTCTCTGATTTTTCATGTATTTTGATTGCCATAGCTTCGGATATAGTAGTGATGAAATCCGATTTATCGAAAATGAATCTTTCAATTTTAAATAGTACCTTGATTAAGAAGGCGGATTTAATCATGTGTAGATCACGAGCGGCTTCGATTTGCATATCTTGTATGTGATAAATAAAGGTAGATTTTTGTAAAAACTTACATAATATTCCTAAAAAACCGAGTTCAAAAGCGGGCGCGATAGTAATCACATATTCGAATTTGTGTTTGCAAAGCAAGTGAATTAGCTTAATTAATGCAGTAAATAAGAAAGATAAATCTAAAATAATTCTTTTGATGCCCGAAGGTTTAGCCGGTACATAAATTGGGCAGCGACAAATAGTGATTTTGCCTCCAGATGGATAGGCTATAACTTCGGTTGTAAAAGAAAAGCGATTTTTAAAATAGGGTTCTTGAACCTTCCAGTAAGGATAATACGGATAGGTAGTAATGACGGTACAGGTATATCCTTTTTTAGCAAGCCAAGCAATCATTTCCCCGTTGTACTTACCAATTCCTGTAGGCTCAGGATAGAAATTATAGCCTATCAATAACAGATGTTTTTTGCTAGTTATCATCGCGTTTAATACTTTAGTAGTAGGTCTTTAAAATGTTGAACATTCTTCGTTGTCCGCTATGGGAAAGATGAATATTGTCCCTGTAATCATGGGGTTGCATATTGTAATCTAATTCTTCAACTAACTTTATTTTGTTACTTTCGCAAAAATCAATTATCAGTTGTCCCTGTGCGTTGTAGCGCCGGAAATTAAGTTCGTTGATGTCAGCATGTAAATAGATTGTTAACGGTATTTTAGCGCTATCACAGTAGGCTTTAAATGCACTGAATCCGGTATTAAAATTTGCGCCTCGTTTATATTTATTTATTAATAGTTGATCGGTTCTGGTACTTTTAGTCCACTCTTCATTAGAAAAAAATTGCTTGAGGTAAGGATGGTATAGGTAGCGATCTAGAACCTCACAGATTGCTGAACCATATTGGGTATTAGGGTAGTTAGGATGAATACCGACTATTTTCTCAAAAGTCATATTATCGTAAGCATCGTGAGAACTTACTACTAACAAAATGCCTTTAGCCTTAAAGTTGCCGTATTTTTTTAAATAAGCATAGCAGTTGTCTGGGCCCCACGAGCCCGCGCTAATGTTGGTAAATAATATCTCCTTCTTATATTTTTTGGACAGGTAGCTAGAAAGCATAGTTGTGGCCAAGCTATCTTGCTCGGTCAAGGCGCCCCCATTCAAGATAGAATCGCCGAATCCAAGGATAACAGTTGAGTCAGTGGGTAACAATTCTCGGTTCCTTTGAGAGAAAGAGTTATATAGATTGTTATGACCAAATCTTTGTTTTGTTTGCGGAATAGGAATATACTCCATATGAGCATCTTCTCTAAATAAGATAGCATTGCCAAATCCAAAATAGCTACGCAATACTATTTCCATAGTGAATAAAAGTACAATGAAGATGATTATTCCATAAATTAAGTTTTTGCTTGATATTCTTCGCATACACAAACTTGAACTATGCCGAAAACAACTTTTAACGGCTGTGTTCATCACTGGAAAAAATTAATATCTAAAATGTTCGCGCACTAATTTTGTATTGTTTTAAATGTGCATAGTACGAGCTCTGACGAATGCTGCCGGATTGCCCGAATAAATGGACCAGGCCTCCATATTCTTTGTAGCCACCGATTGCACGGTTAAGATCGAATGAGATTTACAAATAACCCCTGGGCAAACAACCGACCGAGCTCCAATCCACACGCCATCTTCTAATTGTATTTTGCCCAAGCGATAAGGAAAGTTACTCAGTCTATAATCATGGTTGCCTGTAAGCAACATAGCCCCCTGTGATATACTTACGTTATTTCCTATGGAAACAGTATCCAGGTTGTCTATCCATACCGATTCTCCTATCCAACAATTTCTTCCGAGGGTTAACAACCAAGGATATTTAATTCTTACTTTAGTTTTAATCACGATTCCTTCTCCTATTTGAGCCCCAAAGAAGCGCAATAACATTACTTTGAATTTATAGGGCCAAGGAAATGCAGAGTCAAAAATGTAATAATTAATGAAATACCAAGCAATTACTTTTCCTTTAGAGCCCGCTTTGTAATCACCAACATCAAATTTAGACAGATCAGTTTGCATTGAGCAACGAGAAAATTATTAAGGTGACGTTTAGTAAAAAAACAGCTCTAATGTTCACTTCAGGGAGCTGGGCAATATCATGAACTAAAAATTATGCATGTAATGATTGCATCTTCCCCACCAAACGAAACCTAGTAGCGGATTTACCATCCAATGATAATTCCTTCGGTAAGACCCTCCAGTTATTCGACTGTTATAACTCGTATCTTCAAAGCGCGCTTAAATTCTTTTAATATCAGCTTAATCAAAAAAATAAAAGTAAGCTAAGCAACTTTGCTTACTTTTAAGGTAGGGTTATCTCTTTGATACAGGTCTTACTTTTATTTTTCGCCCATAATATTTTATTAAAACAGATTATTGATTCGTGCTTTTCAACGCTTCTGACAATGTTTGCGCAGCTGCAGCAATATCGAAATTATGTTGGTATGATTCCCGTGCTCGCTGTTCCATTAGTTTTTTCTGAGCGGGGGTAAATCTATCCAGCGTTCCAATAATTCTTGTGTACCCTTTAAGGTGTCATCCGCCACTAACCCGCACCCGTTCGCTATAACCTCGCGCCAGATATTTACTTTATTAGTGATAAGAACCGGCTTGCTACATGCTAACGCCTCCACCACTGCAATCCCAAAGTTTTCTTGATGACTAGGCAACACAAAGGACTCACAGCCGTAGAAAGCCCCCCACTTAGCGTCACCAGTAAGCATTCCTGGAAAGAAAACGACAGATGCGGGTAGTTCGGCAGCTGCCTGACGCAGGCCTTGGCCGTAGCGTGAGTCCAGCCCCGGACCGGCAATAACGAGTGTTGGCATCTGCTTACGGGCGGCAGGCAGAGAAGTCGGCGCCTTACCAAGACCAGCTGCGCGAGTAATACATACCCCATCTTCAGCCAACTGCCGAAAGAGCATTTTGTAACCATTAATCAACAAATCAACGCCTTTTTTTTCGTCTATCCGGCTCAGAAACAGCAGATAGGAACGATTGCCCAGCGCAGGGCAGGTGGCCAAAAATGCTTCCCGCATCCGAGGCGTAAACGGGGGGGGGCTTCCACACCTAGCCCAACTACCATTTCTCGTTGGGGGTGATAGGGGGTAAATGGCTCGTGGGCCAGTAGTTGCTCCGTTTCACAGGTGAAAAGCAGGCCGGTGCTCTCGTTCACCACTCCCGCTTCGATCAGGTGCCAGTATGCCCAATTCCGCCATGCTTTCAGCCTGCGACCAGAAGCTCGCTGGAAGTAGGGGTCTAGCATGCCATGCGGCATAATAAACAGATTAGGTACGTTCTTTTTTTTAAGCCCTGCGGCAGAGCTTTGCCTATGCAATAAGCGCACGGCCTTGTGTACGGCGTAGCTATGATAAAGCCATAGGCCGTGCACAATTACGGCATCAAATCGCGGTAAGTTATCCAGCAGCCAAGGAAGCAGGGTGGGACTGTACCGCCAGGGCCCTCGTCCGGGCCCGAGCGAATGAAGGTGAAATGACTCGGCCTGAAGTTCTGGAACGGCGGGAGCATCTAGGCTTACAACTTCACTAAGGTCTCCGAAGGGGGTTAACCCCGCAATTATGGTGCGGACCGCTTGGGCAACCCCTCCCTGTTGGGGATCCATACTGGCAACAATGTGAAGCAGCCTCATTCGCTTGGAAACGTAGGAAGAATACTCTGATAAATTTCTTCTATGCGGTTCAATGCCTTATTGGTCTCAAATCTACCCGCGTTGGTTAATCCTGCGGCCACAACCTGGGCCCGTTCGCGTGGAGGGAGCGTAACGACCTGCTCGATAAGCGTCGCCCCATCCTGCGCCCAAGTCGTGGCATTGTCTGTCGCCGGCCGGCGCGGCAGGTAAAATGCCACAGTTCCTCCTACCTCCGTCATGGGCGCTTCACCGGTTGTAATGACTGGACAGCCTGAAGCCATAGCTTCAGCAATGGGCCATCCAAAGCCCTCCGCTAGCGACGGAAAAAGAAGAACCAAGGCTCCTGTGTAAGCTAGCTGCACTAATTCATCCGGAACGCTGCTTATAAAATAGATGCTTTTTTTATATGGCGACTGGATTTGGGCTTGTAATAGCTGGGGGGATGGTTGTTCACCTATTAATAAGAGTGGTAGGGCTGCTCCCCCTTGTAAACGCCAAGCATTATAGAGTTCAATAACGCCTATGCGATTTTTATAAAACAAGTTGCCTCCTACATGAAGTAGGTAACCGGAAGCGAGATTTAAGCCCATTGCTGCCCCTACTAGGTGTCGTGCTTTACGGGGTTCGAGTGGAGTGTAGTTCCAGTTCAGACCATTATACACTACGGTTGAGTACAGGGGTAATTCCGGAAGAAAGTGATGCAGATCATGTTGCGTTTTTTCCGAGACCGAGATAAAATATTTCCCTTTTGAATAACCCCACTGAATAAACGATTGATATAGTCGGCCAGTCCAGCTCGTTGGATTTTCCTGAATTTGACCTTTTGCCGATTGCTGCGCTAAAAAATCGTGACAATGAATAATATGGGGGCGGTCATGAACTAAGGGAACCCATGGACCTAGCGCTTGATCAGTAAAGACAAAGAGCGTATGAGGAGAGCATAACTTTATTCGTCGTTGTATTTGACTGGGAAATAGGATGTACTGATCTATATAGCCCAACCATTTTTTCAAAGTGCTTGGGCCTGATAAGCGGCAAAGCCTGGGAGGGGAGGACCAAATTTCTACCTTATGCCCGCGTTCTCGCATCCCCTCTGCAAGCATCCGGGCGAAACGGGGCATGCTTTGAGACTTTATAAAATCGGGATGGGTAAAAAAAACAAGCTGCATAGTATAGTCATATTAAGTAGGAGCAATAATAAGGTTAGCCAATATGCCAATGGGTCAGAATTTTGCGGCAAATACTTTCATTTCCAACTTGTAAGGCTAGGACTCGTTTTTGGCCCGCTACCCGGATATTCTCCCGTAGCGAGTCATTCAAGAGTAGCCTTTGGCAAATACTTGCGCACTCCTTAGCATCAGACCAAAAAACTGCTTCTTTCCCTTCCTGATACATTTCCAGATGCTCTGCTGTGCGTTCCGCACATAATAAGCCGGCGGCAAACGGTACTTCTAAGGATCGTTGGGTATGGAGATCACGATTTCCTTTTGAGAGCAAGCCGAGACATATTTTGGATCCCTGAATGGCAGCAACATAATCGCGACCGCTCAAGGAGCCCCCACGGTAGGCTATTTGCAACTTGGCCCAATACGGTGATTTTTGCCAACGGCTACCCCAAATACTAAGGGGAATACCTTGTTCTAGGAGTTGAAGCAGGAACTCATCCCGTTTCTCATAGCGCATCCAAGTGCCGATAAAAATCACTTCGGAGCGAAACTTGGTTGGAATATCTGTTGGGTTCAGAAAAGGTTGATGCGCAACCTCATCATAGCTTCTTATTACACGCATCACCTGTTTCGCTCCTAAGCTAAGGCATTCTGCTTCCGTTTCTTTGCGTACTACCACTACTAAGTCGTACAGCGGCAACGCTTTTAGCAACGAGTCGAATCTTCGACCATCTCTTGGGCCCGTAGGGTCATCAACATTGTAGAGTAAGATGGGGCATGCTAGCCCTTTTAAACAGGCAATGGCCGTAGGTCCAAAGAATTCACCGCTATCCACCCAAACCAGATCAGGCTTTGGTATTGAATCAATAATTTTACTTAGCCAGGAACGTATAGGTGATTGCAAGATCCGGTAGCCCGTCCGGTAATGAATAGGGTCGAGCCATGGGGATCCCATGACTCCAGTAGCCGCTGCCGCGGGATTATGATGCGAAATAGTATGTCCTAGCCGGGCAAGCGCTTGCGCCCGGTGGAGGGACGTAGAACCATGCACATCACAACCTAAATAAAGAATATTTGCCATCACTTGCTCTTATTCTATTCAGTAAATTATGGAGATATCCTTAATAAATGGGCTGACTTTGGCGCTTAACCCGTCGGGAAGGAGTAAGTACTGTTAAGCCCTTATCCAGAAAATAAGTCAGATGATATAATACGAAATATAAAATAATCATTTGCAGCCAGCCACGGAGCAAAAACGCACCAATCTTTTCTACACTTTCTGCTGGAAAGAACTGAAAAATGGGAGTTAGGAATAACAATCCGCAAAAACTAAAGCGCAATTTGGGGTGAAATGCTGTGGTCGGTAGGTGTAGAACACGAGATTGAATAGTTAACTTATCATATAAGAAATAAACCGGAATCATGCCTACTCCTAATATTGCTAAATACCACCAGCCAAATGCAGCCATACCGGTGCCGGCAAAGTGACCTGTAAAAAAACTGCCTAGTGCTTGAGGTTTTGCATAAACTTTAGAAAAAAGATAATCCCCAAATGATACTTGATTAACTGATCTTTTATCGAAATTAACTTCTATCAAGTTTAATATGGGCGAAGGTAAATTGGCCAAAAAATGATTAATTGTGAAATCAAACACATCCATATCGTATTCACTTATTTTTGAAGATAGTAATAAACTAGTATCATTGTATTTTAAGTTAGAAAACCTAGCTATAAATATATTATCTAAATAGTGCTCATCCCAATCCTGTTTTTCAGAACTTTCCGCCATTCTATATAACCGGATAGATTCTTTGTCGTGGAACGTTTCTAACGTTAAACTCACAAGCTCGGAATAGGAGATGTCATTGCGTTGTTGTCGTACCAGAACCATTGCCGTACCGATATCAGCTACTGGTCCGGTAAAAAGCCAGAAAGAAGTTAAGCCAATGAACAGATACCGTAGTGTAAAAAAACGAGCCTTATAATATCCTAGTAAAAGTCCCAATGCATAGGCAAATGCTAATGAAGCAAATCCAATCATAAAAGTGCCCCGACTATTGCGCGCAATACTTATAGCAAAAATGGCAATAGTGTAAGCGATTAATAGCAGCACAGATCTTGTTGATAATGGTTTTACTTCGCCAAATAATTTAGTGAATGGAATAAAATAGGGAGCGTATGAGAACGGAACCAAAGCTTCTATAAACTTATCTGTTGCAGTTCCAACTGTCTTAGTTGCTGTTAAGGCATACAAGTAAACATAAAAGGTAGCAGCCAATCCAATAATTCCCATAAGCCACAATTGCAGTTCATTAGGAGGAGTAAAAAATTTGTATTTTTCCAGAGTTGACACCTTTCTCGCACTAAACTGGTTCATTAAACCCCGATATAATACGTGTGACAGTATTAATATAAGCAATGCAACAAATGAATGAAAAAAGACTAATAATGGAAGTTCTAAATTGAAAATGAGCGGTTTGCCTTCTAACAGAGTAAAGAGTAGAGGAAAATAAAATTGAGTCGATACATACCCTATTAAAATAAAAATAGATAAAGGGTAGGTATTTATATTTTTATAGCTGAGTACAGCGTGGCAAAGCAGTAACCACGCAAGAATTACAGCTCCGGTGGCGATGATATTTTCTAAACTGCTAAATAAAACAATTTGGAATAAAGAAGCGATGCTAAGTATGATCCAAGACCAGCGAATAAAGGTAGGAAGAGATTGCGCTTCCTGCCTATATAAGGCAGTCCTAAGGTTCCAATCGATATAAGGGGGTTGCGTTTCCATCAAATTTAGGGGCTTAAAAATTGCGTTTTTAATAAATAATATATTATGAAAAATATACTATGAAAAGCCCAGATTTTTAAAGTGATTTTATTAACTGGGTAAATGAGTTGCCATAACTGTCCCATCCTCCCAAGGCCTTTACCCTTAGTTTGGCAGCCTCCGACATTTCTAGTCTTAACTGATTATCCTCTAGCAATTGCTCAAGTCGTTCCCTAAGCTTTTCTGGCGCGCGAATGGGCACTATGTATCCTTCTACTTTATCGCTAAACAAGTCTTCGGCACCAGTATTCGTCGACGCAATAACGGGACATCCGCATGCTAGTGCTTCACCTTGCACCATGCTCAACCCTTCTTCAATACTAGGAAGGACAAAGACATGTGCCGTGCTGTAAAGCATGGGCAATTCTTGATTCGACACGGTACCGCGAAAACATACCCCCTCTACCTTTCGTCGGCTTTTTAACAAGCTTTTCATTTCTGGGTCTACTGACCCGACGACAAGCAATTCTTTGTTATGGGATTTAAGCGATGCAAATGCCTCAAGCAAATCTAGGAACCCTTTCCGTAAACTGACACTTCCTACCCACAGCACTCGGAATCGATCCTTTGGCGGCTCTCCAACTGGTTTAAAGCGATCTAATCGGGCCCCATAAACCATTTTTACAAGTTTCCTTACCGGTACCCCCATTTCGATAAATGATTTTTTAACGAACTCCGACGGTACCGTTATAAAATCCGCTTGTTGGTATTCCGCTTCCTCTTTGGCTATGATGCGCGGGTCAATGCCCGGAAATGGTACGCCAAAGCGGGCGTACTCTTCCCGTAAGATGCGGTCTTGAAATCGTATATGAGACGAACCACGATCACATATATGATAGCCACCTTGTCGTTGGGCTACTGCTCCTGAGTGCAAACCAGATCCTGACAGAGCGATTAATGTAGTTGCCTGCTTCAGTTGAGCCGCTACATAACGGTCCAAGGTATCTTGCGCCAACCATGACCATTCTCTGTTGAGCCATGGCCATTTGGCTAATCCAAAGCGTCCCCGCGCCATATAAGGAGTGTGCAACCAAGGGAACGTCCGAATTTTGCCCGTGGGAATTCCTTCCTCATCTCCTAATTTTAGTAAGGGATACCCTGTCCAGATGCAGGTCAACAGGCCATTGCGTTCCATTTGTCGTGCTAAATGGAAATGATGAAACCGCCCAAGTGAGATCTGAGTAACACTCATACGAGACCAGATTAGTTGCTTGTTTTATCATACCGGTAATGTTGCCCTTCTCCATAGAAACTTACTGGCTAGTCGTAGAATGTGCTGTACAGCGATTGCAGGCAAGACTTGCCAGTAACGCCAAGTATTTACACTAAAAAGCAGGAGGGAAATGGCTACGATTGGCCATTTTGCTAGGGGAAATACGATCATGAGCACCATCGCCACGGCCGCAATACTAATGGAAGTAACTGCTACCAAAAAGGAAGAATTAGGCCATTTCATGCCGTGTTGATGCATCCACCGTTGAGCCACTGTCTTGTAGCCTGCCGATGTGATCATTTCTGCACCTAATAAGGCAACACCAGCACCTACAATACCAATTCGGGGTACGAATAGGTAAATCCCCCCTACCACGCTTAGCGCGGCCAAGGTCGAGAGCAGTAATTGGGGCTTAAGTAAATTATTCCCTACTACGATGGTCGTGGCCGGCTGCACGACGGCGAAAACAAGCACACTTAAAGACAGTAGTGCAAACAGCCAAGGGTTAAAGGCAATATGTCCCCTAGTCCAGACTACGTACAACGGTTCAATAACTGCTTGGAGTACTACAACTGCTGGCGCCATTAGAGCCACTACGATAATCCAAACGGCCCCAAAAACTGACTCGCATCGTGCTTGATCACGTTGCTGGAGAAAACGCATTAAATCCGGAATCAATGGATTTGTAATGGTATTGAGGCCCTGTAAAGCAATGTTAGATCCCGTACGCATGGTAGAAAAAGCCGCTAAGCCACCCACCCCCACCAGCGGCGCCATTACTATCCTTACCCTTGCTGACGAATATTCTCAAGAGATATTTTTCCAAAGACGGCAAGGGAAAGTAAGAAATTAACATGGCCTACGTGCCAGGAGGGATAGCTAAACGGAATATTTTCTTTGCGCATCAAGCGTACCAAATCGCAGTATTTCGGGATACTGAAAATGACCGTGACAGCAGCGGTGACAACACCAGTAGTGAGCAGGTCAGCGCCCAGCGACACTGCAACTAGGGGCGTTAGGGCGGATATAATAGCGTCAATAAAATTCCACCAAGCCATCCTTGGATAATAGCCGAACGGGGCGAGGACTCTAAATAACAAGCCTGAAATGCTTGTTCCAATAAGCCAAGCAATTCCTTGTGCAATTAAAATAATGCCAACCGTACGTATGATTCCCGGAGCAAGGATATTTGAACTACCGAGTAAATCTGATATAACGCCAGTAATTAAAAAAAAACTGATTAATAAAAGTTGAAACAAATTAATTCCAATACTGAAAACGATACCCGACCAAAGGTAGCGGCTCAACTTTAAACAGTTGTGTTTCCCAATGCGCATGAACTCATAGCCTAAAAACTCTTGGTGTCCCAGATCAAGGGTAAAGAGTAAGCTAGCTAGGGCTTGAGTAGCCAGCCATATTCCGTAGAGTTCGACGTCCCAATGCGTAAGATAGAGGGGAACTAATGCAATCTGCGCCACTACTGTAACGCCCACACGTGCCCAAGATGCTGCACTTGCCGAAAGAAACCTTTTTACGGTTGACATAAAGGAGAAAAAACAAGCTATTCTATTTAGTATAGCGCACCAAAGGCCAGAGAGCCCGTGAACCCTTCAAATATGATTTGCAGGTTGCTTCTACGTTTGACACTATATTTATTGGTTTTCCTAATCCATTTAAATACAGCCAATAAATTAGTTGTGCGCGGGAAGTAGATGATAATTTTTGTAGGGCGGCAAGCAACTCTTTTTTCTCTGTTTCGTCGTAAATGTCCCAAGCCAAGCAATTCGCATGTTTGCACGCGAGCTGGGTTTTGCTAGCCAATACGTCTTTTATTTCCCACCCCCGTTGACGGTAAGCTGGCTCTAGGACCTCTTCAAATACTCGTTGAAGACCTGTGATTTCCGTGAGCTTGCGTTTGCGTCTTGCATGTCCAGTCGTTTCCCAAACTCGGTAAAAAGCTAGGGTTTCATCTAGGTAAACGTTATCGTAACCAGCGGCACAGATAGCCGATGCTAAACTATAATCTTCTACTTGGGTCGGTCTTCCTGATACATAATTCACGGTAGCCAGTGCCTCCTGTTTAAACATGATGATGTTGGCTGCTACTCGGTAGCCTTTCAGCATAGACCGTAAAGCCTCATTACTTGCTTGAGGGCCTGACTTCCTAAATAATTTTCTATGTTGTAAAAATGCCCCAGCATGATCAATCTCCTGAACAGCAGCGTGAGCATAGCCAGCTTTGGGAAACTTAAGTAGTTGCTGCCCTAATTTTTCTATATAATCAGGTGATAAATAGTCATCAGAATCAAGTCGAACGATAAAATCTCCTGATGCTTGGCGAAGACAGGCGTCCGTATTACCCATTATTCCTACATTCTGGCATTGTCGAATAACCTTTAAGAAAGGGATTTCAGCCGCAAGCTTGGCTAAAAGCGCAGACGTATCATCGGTGCTACAATCATCTGCAACAATTATCTCCAAGGGAGTATGAGATTGTTTTGCAGCGCTCTGAATGGCTTGCTCTAAATATGCGCTTTGGTTATAGGTAGGAATACAAACCGAAACTTTCATGGATTAACAGCTCATTTCAGGTAGAAAATAAATATCAACAAGTCGTAAAGCACATTTGAATCACGATAGCAAGGACTTTTTTGCAGATTTACTTTGTTTGTAGCCATACCCGTAACCATATTTTGGTAGATGATTATCCGCAGCATCATTTAGTACAAGCATGCAATTAGTTAATCTTTTATTCTCACACATTTTATTCATTAAGCTAATCTGAGATTTAAGAGTATAGTTATACCTTGCTATATAGATGGTAGCATCAACATTGTGCGCTAAAGCAAAGGCATCCGCCACCTGACCTACTGGGGCCGTATCAATAATAATGAAGTCAAAATTTTCCCTTAACACGCGCAATAACTGCTCGATTTTAGGGCTCATCATTAGCTCTGCGGGATTAGATGGAAGTGGCCCTGAATTAATAATATACAAGTCTGGGATGGTCTTTGAAGGCGTGACGATGTCATCAACAAATACATCGATATGCATTAGATAATCAGTCAGGCCATTCACCGACTCGGAATTCAAGGTTTGCTTTCGTAAATCCATATTTATTATAACTACCTTTTTTCCAATTAGTAATAAGCTTGATGCAAAATTAACGCAAAAGAAAGTTTTGCCTTCGCCACTCATACTAGACGTTACTAATAGTACACGACTAGACTTATTTATATTACTAGTAAATTGTAAATTCGTCCGAATAAGTCTGAACATTTCTGATAGGGGGCTGCGACTATCTTTAGCAACCACAATTCCATTACTAGATTTATTATGCATAAGCTCCCCTAAAATGGGAACAGAGGTAGCTTGTTCAACATCCTTTATTAACTGGATTTTATTATTGAAATGATGCTTTACAAATATAATGGCTAACGGTATGCCTAAGCCAAGGAGAAGAGCTATCAAGTAAATAGCTGATTTCTTTGGGCTAACGGGCTTGGTGTACCAAATCGCGGGATCCACAATTTTTGAATTAGAAACAGTTGCTGCTAAAGTCAATCCAGCTTCTTCTCTCTTTTGCAAGAGGTACAAGTACAACGAGTTCTTAATTTCCTGTTGCCTATTTATCCCCATAAGTTCACGTTCAATAGTGGGCACCTTTTGAATCCTAGACGAAAACTGATTGGATTTAGCGGATAAACTCCTGCTTGTAATAATTAAGCTGTTCTTAGTTGATTTTAGATTATTTAGGATGTTATTTCTTAAGTAAGCTAATTGTTCATTCATGTTTAGCACAAATGGATTCGTTGGAGATGCTGTTCGCAATAGCCGTTCACGGTCCAACTGTAGCTCATTAAACTTAACGATTAACCCCGCAAGCGTTGGGTCTGCGACACTAAGAGCGCTAGGAATTAATTGATTCTGAACGTTGTTTCCTTTTGTTATATAGTTTTCAATGGATTCTAATACCTCGAGTTGAATTCGTGCTTCTGATAGCTCTTTATTATACCCACTGGCATCTTGTAGTGATTGGTGAATTTGTGAGCTGACATCGGCTACCTCATTCTTGCGCTTAAATTCCTCAACTCCTTTTTCAACAGTTGATAACTCAATCCGCAAGCCTTTTAATCGCTCATCAATGAACTTTATAGTATTAGAAGCTATTAAATTCTTGTCTTCAGTAGCCTCTTTATTATAAACTTCCATTAATTTATTTATAATGTCCTGTCCTTTATTGGGGACAGCATCCGTCAAACTTATCGTAACTACTGTTGATAACTTATTTACTGGATTTACCCGAAGCTTATCTACATATTCATAAGCTAATGTAGTAAGGTCATGGAATTTTACGATGATAGGTTTATTATATGTTAATGGCAATCGCGCTGACGACGCTACTACCGTAAAAGTAGCGTACGGCTTTTTTATTAGTTCACCAAACTTGTAAACAGATCCTTTTCCGTTCTCTTCTAGTAAAAAAGTGTTATTGTTCTTGGTTGTAATTGTGATAGACTTTTCATATCCTTCCGGAGCCAAATTTTCTATAATTACTTCGAAAGGCACAGATTTCTTATATATTTCTTGCTCTCTTGCCCACCCCTTTATATAATAACTAGTTGTTAATGATAGTTCAGCTAAAACACGCTGCACTAAGCTATGGGACTTTAAAGCTATAATTTCGTTATCAACGTTTGTAGTGTTGGTCATCATACCTAACTCACTTACCAATCCGTTTTCTGAGTACCGACTTACATTTCTTCCGTCCTTAATTAACAAAGTTCCGTTTATAACATATTGCGCCTCGGAGCGATTTATATATAGGAATGCTCCCGCTAAACTCAAAACTATTCCAAGTAAAAACAATGGCCAGTATTTCAAATATTGAGAAAGCAATAGGCGATAATTTGCTTCTTCAGCCCCATCTAAATGCGTTTTATTATCGTACATCTCATTGAATTTCATAATAACAAATTTTTAATTTTAGCAAAAAGTTAAAAAGCAGTACAACCTATACCTCTTTTTTTAAGCAGCCTTATGTGCGAGTGCGTTTGCCAAGTGCGCTAAAATTATTCCATTCACTTACGCAAAGTGTGGCTCCCGCGCGAATAAATGACATGTGTATTCATTGTTACATTATTGGTGCAGGAACTCCCTTTCTTTATTGGGCCACTGCTTCATTAACTGGTGAATAAGTCATTCATCATTTTCAAAATGGTAAAGTTCCACCGAGATGCGCAACCACTGGAAAAGCTGATCCTTGGGCTGTAACGGATACATCAAACTTAACCCTTAAATAGGATAAGAGCAAATAATAATACAATTTATTTACGGTAAATTACAATAATGCAATCGTTATTAGGATAATTCAAAATAAGCTTCTTTAGTTGCTATCATTCTCGCTCGAGTGGCTCTTGCTAATCTGATTGACTATGACCTGTGTTGTGTAATTACACTATTAGAATATTTATTGATCTTTTCTACTGAAGACCCCAATTATACTTACTTATTGGAGGTTACTGAAAGTCTTAACCTACTGCAGGAAAGGTCAAGCTGACAGAACGGGTAGGGCAACCTGCTGTTTTACTTTTAAGACTTCTTGTGATCGAATTCTAACACTCAGTGCCGGAGTCAAACCGATATTATGGGTTTCTCAATCCCGGGCCTTTTCCATCTGCACCTTTTTCTGTGCATCAGCCTCTTTAGCGTAGCGCATTAGCGTTTTAAGGTCTTTATGAGTGGTAAATTTCTGAAGTGCTTCTATGGGTATCCCACGTTCTAGACTCTGAGTTACAGAGGGGTGCCGACCTGTATGAGAGGATAAGAGGCTATACTTTGGTACGCGCTCCGTAATGCGTTTAGTGTTTTGATAATGCAATACAAAAGTTGATTCGTCGAGACCACAACGCTGTCCCAGTTCTTTCACATGCTCATTAAACTTCTGCTAGGAGAGCCCATTATGCTAGCGCTGTGGAATCGTCCGCTAATATTGGTTAAGGTCTAATCTAAGCCAGACCCCCATTTTTATGGTGCGCCACACCAACTGATCATTCTTAATATTCTCTGAGCGAATGGTGCTGAAGTCTGAATGCTTTAGCCCAGTGTTACAGCCTAAGACAAAGAAGGTCACGCACCTTAGCCATGCGCGGTTCCGCTGACAAAGCTGCTTCGAATAGAAATTGCAACTCACTTTGGGTTAAGTGGATAACACAGCTTCCATATGTTTCAGGAGCTTGAATTTGCAGAAAGCGATATTATCGGTTAATCCTTTGTGCAGCGCGTAACTCATCACTACTTCACCCCCTTAAGCTGGTTATTGACTGTGCCATTCGTCAGTTCCAACTCTTTGGTCAAAAACTGGACAAAGTCGTGGTAAAAGTTGGTGTTCACATAAGATGAGTCAGTTTGATGCCTTGTTTCGTCACATAGGCTTTAACGAAAGTCGAGGCTTTTTCACCTCCGTATTATAGCCTACTGCAGGCTTGCTGCGTTAGGTATGATGATTTACAAAGCCCACAACTCTTCCCAGCTGGTAGTGTAGGCTCCACTTTTAAAATCAGCATTGCCAAGCCAGGACACTGACTGCTTGCCTCTGGGAATGGCGGCCGTAGCAAACCGTACCGTACCAGTGCCGAAGCGCTGGTTGAGCTGGTCAAGATCCTGTAGGAGTCGGGTGCGGGCCTCGCCTTTATTGGTTGTCGAGAACAAGTTGAGCTGCTGCTGACCCGCTCCCTCCAGGCCATCGAGGATCACGCCGGCTTTGATATAAGTAGTATGGGGCTGCCAAATACGCTTCAGCGCAATACGGGCATAGCGCAGCAGGTCGCTGGTATCATTGGTGGCTACGGGTAAGGATATAACAGTAGAAAAGGTGTAGGGTGGAGGCTCGTTGCTATACTTGTTTTTACTGATAAATACTGTCATCGTGTTGACGGCAGAGCCTTGCTGCCGCAGCTTCTCAGCAGCCCGCGACGCGAAGGCGCCAACTGCGCCCAGTAAATCAGCGAAGGTGGAGAGGGGCTTCCCAAACGTGCGAGTGCAGGCGATGCTTTGCCGGACGGTTGTGCCACCATCTGACGGCTGGAAGGCATGACAGGGAATGCCCTGTAGCTCGCGCACCAGCCGGGCGCCAACCACGCCGCCTAGGTACTTGCGCACCCACGACTCGGAGCACTGAGCCAGCGCAGCAGCGGTCCGGATGCCGGCATCATGCAGCTTCTGGGCGTACTGCCGCCCAATGCCCCACACGTCTTCTACGGCTACTTGCTCCAAGGCCCACTGCCGTTTCGCTTCGGTATCAAGGCAAAAAATGCCCCCCAGCGCCGGTTTTTTCTTTGTTATGCGGTTGGCGAGCTTAGCCAGCGTTTTGGTGGGCCCGATGCCAACGCAGGTCGGAATGTGGGTGCGGCGGTATACTTCCTGTCTGATGTCGGCGGCATACGTAGTGAGGCAGCCGTGGTAGCGCTCCATGCCGCGCAGATCCAGAAAGGCCTCGTCGATGGAGTAAATCTCAACGTCGGGCACCACGGAGCTGAGGTAGTGCATCACGCGGCGGCTCATGTCGCCGTAGAGGACGTAGTTGCTGGAAAATACCCGCACCCCGTGTTGCGCCAGCAGGGGCTTCACTTTAAAATACGGCTCGCCCATCTTGATTCCCAAGTCTTTGGCTTCCTGGGAGCGCGAAATAATGCAGCCGTCATTATTGCTAAGCACCACCACGGGAACGCCCTTGAGTCGGTTTTGAAAAGCCCGTTCACAGCTCACGTAAAAGTTGTTGCAATCAACGAGCGCGAACATGCTGGCCAAGTTTGCCGGGGCGGGTTTCGTTCACGATATGCGTGACCACGCCCCAGACGGTGAACACGTCCGGCGACTCAATGGGAACGGCCGTATAGGTGGGGTTGTCCGGCACAAGCCACCACGACTGGTCGGGGCGCTGAATGAGGCGCTTCAGCGTGTAATCCATGCCGTCGAGGGAGGCAATAACGACGTCATTTGATTGGGGCTTGAGCGTGCAGTCAACGGCCAGCAAAGAGCCGCTGCGGATGCCGTCCTCGCCACCCATCATACTGTCGCCGAAGCAGCGGATGAGGTAGGTGGCATCGGGGTGGGGCAGCAGCAGGGCGTTCAGGTCGAGCGCGGCAGACTCATGGTCGAGGGCCGGGGAGGGAAAGCCCGCTGGCACTAGGCTTTCGATGAAAGGCAGCCATACAGGCTGATGTAGAACAGAGACAACAATAAATTCACGCATAGCAGGGCAGCAACAGGTTTGTTGCAAGTATACTCTATGCTAATTAAATTAGTATATGTTTTGACAATATTTTTAGTAAAACGGATGTAAAGTGCCACACGGAATACTACGTGAACTGAATTTTGCCTTGAAAAACAAAAAAGATGCGGAGGGATAACTGTTCAGCTTAAAGCCTACTCTCGCTAAAATAAAGCTGCTACCTTACGAACATTATCCACCCTTACTGCAACACACCCATGATGTTCAAACCCTTACGAAATGGCGCAGATTTGCCCATTACCATAAACTTGGATCAGGTCGTTGCATTTCGCCAGACAGAGACTGCCCCTGGCCTCATCGATGTATCCATCATTATGACGCGCCCTGAGGCCGACATTACGATGAAAGCAATTCCCCAGGAAAAGGTGGAAGATCTGATCCGAGACATTCTGACCCGAGACGGGGAAATTAAGCCCAAACCCAAGCACATAAACTCCACCTTCTACAAAGCTGATGAGCGATGGGAGCCAGGTGAGCAGTATAATTAGGAGCCAACCTGATAGCCCCTGAACTTAAATAAAAGCCCCCCAGATTAGTTCTGGGGGCTTTTTTTGCGGGAGTATTGTACAGCTGTGCGGTCAGTGGGAAGCCAGAAGCAGGACCCAATCGAGTAGCAGCACGCCCAACAATCCCACCACCGAAACGATGGTTTCCATCGCCGACCAAGAGCGAAATGTATCGCGCACCGACAGGTTAAAATATTCCTTAAACAGCCAGAAGCCGCTATCGTTGACGTGCGAAAGCAGCAGGCTGCCCGCGCCGATGGCTAGCACCATCAGGTTCGGATTTACGGCGACCTGTGTCATGGTAGGCAGCATAACTCCGGCCGCCGTCAGGCCCGCTACCGTAGCTGAACCCAGGCAAACCCGGATAAAACCCGCGATCAGCCAGCCCAGCAGCAAGGGCGGCAAACCGGTGCCCTGCAAGCCAGCGGCAATTGCGGAACTGGCACCGCTGGCAATTAATACTTCCTTTAATGCCCCTGCGCCGCCAATGATAAGCAGCAGCAAGGCCACGTCGCGGATAGCAGAGCCGTAAGTTTCCATTATCTCGGGCATGCTTTTGCCCTGCCCACGACCTAAGCTGAACGTGGCTACCAGCACCGAAAGCAGCATTACCACGCCCGGATCGGCGACAAACGCCAGGACTGGAGCCAGCGGCCCGTTGGGGGGCAAAATTGCCTGCAAACTGAACACGAGCGAGAGCACCAGCACCGGCAGCAACGAAGACAGAAAGCTGTTCAGCCGGCCGGGTAATTGGTTGGTGGGGAGGGGCTCGCTCACAAACCCTGTCAGGGGCTGCGAGATAATGCCGCGCAGCGTGCGACTGTAAAAGATACCGGCGACTAGCACGGCCGGCACTGCCACCAGCAGCCCATACCCAAACGTCAGGCCTACATCAGCCTTGAATAGCACAACCAGTGCCGTGGGGGCAGGGTGAGGCGGCAAAAAGCCGTGCAGCACGGAAAGCGCAGCAAGTAGAGGCAACCCCACAAACAAGGTCGGGAGCCGGTATTGGTAGGCTACCGAGAAGATAAGCGGGATGACCAGCAGAAAGCCCACATTATAAAACAGCGGAATACCGATGATAAAGCCCGTAGCCATCATGGTCCACTGAATGTTTTTGGCCCCCAACTGACCGACCAGCACGGCGGCAATTTGCTGGGCAGCGCCACTTTCGGCCACCAGTTTGCCCAGCATGGCGCCCAGCACCACCACCAGCACCACTGAGCCCAGCGTGTCGCCCAAGCCTTTTTGCACCGCAGCCAGCACCTGCCCCGGCGCTAGACCTAGCGCTAGTCCCGCGGGAATGGTAACCAGCAAAAAGGCTAGGAAGGCATTCACCTTACCCCAGTTGATGAGGGCGATGAGAGCCAGCACCGTCAGCAGGATGATGAGTAAAGTCATGGGGGGCAAAATGAGGTATCTAGTGTAGGTGCCTTACTGCACTTACCACCGTAAAAGCCAGCGGGCAATGGCTACTGGCTGCTGGCTTTTTTTCCTTTGGCAACGGGGTCAAAGCGCAGCTCGCTTACTTGACTAACGGGCGCTTCTACCAACAGGCGCAAGATATGGGAGCCCGGCCGTAAGATGGGGGTAGGAAGCGAAACGCTAGTCCAAGTGGTGCCGGCCGGGACGGTAATCGTGCCTAGTGGCTGGGTGTCTAGCTCCAGCCGGAGGCGGCCAGGCGTAGTGTTCGGTTGTAGGCGTATCTCGGCGGTATAAGGCCCGCCCGCAGCTACCGTCACGGTATAGGCGAGCCACTCGCCTGCGGCCAATTGGCTCACGGCAAACCCATTGGCAGCGTCGGGGCTGGCGCTGATGTCTACACCGTCGTTGCGGTAGGCCTTGCCTTGGTTGTGCGGCGTATGGTCGCGGTAATCGGTGCGGGCGGAAAAGCTATCGTGGTAGGCTACGCCGTCGCGGCCCAGGTCGTAATCGGTGGCGGGAATAGTGCCGGGAATCGTGTGGGGGGCAAAAGGTACGCGCGTGCCGGCTGGTTGGGTGAGGGCCGCCAGCACATCCCGGTTTACCTGACAATTGGCAAACTGCACGTTGCGCAGCAGCGCCGTCCGGCCTTGGGGCGTGAGCAGGCTGCCGTAGGGCGCCACGCGCAGCAAGCCCGCGCCAGAATCTACGCGCTTGATATTCCAGTGGCACCAGCCAATATTCTGCGCGTTAAGCCCCTGCACGGCGGCGGCAAACCACTCATTGGAGTTCTCGCCGGTTTCGCCTACCCACACCGGCACCTGCCAACGGTCGCGGAACGCCACTAGGTTACGGATCAGGTTAACTTGATTCGGATTCGGGTCGGTGGCCTCGGGTGCGTTGGAGCACCAGTAACGATGGGCGTTATACACGAGGTTGGTACGGTCGCTGACGCCCAGCTTATCAGGTGTGAGGTTAGTATACTCGTTGCCGTAGCCGTTGCCTTCCAGCATGATCAGGTGCTGGTCGCCCTGGGCGCGCACGGCCGTAATCAGGCGAGCGTATAGAGCCCATAGCTCCTGGTTATCGGCTGATAAACCATTGGCTGCGTTCAAGTTGTGCGGCTCATTGATGAGGTCGTACATGGCAATGCGCGCGTCCTGCTTGTAGCGGGCTGCCAGCTTTTCCCACAAGCGCACGGTCACGTCCTGATAGACTAGCCGACCCTTTTTGTCGCGTCGCTTCCATAGGTCGAGCGGCCGGAAATTGTCGTTGATATTGCTATCGGTGCCCTGGCCGCCGGGGGCCGCGTGCAAGTCCAGAATGACGTACATGTTGTTGGCCGCGCACCAATTCACGACGTCATCAATGAAGCGAAACCCTTCCAAATCCTGATCAGTGAAGAGCTGATTCTGGTCGTGCCAGGTGCTGAGCTGCTCCACGTAGGCTGCTACTTGTGCCTCGCTGCGTGGGTTGCGGATAACGGCCGTGCGGGCGCGGCGCTGGGGCGGCGTCAGGAACAAATCGTAGTGAAAAGGCAGCCGGACGGCGTTGAATCCCTGCTTACCCAGAAAATCAATGTCGGCCTTGGTAATGAAGTTCTTTCGGTACTGCCGATAGAACTCCTCGACTTCCGCCTCGGGCATGGTGCGCAGCAACCCTTGCTGAATACGCCACTGACTATTGAGCGTATCGGTACCGAGAATGTAGCTTTCCTGGAGCAGCCAGCCGCCCACGTTGTAGCCCCGCAGCACCACTTCGCGGCCGGCCGCATCTACCACGCGCGGCCCCGATGCGTGCAGAGGGCTCAGCGTTTGGGACAGGCAAAAAAGCCCCCCACCAAATAAGTAACACATAACTAGGCCCAGGTAACGGCCAAAAAGGAGAAGCAGGCGGGGAGTTTGGGGTAAGCGAGTCGTCATGCTGCGGGACTTAAGACGCTTCCCTACTTCGGCCAAACCACCGCCTGCGGCAGACGCTGATCAAACCGTTTTAGGAAGGAAGTGGAGAGGAAAAGCAGCGCTTTTATGAGCCGCCGCTTCCGGATCGGCCCAATAAGGTAGAAGGCTTTTGCGAAAGAAAAGAGCACTCGTTTCAACCAAAAAAGCCCCCCAGTCGCTTGCCTGACGCTTAAGGCACACGCTTACTCAAGCTGTCGAATGCTCATCTGTAGCGCTTGGGCGCGCTTACTGGCCAGCGCGCTCCATCATCATTGGCGCTTAAAAAACAATTGCGTTCCGGAAAAAATGTGCCCTTGTCTAAGGCTGGATTCGTGGATCCGGCCTTGCCTTTGGGAGATTTTATGGGTCTAGTCTTCGCAAAGTAGCGTTACATCAGGTTGGCCTACATAGCAAAAGCCCCCCGTGAGGAGGGCTTTTGCTATTTCATGTAAATAAGGCTCGCTGGTGGAGCGGGGATACCCGCACAGTCTAGCTGACCTCGCCGCGCAGCACCTCCAACGGCGGGCGCGTCAGTACGTCGCGGCTATTGAGCAAACCGATAAGCGCGGTGAGAGCCGTGGTGAGCAAGGCCAGCAGGAGCAGCGGACTGATTTGGGGGGCAAAAGGCACCTCAAAAACGAACACACCTAACGCCCAAGCTGCCATTACGGCTAATCCCAGTCCAGCCACTGCTGAGAGCAAGCCCAGCAGCGCGTATTCGACCAACGTAATGCGCAGAATCTGGGCCCGGCTGGCGCCGAGAGTGCGCAGCAGCACGCTTTCCCGCACCCGCTGGTAGCGGCTTACCACTACCGAACTCACCAGTACCAGCAAGCCCGTAGCCATACTAAACAAGGCCATAAAGCGGATGACGAAGGAAATTTTGGTGAGAATCTCATCCAGCGTTTGCAGAATCAACCCTAAGTCAATGGCTGATACGTTGGGATAATTAGCGACTAGTTCGCGCTGCACCGTGGCCAGGGTCGCATTGTCGGGCACGCGGGTGAGCAGCACGTGAAACTGCGGAGCCGGCTCTAATACACCCTTCGGAAAGACCACTAGAAAGTTGGTTTGCACCCGGCTCCAATCGACGGTGCGGGTGCCGCCCACGATGGTCACGAGCGGAGCGCCTTGCACGTTGAAGGTCAGTGTATCGCCAATTTTAATCTTTAGCCGATCCGTAAATCCGTCATCGAAGGAAACGCGCGGAATGCCGTCTGGGCCGACGAAAGGGGCCTTGCCAGCAGCCAGTGTTTCAGAACTAATCAGAGAATCGCGGTAAGTGACGCGATACTCCCGCCCCAAAGCCCCTTTGGAAACACCGCTGGTAGTATCTTTTTTCAACTCCGCAGCCGAGCGCCCATTGATAGCGGACAAACGCATCGTCACGACGGGAACCTGCTGTAATACGGGCAACTTATTGCGCTTTACGAGCTGGGTGACGCCTTCCCGCTGGGCCGATTGAATATCGAACAGAACCAAATTGGGCTGCCCGTTGGTGGACGATATTTCAACTTGGCTCAGGAGCAAACCTTGCAATAAATACAGCGTTGCCAGCAGAAATACGCCCAGTCCGATAGAAACGGTGAGTAATAGCGTCTGGTTATTAGGTCGATATAAGTTGGCTAAACCTTGCCGCCACACATAGCTCCAGGAACTAGGGAAATACTTTCGCACAGCGCGACGTAGGCCTTCACCGAGCCCAGCCAATACCGCAAACGTGAGCAATAAGCCCCCGCGAAGCCTAGCGCCAGCTTCCAGTCGCGAGTTTGGAGGTAGGCGAAGCCGGTGATAAACAGGATAATCAGCCCGTACACCAAGCCCCGCAGCGGATCGGGGCTCGCCGTGTCTTCTTCCAGCGAGGCGCGCAACGTGCGCAGCGGCGACACCCGCCGAATGCTCAGCAAGGGCAGAAGCGCAAACAACACCGCCACGAATACGCCCGTGAGAATACCTTCGGCCACCGCCGACCACGAAATGCCCACGCTCACCGTGACGGGCAGAAAACCTTCCACCACCTTCGGCAGCAGCAACTGCACGCCGGTGCCCAAGGCAGCGCCCAAAATGGCCCCCAGCAGACCCATTAGCGCCGTTTGGAGCAAATAGATTAGGACGGCCTGCCAGCCGCTGGCACCTAAGCAGCGCAACACGGCTACCGCGGCCACCTTCTCGCGCACATACAAACTCACGGCACTCGCCACGCCCACGCAGCCCAGCAGCAGTGCCACGAAAGCCACCAGATTCAGAAATCGAGTGACATTGGTGAACGAACGACCCGTCTGGCGCTTGCGCTCAGCCACGGTGTCGCTGTCGATGTTAGCTTGGTCGAGGCGGGCCTCCAGGGGTTTGATGGTTTGGTCGACGTTGGTACCAGGCGCGAACTGATAATAGGTGCGATACTGCACCCGACTGCCGCGCTGCAAGAGGCCAGTTTGCTCCACAAACTCACGCGGAATAAATACCGTGGGCGCAACGGAGGCGCTAAAACCAGACTGGCCCGGCGTCTTGCGCACCCGGCCGGCAATGCGAAAAGTCAGTTCCCCAACCTTGATAGAATCACCGGGACGAGCGGCAAATTGCGCCAGCAACGCGTCATCCACTAAGGCCACGCGCTGATTGGTGGTGCCTGCTTCCCGAAACGCAGCTACGGCAGTAGTTGGCTCCGTGAGCCACTCGCCATAATATGGAAAGCCCCCCGTGAGCGCGCGCACCTGAGCCAAGCGTACGCCCTGGCCTTTGGGAAACTGCACCAAAGAAGCAAAAGCGACTTCGTCGCTGCGGCGTTGACCGAGTTGGTGCAGAGTGGTTTGGAGGGTGGAGTCAAACGGTTGGTTGGCGGAGAGCACCAAATCGGCCCCCACTAGCTCACGCGCCTGCTCGTCGATGCTGCGGGCCAAGTTGTCGCCGAAGCCGTTGATACCCACCAGCGCCGCAATGCCCAGCACAATAGCCGAGGTAAACAGCAGCAAGCGGGAACGGCTGCGGCGGCTGTCGCGCCACGCCATGCGCCAAAGCCAGGGAAGATTAGACATAATGAGCTTCGTACTTAATAACTAGAAATGATTTCGAACCATATCCACCGCCTCCCTCACGTCTGTCATCCTGAGGAACGAAGGACCTTATGGGATGAGAACGACTTATGCTAGCGTGATAAGGTCCTTCGTTCCTCAGGATGACAACAGGGTGGATGACAGATGTTATTGGGGATGAGAAACGGAGATAATTGGCTTATGATGCCACCCCCACATTCACTTGATTAACCGTATCCGAAACCACGGCGCCGCCCTTGATGCGGACGATGCGCTGGGTGCGGGCGGCTAACTCTAGGTCGTGGGTGACGAGCACCAGCGTGGTGCCGGCTTCCCGGTTTAGCTCAAAGAGGAGTTCCACGACTGTAGCGCTGGTGTCGGCGTCGAGGTTGCCGGTGGGCTCGTCGGCGAAGAGGATTTTGGGCCGATTAGCAAAGGCCCGCGCCAAGGACACGCGCTGCTGCTCGCCACCCGAAAGCTGAGTAGGGTAGTGGTGGCCGCGCCCGCCAAGGCCTACGCGTTCCAGCAGTTCCAGAGCCGTTTTTGTGCCTCCGCGCACGCCGCGCAATTCCAACGGCACTAGCACGTTTTCGAGGGCAGTAAGGGAAGGCAAGAGCTGGAAATTCTGGAAAACGAAGCCTACATGCTCGTTGCGCACGGCGGCGCGCTGGTCTTCGCTGAGGTTGTCGAGCTGAATGCCGTTGAGCCAGACACTGCCCGCGCTGGCCCGGTCGAGGCCGGCGCACAACCCTAGCAATGTGGTTTTGCCGCTGCCCGAGGGCCCTACAATAGCAAACGTGTCTTGAGGCTGTAATTCAAAGCTGACGGCCTCTAGTACGGTGAGCTCTCGGCCGCCACTGGCGTATGATTTGGTGAGATTTTCTACTTTAAGCACGAACGATGGACGTATGGATTGTTAAGAGAAAGAGGCGATAAGCAGGAGGTTAGCTGCATTCTAAACGACGTTTTAATCTTTATAATACTTTCTATCGTTAGGCATATACCTCAAAAAGGCCCCCCACGCATGAAAACCCTATTGTCTGTATTTAGTTGCTGCTTGCTGCTCACGCTAGCTAGCTGCGGCTCCGATTCACAAACCGCTACGTCGGTCGCTAGCCCGCCGGCGGCTGATAAAAAGCCCCCCACAGCGGGCTCACGCACTATTCTGTTCTTTGGCAATAGCCTGACGGCGGGCCTCGGCGTAGAGCCAGAAGAAGCTTTTCCAGCGTTGGTAGGCCAAAAGATTGATTCGGCTGGCCTAGGCTACACGGTGATAAATGCTGGTTTGAGCGGCGAGACAACTGCTGGCGGCCGCAGCCGCGTGGGTTGGGTGCTGCGTCAGCCCGTGGATGTGTTTGTGCTGGAGCTGGGGGGCAATGATGGCCTGCGCGGCCTGCCGCTCACCGATACGCGCCGCAACCTGCAGGCTATTATCGACACCGTGCGCCGAATCAGCCCCCAAACCCAAATTGTGCTGGCCGGCATGCAGATTCCCCCTAACCTAGGTGCCGATTATGCCACCCAATTCAAGCAGACGTATATCGATCTGGCCCGCGAAAACAAGCTGGTGCTCATTCCTTTCCTGCTCGAAGGCGTAGGCGGCGTAGCCAAGCTCAACCAGCCCGACGGGATTCATCCCACGCCCGCCGGCCACCGCCTCATTGCCCGTACCGTGTGGGATATCTTGCAGCCACTGCTTAAGCAGCCCGTAGCGGCCGATGCAGCGGTGAGGTAGTACAAGCCAGGTTGCGCTCTATTAAGATTTCTTACCTGAAACGGCTTGCTGTTGCACTAATTTCTCGGCGCGAAATAAGTCGTCGCTGGCTTGCAGAATCTTCGCCCGCAGTTTCGGATTATACGTGGGGTTTTTCGTGATAAATGCGCGAACAGTGCGAGCTGCGGTTGGGGATTGGTAAGCGCCAAATGTAGCCTGTAGCCAGGAATATGGGAAGAAAATATCACCCGTCTGCTGAATTTCAGTCAGCAGATTCAAACTCTCCGGCAAATACTTTTCAGATGATTCAGCGCGCAACGGATGATGTAAATAGGCTAGCGCGGCGACTACCCAAGCTTCTTTGCTGCGGTTCTTTTCTTCTTTTAACGAAGTAAAAAAAGCGTCCCGGATTCTAACGTCAGCGGACAAGGCTGGAATCAAAAACTCCATGCGCTTTTTGCGGTCTTCATTCTTAATTCGGGCTAGCTGCTTCCGCAGAATTTCGCCATCGGAGCCATAGTCGCGCACGGCTAGCGCTAGGGCCAACGCGGTGTAGTCATCTTCCGTTAATTTGACCCCATCCGGAGCCTTTTCCGTCGCCCAAACATCGTATAATTTGGCTTGCGCGGTGGGAGTTAAAGCCACCGATTGATAGGCTTTGAATAACTGCTTTTTGGCGTTGCTATTTGGGTTCTGCTGCATCGCCTGCCAAATCTCATTTTCCAGAGCAGGGGCCAGTTCAGGGCGTTTTGTGGGGGGCAAAAATTTCCAGAAAATATCGCTTAGCTGACTGGTCAGTAGCTTCAAATTTAGCTCTTCCTTTTCTTGGGTAAGGCCCTGCCGATTCAGCGCCAAAAGCTCCAGCGGCGCTACCACGCGCCCATCGAGCATGTTCTCATACAAGTTCACGTAAGCCGCCGCCCGTGCCACCGGATTGTTGAGCGCAAACACGTTGGGGGGCATTTTCTTGTCTACCGGAAACAGGCCGTAACCGAGACCTGTCGAATTGAAAAGAATATACGTGGGTACCGGTTCGCCTTCCACTGCTTTTAGTGCCACTTCACGCTGATCCATTGTCACCGTAAACTCTTTCGTAGACGTCGGATATACCAGCGTGATTTCAAATAGCTGCGGCCAGATTCGGTCCGACTTATCTTCTGCTTTTTGCGTCAGCGTTAAGCGCGAAATTTTGCCCCCCAGCGTCTGCAAATCGTACGCAAATTCGGGGCGGCCGGGCTCATTTACCCACACTTGGTTCCAGGCCTGCAAATCGGCGGGTGTGCGGGCGTCGAGTATGCTAATTAAGTCGGGCCAAGTGGCGTTGCCGAAGGCGTATTTCCGCAGATATTCCTGCAAGCCCTGCTGAAACTGTTCGGGTCCCATTAGCCGCTCCAACTGCCGCATCATGATGGGCGCTTTATGGTAAATAATGTTGCCGTACAGCGAGCCCGCATCCTGCAAATTATCCAGCGGCTGCCGAATCGGATTGGCGCCTTCCGTCCGGTCGATGCCGTAGGCGGCTGGGTAATGATCCAGCACGAATTTGAGGTCGTAATTGGAATTTTTGACGGCTATTTGGGTGATTTTATCAGCCATGAAATTGGCAAATACCTCCTTCATCCACACGTCGTTAAACCACTGCATCGTCACCAAATCGCCGAACCACATATGGGCGGTCTCGTGAGCAATAAGGTTGGAACGCGCAAGTTTCTGATCCTGCGTAGCGCCTTCATCTAAGAACAATGTGGAGGCCTTATAATCGATGGCACCCACGTGCTCCATGCCTCCATATTGGAAGTCGGGAATGGCTGCAAAATCAAACTTTTGAAACGGGTAGGGCATACCCGTGTACGTTTGCATAAACGCCAGCGCATCGCCGTGAATCTGGAATATCGGGTCCAGACTTAGCTTTAGTTTATTAGGGTCAGTTTCGCGGTGCAAAAACTGCATAACACGGCCCTTTTCCGTGCGCGAAATACGTTTGAATTCGCCAGCGACAAACGAAAATAAGTAGTTACTTATCGTGTCCGATGGAGCGAAAGAATACGTTTTAAATCCGGGCACTCTGCCGTCGAGAGTAGGTTCAGTTAAGTTGGTTAGCGGCCCGTTAGCTACTGCATCCCATAATCGAGGCACTGTGAGCGCGAGTTGAAAAGTAGCCTTTAAGCTAGGCTGATCGAAGACTGGAAATACAGCGCGGGCCCGGTCGGGTACGAGCAGGGTGTACAGAAAATCGTCGCTCCGATTCAGAGATAAATCACCTGCTACAAACTCAATGTCAATCTGGTTTTTACCGGTTTGCAGATTCGTCGTGGGGATGATAATATGCTCGTTGCGGTGGTCAATAGTAACTGGTTTTTTATTGACAATAAGACGCTTGAGATGGTCCGTATTTTCTTTAAAATCGAGTTGTAGGGGGCTTTTATTTTCACTTAGAACAAATGAGACAGATTCGGTTGCCAGAATAGGCTGTTCTTTGACCGCTGGAATAGTAAAGTGTAAGGTATAGACCAAATCAGACACGACTTGGCTTCTATAGGCGGCTAACTCTTGCGAAACACCTTTCTCTATTGCTATAGTTGTTGTTTTCACTGCTTTGCTACAACAGATTAGGGCCGCTGCCGCAAAGAATAATACACCAAATTGTAGGTACTTATTGAACCTGATTTTCATAGGAAAGCAACGAGTGAATGACTAAGATACTTCTATCATTCTTCGCTGGTCAAACTTTCGTTTGGGGCAAAACGAAAGGTCCTGTTGGGATGACAATCTTTGTCATCCCAACAGGACCTAAACTAACTTACTCGTACGATTAGCTTTGCTTTTCGGCCAAGCGCTTCAACTTGTCATACGTTGCCTGCGACTGCGTATGCTGACGCTCTACTTCCTGGCGCAACTGACCGGTTAGGCTACGGTCGCTGAGGGCTTCTTTGTAGGCTTTCAAAGCCCACATCTCACCGTGGATGTTAGTGGCCAGAATCGTTTTTTCGCTGTGTCCTGTCACTGCGGAAGTAGCTTCCATGAAGCGACGGTAGATTTTGCCTTTCACCGTAGTGCCGTCTTCCCGCTCGCCGCCCTGCTGACGTAGGTGGTTGTTGAGCTCGTTGGCAAAGCGCTGGCTCTGACTCACCAATTGCTTGTAGTAGCCGGTAAGCTCCGTGTCTTGGCTTTCGTCGGCGGCCTTTTTGTAGCCCTCAATCCGGTCGTTGACGAAGAGCAGTAGCTCCTGCAGTGTGTTGGCTTTTTTGTTGCCCTTACCCTTTTTGCGATTGGTGAGCAACAAGCCCACGCCCAATGCTATGGCAGCGCCACCAACTACTTTTTGGGTAGTGCTGAGCTTGTTGTAGCCGGTAGTTGCTTTCGTGCCCAAGTCCTTTACTGAATTGGGTAACTGGCCAAGCAGATCGGATACGTTACCTTGGTTGACCCATTTTTTGGCTTGGTCGAGTAGCTGGCCTGCGCCTTGCGACTGCGTCGATGTGCTATTTTGCGGAGATGATTGCTGTGATTGGTCCATGATGCAATAAGTTATTATAGTACTGATATGGCTTACGGCAGTGTGGGGCAAGTAGTTAAGTTGAACTTGCTTAACCGATGAGCTGCTTCAGCGCTAAGCCCGATATTTTTGTCGATTTTCACCTGCGCTTTCAAGCTTCTCCTAATTCTATATGTGCTTGTTAGCTAGCACAGTCGGCCGCCCTGCGGTTGAAAACGAGCGAGTTAAGCGCAGGCTCTGGTGGGAAGCTCTGCCAGTGAAAAGAGAACAGAATTTATTTAATCAGCCGATGCAAAACCGACGTGGGGGGCAAATTCAATGGTCACAACCCCAAATTTATCCTTTGGGCGATTCGGGCATCGTGCTGCAGTTCAGCCGCGTCTATAATACGGAAGTCCAGCAGCGTATTCAGGCTTGCTGCGCCTATCTCGACCAGCTACAAGTGCTGGGGCTGCTAGAATATGTGCCGGCCTACACGACGCTCACCCTGTACTATAACCCGTGGCTGATGAGCGAAGAAGGCCGCCTCGACCCCTACGTCCGCATGACCGAAATAGCGCAGGCAATGCTGGCGCAGGCGCAAACTCCCCAACCAAAAATTGCCCCTACCCTGGTAGAAATACCGGTGTGCTACGGCGGAAAGCTGGGCCCTGACTTGGAAGAAGTGGCTCGCCATGCAGGCTTGTCGGAGGCCGAAGTAGTTCAGCTCCATTGCGAGCCAGAGTATGTGGTGGCTATGGTGGGGTTCGCTCCCGGATTTCCCTATTTAGCCGGTCTGAATGAGCAAATAGCCACTCCCCGCAAGTCCCAGCCCCGAACTTTGGTGCCGGCCGGGTCGGTGGGAATTGCGGGTCAGCAAACGGGCGTATATTCCATCCCCACGCCGGGCGGCTGGCAATTAATTGGCCGCACGCCCCGGCGACTTTTTCGCCCGCGTCAGGAGAACCCAAGCTTGCTACGGGCAGGTAATCAGGTGCGTTTTGTGCCCATTACAGCCGCCGAGTTTGAGCAGCAAAACAAGCATGAGTCTTAGCATCCTCAGCCCCGGCCTCCTGACCACGATTCAGGATTTAGGTAGAATCGGCTACCAGAAAGAAGGCATTATCGTGAGTGGGGCGATGGACGCGCTGGCGCTGCGCGTGGCCAATTTGCTGGTAGGAAATCAGGAAAATGAAGCGGGCCTGGAAGTCACGTTGCTCGGGCCCAAAATCCGGTTCGACGAAGATCAACTTATGGCACTTACCGGCGCCAATCTGGCTCCTGCCATCAATGGGCAGCCCATAAAAATGAACCGGCCCATCTTTGTGCGCCAGGGCAGCGTGCTGCAATTTGCCCCCCAAGGCTCTGGTTGCCGCACCTACATGGCCCTTGCCGGCGGCCTCACGGTGCCCACGGTGCTGGGGTCTCGTTCCACGTATCTGCAGGCGGGCATCGGCGGCCGGCAGGGGAGGGCCTTAAAAACCGGCGACGTAATACCCTGCCCCGGACCACCAGCATTAGCGAAGCAATTATGGCTAAAAAGGTTTGTTGCCAGTCCGGCCAAAGCTTGGGTGCAAGCTGCCTGGACGCCCAGCCCCGAACTGTATCAGGGGCCGCAGCCCGACCCCCGTATTCGGGCGGTGGCGGGTCCGGAGTATAGCTTGTTCTCCAATGCTGGTCAGCAGGATTTCTGGGCGCAGGAGTACACCGTGACGCTGGCTTCCAACCGCATGGGCTACCGCCTGCGCGGCGATGGCGCAGTTCTGACCCTAATGCAGCCTGAGGAAATGCTCTCCAGCGCCGTTACCTTCGGCACGGTGCAAGTACCTCCCGAAGGCAACCCCATCGTCTTGCTGGCCGACCACCAAACCACAGGCGGCTATCCGCGCATCGCGCAGGTAGTTACGGCCGACTTCTCGCTGCTGGCGCAGGTACCACCGGGGGGCAAAATTCGCTTTCAGGAGGTGTCGCTGGCCGAAGCTCAGCGCTTGTATTGCCAGCAGGAACTCAACATCCGGCAACTGCAACAGTCTTTACAGCTTAAACTGACTGGTTGAAGCAGAGTTATGCGATTCATAAGAACGTCATGCAGAGCAGAGCGAAGCATCTCGCGTGCTGACGCAGGATTAGTAATCAGACATCAGCACGCGAGATGCTTCGCTCTGCTCTGCATGACGTTTTGGAGTTAGTGTCATAAAAATGAATAGATGAACCAACCGTTTACTGTTGACTTGAATTGTGACATGGGGGAAAGCTTCGGCTCTTATAATCTGGGCAACGACGCGGCTATTCTTCCTTATATCACCTCCGCCAATATTGCCTGTGGCTTCCATGCCGGCGACCCAGTCGTGATGCGCAAAACCGTGCGCCTCGCCCTCCAGCACCAAGTCGCCATCGGTGCCCACCCCGGCCTGCCGGATTTGGTCGGGTTCGGTCGCCGCGAAATGGCAGTTTCCCCCGAAGAAGCCTTCGATATGGTGGTGTACCAAATAGGAGCACTGGGGGCTTTTTGGCGGCCGAAGGAGGCAGGCTCCACCACGTAAAACCCCACGGCGCCTTATACAATATGGCGGCCGCTAGTGCGCCGCTGGCCGAAGCTATTGCCGAAGCCGTGTACCGCATCAATCCGGAGCTGGTGCTCTACGGCCTGGCTGGTAGCGAGCTTACCAAAGCCGGCACCAAACTGGGTTTGCAGGTAGCCCATGAGGTTTTCGCCGACCGCACCTACCAGCCCGACGGTAACCTGACCTCCCGCCGCTTGCCCAACGCCCTGCTCACCACGCCCGAAGAAGCCGCCCAGCAAGTAGTGCGCATGGTAAAAGAAGGCACAGTGCGCGCCCAGCAAGGCTCCGACGTAGCCATTCAGGCCGATACCATCTGCATCCACGGCGACGGTGCCCATGCCCTCGAATTTGCCCGCCACATCCGGCAAACTCTGCAAAACGAAGGAGTAAGCTTGCAAGCGTTTAGAAAAACTGCCCAATGAAGCAGGCCCGAAACTGGAGTGTATTGTTAGGGGCAGGTTTTCTGATGGCGACGTCGGCGGTTGGGCCCGGTTTTCTTACCCAAACAACTGTTTTTACCCAAGCCTTGGGAGCCAGCTTTGGCTTCGTTATCCTGGCTTCTATCCTCATTGATCTGGGCGTACAACTCACCATTTGGCGCGTCATTGCGGTGTCCGAAATGCGGGCCCAGGATATAGCCAATGCAGTGTTGCCGGGTCTGGGGGGCTTTATTTCCTTCCTGATAGTGCTAGGTGGGCTAGCCTTCAACATTGGCAACGTGGGCGGCGCCGGGCTTGGTTTGCAAGTGCTGTTTGGGATTCCGGTAGAAGTTGGAGCTGCCATATCTGCGGCTCTCACCATTGCTATTTTCCTGGTAAAGGAGGCCGGCAAAGCTATGGACCGATTTGCCCAGTTCATGGGCCTGCTCATGATTCTGATTATCGTGTACGTGGTCTTTACATCGGAGCCGCCGGTGGGCGAAGCGTTGGTTAGAACTTTCGCCCCCACCAAGCTGGATGTCATGGCCATCGTGACGCTGGTGGGCGGCACGGTGGGCGGCTACATCACCTTTGCCGGCGGCCACCGCCTGCTTGATGCCGGCGTGAAAGGCCCCGCCGCCCTGCCTCAGGTAATGACCAGCGCGGTTTCTGGAATCACGGTGGCTTCTATTATTCGGGTGCTGTTGTTTCTGGCGTCATTGGGCGTTGTTAGCCAAGGCCTGACCATCGCCGCCGACAATCCGCCGGCTTCCGTATTTCAGCTGGCGGCCGGCAATTTTGGCTACAAGCTATTCGGCGTGGTGATGTTTGCGGCGGCCGTCACCTCCGTGATAGGGTCGGCCTACACTTCGGTTTCCTTTATGAAATCGTTTCATTCCAGCATCAGCCGGCACGAAAACCGCCTCATCATTGCCTTCATTTTAATCTCAACGCTCATCTTTATTACCATCGGCAAACCAGTTAGCCTGCTCATCTTGGCGGGCGCTCTAAACGGATTTATTCTGCCTATCACGCTGGCTACTATGCTGGTAGCCGCCTACCGCAAAAAAGTAGTGGGCGAGTATCGGCACCCGCTGTGGCTGGCCGTTGTGGGGGTGCTGGTGGTGCTGGTAATGACGTGGATGAGCGCGCAGGTATTTGTGCAGCAGCTGAGTAGCTTGTTTAATTAACTCTAAAACCAGCAGAGCTTATCGCCGCATTTCTCCTGCTTCAGGACCGCCGTAGTACTAACTCATCCTATTGAAACCCCTTTAGCATTTTATAAAAAGCCTCGGCATAGGTATCACTGATGGGAATGAGTTGGTCGGCAATGCGAATGCGGTTTTTCTCGATGTGGTCAATTTTATCAAGTGCCACCAGAAAGGATCGGTGCACGCGGGCGAAATCCTGAGCGGGCAGCAGTTCTTCTAGTTTGGCAAAGTTCAACAGAGTCATAATCTTCTCCTCCGTGGTATGAATCCGTAAATAGTCTTTCATACCCTCCACAAAGAGAATATTGCGGGTAGCCACTTTCTGAATGCGGTGGCCCACCTTGAGAAAAATATACTCCTGCTCCGGCTTCGCTTCCGCTTTTTCTTCCTTCTTCGCCAAGGAGCTTGGGGGCTTTTTTCCTGATACAGACGCAACACGCCTTTGTAAAACCGTTCAAACGTGAAGGGTTTCAACAGGTAGTCCTTCACCTCTAAGTCATAAGCCTTCAGCGCATACTGGTCGTAGGCGGTAGTCAGGATAATCATGGGTTTGGGGTTCAGCATCGGGATGAAGCTGAGCCCATCCAGGTCCGGCATGTTGATATCCAGAAACAGTAGGTCGGGTTTGTCTTCCTCCAAATGACCGGCGGCCTCCAGGGGGCTCACGAATGACCCTTTCAGCTCCAGAAACGGGACTTTCCGGATGTATTCTTCCATTATTTCCTGGGCCAGGTACTCATCCTCAATGATGTAGCAGGTGAGCTTTTCTTTCATGCGCCGGTAAATGAAGGCCTTGGATGGTAAGGGCAACCGTGAAGGTTTCGCCAGTGTTCTGAATAGTCAGTGTATGCTGATCAGGATACAACAAAGCCAGCCTTTTTCGAACATTGGGTAAGCCGATGCCGCCCGGTTCTTCGAGCGCGTTGGTCGATTTTTTTCCTATTGGGTTCTGCACGCTGAAGGCAAGGATATCGTCCTGTATTTCCACCCTTACCTTCAGGTCGCCGGGCTCCAACCGGGCGGGGCTATGTTTGTAGGCATTTTCCAGCAGGTGAATGAACAGCAACGGGGCAATGTAGCATGATTCAGTTTCCCCCTCTATCTGTAGGTCCACTACTGGGCTGTGCTTGTAGCGGAGCTGCTGCAAACTCACATAGTCCCGCAAATAATCCATCTCCCTGGTCAGCGGAACCGTGGCCGCGTTGGACTCATAAATCATGTAGCGCATCAACGAGGCCAGGTGCATGACCGCCTCCGGGGCGGCCGGAGCTTGCTTATATACCAGCGTGTGGATGTTGTTGAGGGTGTTGAACAGAAAATGCGGGTTAATCTGTGATTTCAAATTAACCAATTCGGCCTCCACGGCCTGCTTCTCCAACTGTTCTTTCCGAATGGTGTTAAGCACTAAGTTCTCGGTGACCCGGGCCAGCCAGCTCAGGAAGAGAAAGATGGGGACTGTGGTGATTAAGTGCATTGAATAATACCCAAAATCAAACGGCTGCTGGTGGAAAAGCAAAAAGCACAAAGGCGCGGTCAGCGCGATGCCCGCCAGTCGGAGCCAATAGTCTCTTCCCTTTCTCTTGCCGGTAGTAAGGGTTAATAGGTAGAAATGACCGTAAAAAACATACATACAGGTGGTTATAAAACCCGCCGTGGTGGTACGCCAGTGGGCGTCGGTATCACCTTTAAGTTGTAAGACTACCGCCAAGGTGAATAAGACCCAGACAGATAGGTGAATCAGCCGGAAGATTCTTTTGACGCGCTCCATAGCACAAAGGTGGGTTTTTCGGTGCTAGTCCGGGCCAGCATTTCGACCAGCTACGAAGGCTAATCTACGGGAGAGGCAAAGGAGCCTGCCAGTGCGTTGGCAGAAGCAAAGTCCAACTTGGTCGAGTACTTCACCGCATCAGCATATCACATTTCGCTATTCGATTCGGTAACGATTGCTTCGTTCTGAAATAGAAAGGTAACTGAAGCAAATCCGATAAAATGGGAACTCACCCCTTAGGCCTGATCATCCGCAATGTCTCGAAAAGGTATGCGAATGGCGTGCAGGCATTGCATAATATATCGCTGGATATTCCGCTGGGCATGTACGGGCTGCTGGGCCCCAACGGCGCGGGTAAATCAACCTTGATGCGCACCATTGCCACGTTGCAGGAGCCGGATGGGGGGCA